>NCAP01000133.1 GCA_002255495.1 Rhodospirillales bacterium 20-60-12 | reverse complement strand
CCGCCGCCGCCGGCGCCGCTGATGGTGGCGACACCGCTGGTCGCCAAAATGCCGCCTTGCTGCATCATCGCGGCCATCGGTGACATTTGGGCGGAAGCGATGGCGGGCAACGCCATGGACGCAATCAGGCAAGCTGCAAATATTTTTGAGTGATGTCGTTGTGTTGTTCTCTCGGCCATCTTTTCCCCGCGCTCCGTTTCAAGCCAATATAAATACGATGCTTGATTGCGGTAAAAATCAGCGCGTCGCCAGCGTTCATTGATGGACTCACGCGGAATTGAATGTTGTTGGATTTCACACTGGAAAGTGAATATTGGTCACAACTATGTGTGGAATTTCATTGTTTTATCGAACTGTACTGCGGGATTATGCTGGTTCGATCTGATCAGTTTTTGTCGGCGTGGCGTTCAGAGCCTGGCGTAAATTGCCGTTATGCTGATTTAAGATATTCGCCCCCTGTGCTGCATCGACATGATGGCGCAGCATGATGATGGCGGGTTTGACCGAGAATCCTGTGGATTTGAGGGCATGTTCGGCGGCCGCCTGATCGCAGGCGGTGATAGACTGGACGATCCGGGCGGCGCGCTGGCGCAATTTCTGATTGCTCGCCCGCACATCGATCATGAAGCCGCCATAGGTTTTGCCGGCCATGATCATGATGGTGCTGGACAGGCAATTCAGGGCGATTTTCTGCGTGGTGCCGGCTGATAGTCGGGTTGAGCCGGAAATCACCTCGGGGCCGGAATCGATTTCAACGGCGATATCGACCAGGGCGGCGATCGGTGAGGCGAGATTATTGACGATGCAGCCGGTCAATGCGCCGGCGCGGCGGGCGGCGTGAATCGCACCTTCGACAAAATTCGTCCGCCCCGAGGCGGCGATGCCGACCAGCGTGTCGCCGCGGTGGATGCCATAAGCGGCGAGTTGCTGGGCGGCGGCGGCCTGGTCGTCCTCGGCCCCTTCGATCGCGTGGAGCATGGCCCCCGGGCCGCCGGCCAGGAGCGGGATGATGATATGATCGGGCAGATTGAAGGTGGGGCCGCATTCGACGGCATCGAGCAAAGCAAGGCGGCCGGAGGTGCCGGCACCGGCGTAGAATAGCCGCCCGCCGCCCGCGATCCGTGCGCCGGCGGCTTCAGCGAGGCGCGCCAATGACGGGGCGCTGCGCGCCAAGGCGGCTTGGGCTGCGCGTTCCTGCGCCAATAAAGTCTCGATGATGGCGCTGGCCGGCCAGATATCGAGATCGTCAAGCCCGGCCTGCATCGCTTCGGTGGCCGGCAGAGCCGGGCCGCGCAGGGTGAGGGGCGGGCCGGATGGTGCATCGTGCGTTTGGGCATTGTGCAATCGGCCGCCGACCCAGACCTGGCGGATGGTGAAATCATCGCCCCACCAGATCAGATCGGCGCGCTGACCGGGGGCGATGCGGCCATGGTCGGCAAGGCCCAGAGCCTCAGCTGGGGCGGCGGTGGCGGCGTGCAAGGCGGCGTGCGGCGCGATGCCCGCGCGGATCAGACGCCTGATGCCCTCATCGAGAAAAATCCCGGCGCCGGCGATTGTGCCATCCGGCCGGCGGCCGAGCCCGTCGGGGGCGGCGATCACCGGGGCGCCGCCGAATTCTCCCTCGGCACCGGGCGGCAGGCCGGCGATGAGGATTGAATCGGTCACCGCGATGGCGCGCCGGCCGGCGGCGGCGAAAGCGAGTTTCATGGCGATGGGGTCGGCGTGCAGCCCGTCGCTGATGACGCAGGGGAACAGGCGCGGGTCGGTCAGAGCGACACCGACGGGGCCTGGGTCGCGGTGATGGAAGGGCCGCTGGGCGGTGAAGACATGGGTGACGAGGCGGGCTCCGGCGGCGGCGGCGGCTTGCATGGTCGCGGCATCGGCGTCGGTATGGCCGAGTGCGACGGCGATGCCACGGCCGCGGAGGTGCCGGATGGCCGCGAGTGCGCCGGGCAATTCGGGGGCCAGCGTGATCAGAGTGAGGCAGGCGGCAAGGTGCGGATCGGCCAGCAATTCATGAGAGAAACGGCCCTTCCAGATGCAGGCCGATGATTTGCGCGACGGGTGCGCCTTGCAGGCTCGATTGGGCGGCGGCGATGCGGGCTGCGGCCTGATGCAAGGCGGGGATGGGGGCGGTGATGATGGTGGGGGTGAAGGCGGTGACGCCGCGCGCGGCGAGGTCCGCGGCGAGTGTGTGACATTGCGCGATGCTGGCGGTCGCGACGTCGATGCCGAGCGCGCCGTTATTGTGGATATCGATCAGGCCCGGGCTGATGAAGCCATCGGCCAGCACCAGCGCGCCCGGGGCTGTCTCGTCGGTGATGGCGACGATGCGGCCGGCCTCGATACGGATGCAGGCCGGGCCGGTGAACCCGCCATCGATGAACAGGCGGGGTGCTTGGATCATGGCAGGCGCGGTCAAATCACCAAAGGCGCGCGCTGGCCGGCGATGCGCACCCACTCATTCGCGGCATCCTCGTCGAATAATTCGGCGAGTTTTTTCATCATTGTGCCGCCGAGTTCCTCGGCGTCAACGATGGTGACAGCGCGGCGGTAATAGCGGGTGACGTCATGGCCGATACCGATGGCGGTGAGTTCGACCAGATCGCGCGCCTCGATATCGCGAATGACGTCGCGCAAATGCCGTTCCAGGTAGTTGCCGGTATTGACCGAGAGCGTGCTGTCATCGACCGGCGCGCCGTCGGAAATCACCATCAGGATGCGCCGATGTTCGGGCCGGGCGAGCAGGCGGCGGTAGGCCCAGAGCAGGGCCTCGCCGTCGATATTTTCTTTCAGCAGCCCTTCGCGCAGCATCAGGCCGAGATTTTTGCGCGAGCGGCGCCAGGGTGCGTCGGCTGATTTATAGATGATGTGGCGCAGATCATTCAGCCGGCCGGGATTGCGCGGCTTGCCGGCCGCGACCCATTGCTCGCGGCTTTGCCCGCCTTTCCAGGCGCGCGTGGTGAAGCCGAGAATTTCCACCTTGACGCCGCAACGTTCCAGAGTGCGGGCCAGAATATCGCCGCACATGGCGGCGACCGTGATCGGCCGGCCGCGCATCGAGCCGGAATTATCGACCAGGAGGGTGACGATGGTGTCGCGGAATTCGGTATCGCGTTCGCGCTTGAAACTGAGCGGCAAAAGCGGATCGATGATGATGCGCGCGAGGCGGCCGGCATCGAGCATGCCTTCTTCGAGATCGAACTCCCACGCACGGGTTTGCTGGGCCATCAGGCGGCGTTGCAGGCGATTGGCGAGTTTGCTGACGACACCTTGCAAATGTTGCAATTGCTGGTCGAGCTGCTGGCGCAGGCGAGAGAGTTCATCGGGGTCGCATAATTCCTCGGCGGCGATTTCCTCGTCGAACTGACGGGTGAAGGCGCGATAATTTATCTGCTCATCATCGGCATTGGCGCGGCGCTGTTGCGGGCCGGCGGGGGCATCATCGGCTTCGGCGCTGGCTTGATCGGAATCGGAATCGTCATCGGCCTCGGATTCGGCTGAATCAGACTCAGCCGGTTCGGGCGATTGGGCGAGTGCCGAGGGTTCCTGGCTTTCGGACTGGCCCTCGCCTTCCTGCGAATTATCCTGCTGCAAGGATTGCTCGCCGGATTGCTCGCCCTCCTCGCCTTCATCCTCGGATTGATTGTCGGCCTCGCCTTCGGCCAGATCCAGCACGGCGAGTAATTTGCGCGCAGCACGGGTGAAGGCTGCCTGGTCGCCGCGGCATTGGGCGAGCTCGTCCAAAGCGGCTTCGGCTTTTTCGCCGAGTGTATCGCGCCACAGGCCGAGAATATGCTGGGCGGCGGCGGGGACTGACTGATCATCCATCCGCTCGCGGGCAAGCAGGGCCAGAGCAGCGGCGATGGGCAATTGGTCGCGCCTGGTCATGCGGTCCAGACCGTCGGTTTCGCAATCCTCGTTCAGTTTGCCGCGAATATTCGCGGCGATGCCCGACATGTGAGCGGCACCGACGATTTCGACGCGGGCTTGTTCGAGCGCGTCATAGGCATCGCGCGCTTCGCGCGAGGCGGGCGCGCGGGCGGCGTGCACGGCGTCGTCATGATGGCGCAGGCGCAAGGCGATGGCATCCGCCGCACCGCGCAATTTCGCCATTTCGTGCTGCGGCAGAGCGCGCGTTGGCGAGGGCAGGCGCGCGCGTTTGCCCGATATGCCGGTGGCTCCCGGCTGATAGGCGACCTGGATTTCCGGCTCGCCGGAGATGGCGCGGATGGCGCTGGCGGTGGCGCGCTTGAAATCTTCCGAGCGGTTTTGTTGGTCTGATTTACTCATCGGCTCAGGGCGACTTACGATCCATCAGGCCGGTTGAGATATCCTCGTTGAAGCAGCGCTGATAATATTCCGCGACCGTGCTGCGCTCGGCTTCGTCGCATTTATTGAGGAAGGTGAGCCGGAAGGCGAAGCCGAGATCGCCGAAGATGCGGAAATTTTCGGCCCAGGTGATGACGGTGCGCGGTGACATGACGGTGGAGATATCGCCCGCGATGAAGCCGGCGCGGGTGAGATCGGCCAGAGCGACCATGCTTTCGACGCGTTTGCGGGTGACGGTATCGGCCATATCGAGCCCGAGTTTCGCCATGACGATGCGGGTTTCCTGGGCGTGGGGCAAATAATTCAAGGTGGCGACGATGTTCCAGCGGTCCATCTGGCCTTGGTTGATCTGCTGGGTGCCGTGATACAGGCCGGTGGTATCGCCGAGGCCGACCGTGTTGGCGGTGGCGAACAGGCGGAATGCCGGGTTGGGTCTGATCACCCGGTTCTGATCGAGCAACGTGAGTTTGCCTTCGACTTCGAGGACACGCTGGATGACGAACATGACATCGGGGCGGCCGGCGTCATATTCGTCGAACACCAGGGCGCATGGGTGCTGCAAGGCCCAGGGCAGCAGCCCTTCGCGGAATTCGGTGATCTGCTTGCCGTCTCTGTCGAGATTGACCCGGATGCAGGGCCAGTTGAGGCGGGCTGCGACCTGCTCGATATGGGTGGATTTGCCGGTGCCGTGATAGCCCTGGATCATCACCCGCCGGTTGAAGGCAAAACCCGCAAGGATGGCCAGGGTGGTTTCCTGATCGAAGCAATAGGTCTCATCGATATCCGGCACATGCTCGGTGCGCAGCGAGAAGCCGGGGATTTCCAGATCGCTGTCGATGCCGAACGCATCGCGCGCTTTGACCATGATATCGGGCTGGCTGATCGCCGATGTCGGGTTCACGCGGGTTTCGGCGAGGGCGGCGATTTTATTCATCATTCTGTCAATCCTGATAGAGGTTTTAGCACAGGGCGCGCATTTGACCGCCCGATCAATATCTCAATTAAGCTGCCGTCGATGCCTGTTCATGGTGTTGTTCATTTACGCCGAGGCCTGCGCCGCCGGTTCGGGGCGACGCTCGATGGGTAATTTGGCACGCAGATTGGCGTAGGCCAAGTTGATGATTTTGAGCCGTTCTTCGGCGGCTTTATCGCCGCCATTGGCATCGGGGTGATGTTTTTTCGCGAGTTCCCTGTAGCGGTTGCGCGCCGCGGTGCGGGTGACCGGCCAGGCGAGACCGAGCACGCCGAGCGCATCGCGCAGCTCCGCCGGCGCCTGTTCGGCGGCGCGGCGCGCGGCGTGGGCACCGAGATCGAAGGCGCGCAATTCCTCGTCGAGCTTCATCTCGGCGGCGTGACCGCCGAGGCTGCCGAGCGGCCAGCTGGGGCGCTGCCAGGCGGTATCGGCGCGCAATTGCGCCTCGATCTCGCCCGGCGACATGCCTTTGTAGAAATCCCAGCCGGCATTGTAGGCGCGCACATGGGCGAGGCAGAACCAATGGAAATCGCGCAAATGATCGCGCGATTTGGGCGCGCGATATTCGCCGGCCTCGAGGCAGCCCGGCATGTCGCAGGGCTGGCCCGGGGCGTCGGGGTCGGGGGCGAAAGCGCGGACCCTGCGGGTTGTGCGAGACATTCTTCTAATGTGCGATAATTTGCCCGCTTGGCAACCGCGCGCGGGCGCGTCACAAGGCAGATATGACCCAACGATCAGAGCGTATGCGCAGCACCCTCAGCGCCCTATTCCACCCCGAAGCCTTGCAAATCGACGATGACAGCGCGCGCCATGCCGGCCATGCGGGGGCGGATGCGGCCGGCGAGACGCATTATAATGTGGCACTGACCAGCGAAAAATTTACCGGCATGAGCCGTGTGGCCCGCTCGCGCGCGGTGCATGAGGCGCTGGCGGCTGAATTCGCCGACGGGCTGCACGCATTGTCGTTGAAGCTCAAAGCGCCCGGCGAGTGATCAGCTGCGGCCGAACAGGCTTTCCAGTTCGGCGCGGCTGAGTTTGAGAAAAGTCGGCCGGCCGTGGCTGCAGGTGGCGGCCCGCGGTGTGGCTTCCATATCGCGCAGCAAGGCGCTCATCTCCGCCGCCGCCAGACGCCGGCCGGCGCGGATGGAGCGGTGGCAGGCCATGCGGGCGAGCACGGCATCGAGCTTCATGACCAGCGAATCGGTGCCGCCGCCGGCGGCGCCATCGGCCAGATCGTCGGCCAGATCGCGCAGCAGAGCGGCGGCATCGGCCTGACCCAGAGCGGCGGGCATGGCGCGGACCAGAATGGCGCCGGGGCCGAAGGGCTCGATCTCCAGGCCGAACGACTGCAAGGCGGGGGCGGCGTTGGCCAGGATATCGGCTTCGCGCGGCGCGAGATCGACCACCACCGGCAAGAGCAGGGTTTGCGCGCGCACGCCGCCGGCGAGGAACTCGGCGCGCAAATGTTCCTCGGTCAGGCGTT
Source organism: Rhodospirillales bacterium 20-60-12 (assembly GCA_002255495.1). Classification (GTDB taxonomy): domain Bacteria; phylum Pseudomonadota; class Alphaproteobacteria; order Acetobacterales; family Acetobacteraceae; genus 20-60-12. The sequence continues at coordinate 4,925 of NCAP01000133.1, read as the reverse complement.
CATGGGCGGCATGCTGATCGACCAGGACCAATGATCCGTCGCTTGCCACTGCCAGGATGTAAGTGTCGAAAATCTGGGCGAGCGGGGCGCCCAGAGGCTGGCTTGGATCGGGCGCGGAGGGCTCGATCATGCGGGCTGCGGCAGGCAGATCGAAGCCGAATGCCTGCTCGGCCTCGGCGAAGCCGCGCTGGGCTGTGCTGTATGTAACAGGCGCCGGCGCGCCTGGCGCAGCCAACGGCGGGCGGTTGCGGGGCAGGTGGCCGGGGCGGAACTGAAAGCCTGGTGGGACAGCCATGCCCGCCGTGCCGGCCAGAGCGCGGCCGAACGCGCCGATGATCAGGCTGCGCACTCCGTTGCCGTCGGCGAAGCGCAATTCGGTTTTCGCCGGATGGACATTCACATCGAGCGCCTCGGCCGGCAGGGTGAGATAGAGGGCGGCGACCGGGTGGCGGCCGGCGGGGATGAGTTCGCGGTAAGCGACGCGCAAGGCGGTGCGCAACAGCGGATCGGTGACCGGGCGGCCATTGACGACGAAGCTCTGCCGCGAGGCTGATTGCCGGTGCAGGCTGGCGGGGCCGGCGAAGGCGTGGAGATGCACATTGTCCCGCGTGGCCTCGATCGGCAGGAGCGCGCCTTCGGCTTCGCGGCCGAACAAGGCGCCGATCCGCAGGGCTGGGTCCTGGGCGGGCAGATCGAAGATGAGGCGGCCTTCGAGCATCAGGCGAAAGGCGATATGCGGGGCGGCCAGAGCGAGCCGCCAGACGAGCAATTCGCAGGCATCGGCCTCGGCGCGGGGGGAGCGGAGGAATTTGCGCCGGGCCGGGGTGGCGTAGAACAAATCCTCGACGATCGCCCGTGTGCCGACCGCGCCGGCAGCGGGCATGACCTCGCCCACCGCGCCGCCTGAGATTTTTATGCTGAAGGCGCTCGGGGCGCCGGCCACGCGGCTGATCAAAGTGAGGCGGCCGGCGGCGCCGATGGAGGGCAAAGCCTCGCCGCGAAAGCCCAGAGTGTCGATACGGATCAATGCATCGTCGGTTAATTTGCTGGTCGCGTGACGCTCGATGGCGAGGGCGAGCTGGTCGGCCGGGATGCCGGTGCCATCGTCGGTGATGTCGATCCGTTCGATGCCGCCGCCGCTGATATCGATGAAGATGCGGGTGGCGCCGGCGTCGATCGCGTTTTCGACGAGTTCCTTCACCGCGGCCGCTGGACGCTCGATGACCTCGCCGGCGGCGATGCGATTGATGGTGGTGGGAGCGAGGCGGCGGATGGGCATGGGGGGTTATATCATTGAATGGGTGGTGCGGGGCAAATGGCGGGATGGCAACGAAATATTAAGGTGGTGCGGGTAAGAACAGGGGTGCGTTGATGCAACCCATGGAGCCTGCATGTCGGGGACGATCGTAAATACGCTGCTGACCAGCGTGCTGAACCTGACGAGTGCGCAGGCCGACCCGTTGAGCGTGACCAGCACCGGCATCATCGAGACGACGTTGCTCGATGGTGTGTATGGGGTGAGCGGGATTGCCTGGACGATCGGTAATGCGGGGTCGATTATCGCCACTCTGGGCAATGGCATTCGCCTGGCCGGCGCGGGGCAGATCAGCAATAGCGGGCTGATCTCGGGCCTGCTCGATAGCGGCATCGATCTTGCCGCCGGCGGCGGGGTCGCCAATCTGGGCAGCATCGGCGGCGGCGCGGATGGCGTGCTGGTCTCGGGGGCGGCGGGAAGCGTCAGCAATTTCGGGGTGATCAACGGCGTCGGGATTGATGGCGCGTTGTTCAACCAAGGCGGGAGCGTGCTCAATGGCAGCGCCGGCAGCGCCCTGGGGCTGATCATTGGCCATGTCGATGGCGTGGCGATGATCAATGGCAGCGAGCTCGTGACGAATTATGCCACCATCACGGGGTCGAATGCGGATGGTGTTTATCTCGAATCGGGCGGCTCGATCAGCAATATCGGCAGCCTCGCGTTGGTCACCGGTCAGATCGAGGGGATATTGGTCACCGGTGGCGCGGGCAGCGTCAGCAATCAGGGTATTCTCGCCGGTGCTGTGAATGATGGCGTGCATCTGGCCATCGGCGGCAGCGTCGGCAATAGCGCGAGCGGGTTGATCAGCGGTGGGCAGAACGGGGTGATTATCGCGCTTGCCGCCGGGACGGTGAGCAATGACGGGCAGATGACCGGCAGCCTGTTCGACGGGGTGAATTTCGGCGCCGGCGGCAGCATTGGCAATCAAGGCACGATCAGCGGCGGGCAGGCCGGCGTGTTCGCCAGCAATGCGCCGCTCAGCATTGCCAATAGCGGATTGATCAGCGGGTCGATCGGGATTGATCTGGGTGCGGTCAGCGGGGCCAGCGTGCTGGATTCGGGGCGCGTGATCGGCACTGGCGGCACGGCGATTGCGTTTGGCGGCGGGGTCAATCAATTGACGCTGCTGCCCGGCGCCGTGCTGGGCAACGGGGCGAGCGGTGCCGGCATTGTGACGGGTGCTGTGGCGGATAATCTGCTGACTTTGGGCAGTGCGGCGAGCGGCAGTGCGACCAGTGTGGGCACGTTGAGCGGCTTTGGCAGCGATATTCAAAGTTTCGCCACGATCAATATCGATGCCGGGGCCGAGTGGCTGATTGAGGGGGCGTTATCCGGGCTGGCGGGCAGCGTGGTGATTGCCGGGTTCGCGACAGGCGACAGGCTGGATTTGACCGATTTCGCTTATGCGGCGAGCGATCAGGTGAGTTTGGCCGGCATTAATGATCTGGTTTTGACCAACAGCCTCAGCCAAAGTGCCACCATCCATCTGGCGGCGGGGGATATATTCGGCCCGCATCAATTCAGCCTGAGCAGCGATGGGGCGGCGGGCACGGTGATTGATTTGGTGCCGTGCTTTCTGGCCGGCACGCGGATTCGCACCAAACGGGGTGAAAAGCCGGTCGAGCGGTTGAAAATCGGCGATATGGTGGCGACGATATCGGGGGATTATCGCCCGATCATCTGGATTGGCCGGCGCTCCTATGATCCGGCATTGGCGGCGTCTCACCTTGCTCTGTGGCCCGATATTCGCCCCGTCAGGATTAGGCAGAATGCGCTGGCGGATCATGTTCCGGCGCGTGATCTGCTGGTTTCGCCGCTGCATGCTTTGGCGATCGGCGGCGCGCTGATCCCGGCGGGCTGCCTGGTCAATCAATTATCCATCGACCAGCCGGTGCCGACCGGGATGATTGACTATTATCATGTCGAGCTGGAACGGCATGATATTCTGTTTGCCGAAGGGGCGGCTGCGGAGACCTATCTCGATTGCGGCAATCGGCATATGTTTGACAATCATTTGGATGCTCAGGCGCGCGAGCCGATTTCGGGATTCTGCGCGCCACGCCTGGAAGCGGGCGCTTTTGTTGAGGCCGTGAATGCCGGGTTGCGCGCGCGGGCGGGTGTGTTGTTCGGCTCCATGATGAGCGGACAAGTGATTGGCCCCGTGTTGGGCCCGGTGTTTGGCCCCGTGGTCGGGAGGGTTGATGAGGCGGATCATGGGCTGGTGCGCGGCTGGGCGTTGGTGCGGGAGCATCAGGATGAGAAACTCTGGCTCGATATTTATGACGGCGGGACGCATCTGGCGCGGGTGATTGCCAATCATGATCGGCCCGATTTGCGCCTGGCCGGCTTTGATAACGGACATCATGGATTTCGTTATGATTTGGCGGTGCCGCTTGCGGCCGATCAACGCCATTGCCCGCATGTGAGATTTGCGCTGGATCAATCCGAGCTTGCGGGCTCGCCGGTGGTGATCGAGCCGGTGGCAACATTTGCGCGCGGGCCGGCGCTGATCCGCCGTGTTGCGTAGCGTATCATGAACACGCCTGAAGCGATCAAGCGTCAGGCTTTGTGGACCTGATCATAGCGGCGCAAATCCGTCAGCAGGGCTTCCATCTGGTCGAGCGGGATCATGTTCGGGCCGTCTGATGGGGCGTGATCGGGGTCGGGGTGGCATTCGATGAACAGACCCGCACAGCCGACCGCGAGTGCGGCGCGCGCCAACACGGGCGCGAAACGACGATCGCCGCCCGAGGCGCTGCCCAAGCCGCCGGGTTGCTGCACGGCGTGGGTGGCATCGAGTATGACCGGATAGCCGGTCTCGGCCATGATCGGCAATGAGCGGAAATCCGTCACCAGCGTATTATACCCAAAGCTCGCGCCGCGCTCGGTGAGCAGGATATTTTCATTGCCGGTGCTGGCGATTTTGGCGGCGACGTTGCGCATGTCCCATGGTGCCAGGAATTGGCCTTTTTTAACATTCACCGCGCGCCCGGTGTGGCCGGCGGCCAAGAGCAGATCGGTCTGGCGGCACAGGAAGGCGGGGATTTGCAACACATCGACGGCTTCAGCCACGATGGCGCAATGGCCGGGTTCATGCACATCGGTGAGGACGGGAATACCAAAGCGCGTGCGGATACCCGCGAGAATCTCCAACCCCTTGGTCATGCCGACGCCGCGGGCTGCGTGCGCCGAAGTGCGATTGGCTTTGTCGTAGCTGGATTTAAAGATCAGGCCGATGCCGAGCCTTTCTGTGATGTCGACCAGGGCAGAGGCGACCGCGACGGCGTGATCCTCCGATTCGATCTGGCAGGGCCCGGAGATCAGGGTGAAGGGCAAATGATTGCCGATCTTCAAGCCGCCGACTGCAATATTCCGATTTGTCATATTCTGGGATCCATGATGCGGGCGGGCTGGTCAGGCGATAGATCAATATTGGTTTAGATGGAGTCACTTGACTCCAGCTAAACCAATATTGATCGACAAATGGACATAGAGCGTGTGTTTGTAAAACGATCACGCTCTAGGGCAAAATTCATCTGAATTGAACCGAAAGGTTCTATTTAGATGAATGAATTTGCTCGCTAAAACAAAGCTGGAGTGTTTTTCATTT
>NCAP01000132.1 GCA_002255495.1 Rhodospirillales bacterium 20-60-12 | reverse complement strand
ACCGACTGCCGCTTCGAGGACTGCGACCTGACCGCCGCACGCCTGACCTCGGCGCGCCTGCGCGGCGTCGCCTTCAAGAACTGCCGCGCCGGCGGCGTCAACTGGGCCGGAGCCTCTTCGCTCGACGACCTCTCGTTCGAGCACTGCATGCTCGATCACGGCGTCTTCTCCAATACGAAGCTGCCTCGATTCTCGGCCGTCGACTGCCGCCTGCGCGAGGCCGACTCCCAGATCCGTAGCCAGGAAGCACGGGTGTCTGCCGCCAAGAGTGAGCTCGTCACCCAGGAGACAGCCTACCGCGAGATGAGGCGGCAGCGCATCCTGCTCGTAGAGGCGCATCGGCGTGGGCAGTGGGAGATCGAAGCCGAGAGACGGCGGACTGCGACAGGCCCCTCGGCCATCTACGGCGGCCGCTGATGCCGTCTCATGCAGCGGGTTACGCCGCCGCCAGCCTCATCGCCGTAGCAGGGATCGGCTCCGCCATCATCCTCAGCCGACGTAGTGCGCCGTCAACCCCCCCAACCACTTGCCCATCGGGAGACCTGCCCCAAGTCTATGGCGGCTGCCCCCAGGGCTACGTCACCGACCCCAAAGCCCCAGGCTGCTGCGTACAAGCCACTAGCCCCTGCCTCCAAGGCGGCTGCTCCTCAGCCTGCCCATGCCCCGCAGGCTCCACCTGCTCCAAGGGCTTCTGCGTCTCCAACTGCGCAGGCCAGCCCTGCTCCGCCTCCTGCCCCTGCCCCCCCGGAACCACCTGCGACCCCACCACGGGCCTGTGCCGCCTGCCAACCCCCTGCACCCAAGGCCATTGCTCCAGCACCTGCCCCTGCCCCTCGGGCCAAACCTGCCAGAATGGCCTCTGCGTGACCCCAGCCCCTTCGGGATGCGGCGGCGGCTCCCCCTGCCCCAACGGAAAGGTCTGCTACAACGGCCTCTGCGTCTCCACCTGCGGCCCCTGCACGGCAGGCGGCTGCCCAGCAGGCTGCACCTGCCACGCCATCACGGGCTCCGTCCGAGCCAATGCCTGCGTCCCGAACCCCGTCACCACCACGGGAGGGAAGAACTCACTGACCGTCTCCCCCCCTGCCCTCGGCGCCTTCGGCACCACGGGCTGGCCCTGGCTCGATACGGCTCCCAGCCCCTTTCAGGCCGTGGCTCCGCCCCTACCCATCCCCCAGCCCCTTTGGGACGGCCCAGCCCCTGGTGGATGGGCCTACGTGAAGTCGCCTGCCGCCTATCGGATGACCTGGCGCTGAGACGGCTCAGGCAGGTATCTGGGCGCAGTTGACGAAGTAGGCTACGGTGGCTGCACTCGGCGTCTGGACCTCGGCCACGATCGAGTCGCCGGCGCCCAAGTAGACGTAGGCGGGCCATACCGTCTGGGTGCCGCCCAATGGGACGGACGTCTGCTGGGTCGAGTAGCCGCCTGAGCTCTGGTTGCGGGTGCCTCCGGGATGCGAGGCGAGGACGAAGCCGTCACTGGCTCGCCGTAGGGTGGCGGCGTAGTCGCCAGAGGCTTGGAGAAAGGCCGTTTCCACGAGCCAGCGGCTGCCTGTGGGGACCTTCTCTGAACTCGCCGAAAAGCCACTGGCCGTCCGCTGGCTGCCGAGGAAGCGGATCTCCGTTGCAGGACCCGCATCCACGTAGGAGAGCTCCGTCAGGGTCGAGTTGCCCAGGCCCATCGTGCCCCCCGTCTGCACCCGGATGGCGGAGGTGCAGGGAAGGGGCTGGGTCCACTGCCGCCAGCAGGCGTAAAGCGTGTCGGGGGCTCGGGGCGTAAGGCCGCCGCCTCCAACTATGGTGCCGACGGAGTTGGGAGGGCTGTGGCAGGAGCCGAGGCCGTCGAGATTCGGGTTGATCGCCTCCGGGAGCCCCAGGAGCGCCTTGGTGTAGGCGAAGGAGGCTTGAGACCACGACACCGGCACCTTGGAGACATTGGTCTGCTTCGCCGCCCACAGGAACCACAGGCGGCCCGTGTCGGGGCCTGGGAACAGGTAGTCGTCAGGAACTCCTGGTGGTGGGTGCGGCGCCGTAGAGGTGCCGTCCCACAGGTGGCTCATCGTCACCGGCCGCCCCGAGGTGGTAGGGGGCGGCACTGGACGCCCACTGGCGGCTGCGGCGGCGAGGCTCAAGATCGCCGCGCCGCCACCCAGAGCCAAGGCCCAAGCCCACGCGCCCATCAGGCCCCTACATGGGCGCAGGGTGGGATAAACGAACCGCCAGGCGGGAAGGCCCCGGAAATCCCGCGTGGGTCATCTCGGCCCCTGCGCAAGGGCTTCGAGGGCCTCGACCCGCGCCTCGAGGACGGTAAGGCGCCGCTCGAGCAAAGGATCTGCCGTGCCGCTTCCATGCCGCCGCTTCCCGTGCTTCAGCCGCCGGTGCGCCCCCATCCCCCGCCTTGCGAACTGGCCGCCACACTCTGGACAGGGTGCTGTGGTGTCGGTCACCGACTTAAGTCCACTTGCGGGCAGGTCTCAAGTCGACTTAAAGTGGTCGGCCGTCAGGGCCAGCCCTTCGCCACCACGAAGAGAACGGCGCTCAGGCCACTTGCCGCGGCCTGCTCGGCGCCTCGTAAGGGCGACGCGCGGAGCTCGGCATGTACTCGGTGTCGGGCAGTTCGGCCGGGTAGTAGGAGTGCTGCATCCCCTTCGTCTTGTGGAACCGTAGGTTGACGTCTACCACCAGTTTCCCCGTGCCGTAGCACAGGACGCAGAGCTGCCGCTCCCCGTGGATCATCCGCCCGGAAGGCCCCCGTTGCCAGTGGTGGCAGACCTCCCCAGCCCGATGCTTCTCCACTCTCACGCCCTCCACTTGCTGCCCGAACCGCGACGGGTTCAGCCGCTCCTCCAACGCACCCATGCCACGGCCACACCGCCCCCACTCAAGAACCCTTCCCGCCGGGCCGCACCGGGAGGCCCGTCCCTTGCCAAGGAGGGGCTTTCGGGCCCATAGGCGTATCCAGAGCCCTTTGGGGCCAATGGATGGGCCGGCGGGGTATCAGCGCCGGCGTCTGGGCGGGATGTCGGTTGGGTGGGGTTCGTAGGGCCCGAAGCCGAAACTGCGGCGGATCTCGTCCAAGCGCATCGGCGGTGTCTTGGTGGAAGGGGGGGCGCCGACATGGCCTCTTGGGATGGCCGCCGAGTCGCTGGCGGTGTCGCGGGCGGCCTGAGCGTAGCCCATGTCCGCCGCCGCGTGGGTGAGTTCGTTCTGCACCTGATTCAGTGCCTCCATCAGGCGCTCCTCTCGGGCGGTAGCCTCCCGCCGCTCCTGAGTGGCCTTGACCAGGGCGTCGACGGTTTCCAAGTAGCGATCGCGGACCTTGTCGTGGGCGGCCTTCTTCTCCTGAAAGCGGCGCTCGAGTTGGCTCAGGTCAGCGGAGTAGGCTTCCGGCATGGTGGCCTACAGGGATTCCCTTGGGTATGAAGGCGCCGGCTCAGGTAGGGTCCAGGGCCACGGCCACGGCGCCGCCCAGTATCACGGCGGCGCCTACGACCATGCCAAGTCCCTGCAGGGCTTGTGGCAGGGGCAGGACGGCGATGAGGAGCAGGAGGCTGAGGCCGCCGAAGACGGTGAAGATGCCCTTGTCCTTCCGCAGCATCAGAGCGGTTTGTGCGTCAGGAGGCGCAGGAGCAGCAGGAGGAGGATCCCGACCTGATACCAGCCGAGATCCGTGACTCCCGACCAGAAGAAGGGGTTGGCCTTCTCCGTCAGGGGGTCGAAGACCGATTCCTTGATCAGCAGGATGTCCTCGAGGAGGAGAAAGGCGCCGAGCCACCAAGCCGTCGGCAGGAACACGAGGAAGCTCAGGACGAGGCTCCAACCGAGCGCGGCGTGCAGCAACGGGTAGATGACCCGCGGCGAGAGGGGGTTCACAGCACCCGGACCGGGCCCACCCTACTTGAACGTTTGTGGACCGAAACGGACTACCCCCTGTAGGCGCTTCCTTCTCCGATGAGCGCGGAACGACCGCACGTACGGATCGGCAAGGGTAGCGTGGTGGCGAAGATGGTGTGCCTCAAACTGGAGCAGGTCCACGGGCAGAAGGGCGGGACGATCCGCCTCTCGCCGGTGACGGGAAACAGCCTGGAAAATAAGGAATTTTGGCGTTACACACCGAGCGGGACCTTCGAGTTCAACAGCATAAACCCTGCCGCCTTCGAGTACTTCCGCCTCGGCGAGGAGTACCGGGTCGTGATCACCCACGTCCCCGAGGTCGAGCGGCTGCGGGGCGAGTTGGAGTTCCTCGAAGCGGAGATCGTTTCGCTCCGCGAGAAGGGGGAAACCCTCGGAGCGTGGAGGGTGGGGAGCCCCGAACAGGTCGCCCGCGAGATCTCCGAGCGGGAGAAGCTCGCGGCGCCGCTGCGCGACGCCATCCGCCGGATGGAGGGCGGGACCTTCCCGGCCTGAACGATGACGACTCGGGAGACCATCGCCTTCGAGTTCCGCCGTAAGACGCGCGAGCCCCAGATGCGCGAGATCCGGGACATCGTCGGGGACTACGGGGGCGTGATGGAGGAGGGCGTCCAGGGTCGGACCGTCGAGTTCATCAACCCGCAGGGGTCCATCTCCGACACGCAGGCCCGGAGCCTGGTCGCCTACATGGGCGAGTGTGGGTTCGAGCTTGTCAAGGCGCGCATGATCCAGGAGAGCCGCGCCGAGAACGACCTCGACATACGGTTGTTGTCGTGACCGAACCCTTCTGGCCCGACACCACCGGCTCGCACCTCCCGCATACGTGGCGTAGGACGCCTCCCGGCGACTCGGAGATGTCGCGGGAGTCGGCCCGTACTCACCCCGTCGGAGTGACATGCTCGGAAGGGCACTCGTTCTTCCTCTCGGCGGCTATCCACACGATTCACCCCGACGGCACGGTGACGCCCTCCGTCGTCTGCTCCGACGCCGCCCGCGGATGTCCCTTCCACGAGTGGGTACTGCTCAAGGGCTGGCGGGACGAGTGACCGAGGTCCTCTTCATCGTGAAACGCGAGACAGACGACACGGGCGGCCGCCGGGCCTACATCCAGTCGTGCCCGCACGGGATGGACCTCGGGGCGATCCACCTCGGCCCGATGCTCGTCAACCCGCCCGGTGGGAAGTGGCACGAGATTACGTGGAAGTTCGCCGACCTCGGGAACGGCCGATGCCGAATCGAGCCGTCGATTCTCTCGCACGGGGTCCACGAAGGCCGGGACTGCCACTTCGGTCCGGGCGAGTTCGCCTTCGTGTGGCTCGAGCCGGGTCAGCTACGGGATTCCGCGACCGGACTCCCCGAGAAAAAAGCGTGACCGAGTCCCCCCGCCCAGCCCTCGGCGACAACTACCCCGACGCGAAGCGGTGCGAAGCCGTCGTGCGTCTCTCGTGGACGTATCCGGGAAGCCCGCAACGACGCGCCCGGGTCCGGTGCGAGCGGAGAAAAGGCCACGCGGGCGACACGCACGTCACCAGACTCGCCGCATGGAACCTGCCCGGCCTGGGCCTGAGTCACCGTGTCTTAGTGCGGTGGGTGGCGTAGCCCAGGTCAGCCGAGCACCCGCTCCCTGCTGAGGGCAAAGACGCCGGGGCCGAAGTGGCAGGTTCCATCGTGATACCCGGGAGCCTCCCACAGGAGGGACGGGCTGACGCGGCATAGGCCGTCCCCCATGTCGGTGAGCGACCACACGTTGGACCCCGGCACATGGAAGTCGGGCCCGTCAGTCACTAGGATCTCGAGTCGCTTCCCATGCGGGCAGGTGACGGTGCACCAGCGCACGGTCCTATGCTGCGGGTCCGTCTCGAGAGCGAAAGGGGTTCCCCTGGGCTCGAAGAGCGTGGGATCCGTCATTCGGCCCTCTGGAGGGCGAACTCCCCGCAGGCTGTATTCAGGCACACGGTGACGACGTGGGCCATCTCCCTGAGCACGGGGGCCATCCCGGCGGGGAAGGGCATGGGAAACGGCTCGACGGAGTGGTAGCGATCGACCACGACCAACTTGGAGCCGCAGGTGGGGCAGAGAGTTGTCGTCACGCGGGGAGTACAGGGCTTGGCCGTTACTTGGACCTTGCGAAGGGGAGGTCGAGGGCGTCATCCTCTCGGGCCTGCAACGCCGTATAGGCGTCGGCTACGGTCTCGGTGATGAAGGTCGTCGCCCACTCCTCCAGCGTGCCGAACTTCTCGTCATGGGTAATGCCCTTCTCTTGGTAGAGGTGCAGCAACGCCACCACGCACTCCACCCGCTCCATGTAGGGGACCGGCACCGAGAGGACGAAGTTCTCTCCCTCGGTGGCCTCCTTGGGATGGAAAGCCGCCGGCTGGAGGTCTCTCGCCTCGACCCGTGTGTTCTCGGCCTCTCCGGTGCGGACCAGCACGTAGCCCTTCGCCATCAGGCGGTTGACGATGCCGCCATACCGCGACACCATGTCCCGAAGCCTTCGGAAGCACCATGCCTCTACCGCCAGGGGATCCGGCTTCCCCTTGACGTCACGATTCGCCGCAGCCACAAGGGGCAGCCACTTGAGGACCTCGTCACTCAACTTCAGGTGGACCGAAGCCGTTGCCATCGGGTCCCGACCGCAGACCGACTACAAGGAGATTCCGGGAGGCGGCCCACCCGCCGGCCACAGGCGATCGAGGACGGGGCGGCGGCTGGGTGGCCCGTGGAACTCCTCTGGATGCGCCTCCGCATAGGCCGCCTTCTCGTATCGCTCCCGGATCATGCGATTCGCCTCGGCTTGGACGCGGGCGACATACAGGGGGCTAAGGGGTAGTTTGCCGCCAGGCCATCGGTGCTCCTCCCGCTGCAACTCCA
>NCAP01000131.1 GCA_002255495.1 Rhodospirillales bacterium 20-60-12 | reverse complement strand
AAATCGGGCATGCCGGGGGGGCCGTTTTGGCCGCGCGGGGCAAAATCGCTGCTCATTGCCGCACTCTAACCATGTCGGCGGGCGTTGCACCAGACGGCGCGGCGCGGCATTGCAGGCAATATGAGCAAGGCACCATCTTTATCGCTGGCGCATCGCGCCTGGCGGGCATTACCGGCACGCGCCCGGCGCGATGTTTTGCAACGCGGTGCAATGATGTTGGCGACCAAGGCCGATGCTGCGCCGCCGGCCGCCAGCCGGGGGATGATCGTGGCCGGTGAGATGGCGCGGGTCAGCGGTCTGGGTGAGGCCGCGCGGATGATGCAGAGCGCATTGGCCGCTTTGGCGGTGCTGCGCGGCACTTATCCATTGCATGTCGGCGGCAAGGGCGACCCCGCAAGCTTGCCGGCCGACGCGGCCTTGCTGCTGCATGTCAATGCCCCTTCCATCCCGCTGATGCTGGCGCGCGAGCCAGCCGGCCTGCTGCGCGGCCGGCTGGTGATCGGCATGTGGAACTGGGAATTGCCGGTTGTGCCAGCGGATTGGCGCGTGGGGCTGCGGTTCGTGCATGAAATCTGGGCGCCATCGGCGTTCACCGCCGCCGCATTCGAGCCTTTGGCACCCGGCCGGGTGCGGCTGGTCCCTTATCCGCTGGCCTTGATCGATCAGCCGGTCGAGCCCGACCGGGCGGCTTTGGGATTGCCCGACGATGTGTTGGTGGTCAGTTTCGTTGCAAATCTGGGTGCCAGTTTCATGCGCAAAAATCCGCTGGCGGCGATTGCGGCCTTTCGCGCGGCGTTCGGCGCTGACCCAGGCCGGTTGCTGATGCTCAAGCTGGCGGGTGGTGAGGCCTTCCCCGCAGATTTGGCGAAAATCCGCGCGGCGATGGGGGATGCGCCCAATATCAGGCTGGAGAGCGAGACCTGGAGCAGCGATGCGATGCATAATCTGATCGCCTGTTCGGATATCGTGCTCTCGCTGCATTGCGCCGAGGGATTTGGCTTGGTGCTGGCCGAAGCGATGCTGCGCGGCGTGCCGGTGGTGGCCACCGGCTGGTCGGGGAATATGCAATTCATGGACGAATCGAGTGCTGCTTTGGTGCCGATGAGGCTGGAGCAGGCGGTCGATGACCGGGCGATTTACGATATCGCCGGCGGATATTGGGCGATGGCGGATATCGAGGCGGCGGCGCGCAGCCTGCGGCAATTGGCCGATGACCCGGCTGTGCGCCGGGCGCTGGGCGCGCGGGGGCAGGCCTTCGCCCGCGCTGCTTTGGATGGCGCTGCGTTGCGCGCCGCGTTGCAGCGGCACGGCATTTAGGTCGGCTCAGGTTGACGCGGGGCGGTGCAGGCCGGAAAACCCGTGCCATGTCAGTGACCAGTTCCACCATCGAGGCCGCGTCGGCCGTGCAGCCCCGCGTCGCGCGGATTTTATGCACCGATCTGGCCGGTCTGCGCGCCCAGGCTCTGGGCCTCGCCGAGGCGGCAGGCCTGCGGCCGACTTTTCATGCGTTGCAGCCGCACTTCCCCTGGTCGCGTCTCTCGCCCTCGCTGTGGCCCCGCCCGCTCGCCGCTGTGCAGCAGGAGGCGATTACCCCGCCGTTCGGCGATGTGTTGATCGGCGCGGGAGGGGCTGCGGCACGGGTGTGCGCTGCGCTGCGCAGTCCTGCATTGCCGGCGGTGATCATTCAGCATCCGCGCATGGCGCTTTCGAAATTCGACCTGGTGCTGGCAGCCCGGCATGATGGTATCAGCGGGCCCAACGTGATCGTCACCCGGACCGCCTTGCATCGCGTGACGCCGGCGCGGCTTAATGCCGAACGCGCGATCTGGACGCCGGTCTTCGCCGCCCTGCCCAGGCCACTGGTCGCGGTTCTGATTGGCGGTAGCAACGGGCGCTACCGGCTCGAGACCGATTTTGCCGCTCGTCTGGCCGAGCAACTGGCCGGGCTGATCAAAAGCGGGCAAGCAGGCATTATGCTCACACCCTCGCGCCGGACAGCGCCGGCGGTGATCGAGATTTTGCGCGGCCGGCTCGCGCCGCTCGGCGCGTATATCTGGGACATGCAAGGTGACAACCCGTATTTCGGCATGCTGGCCTGTGCCGATGCGATCATCGCGACGGCCGATTCAGTGTCCATGGTGTCTGAGGCGGTGGCGACGGCGGTGCCAGTTTATCTGCTCCGCCTCCCTGGACGTTCGGCACGCATCGGCGCGTTCATGGATGCCCTGGTCGCCGACGGCCGGGTGCGCGATTTCACCGGGCGGCTGGGTATGTGGCCGGTCGAGCCGATGGACGACACGCCGATGGCGGGGTTTGAACTCCGCCGCCGATTGGGATTTGAGTGACAGCGATAACAAATGTCTGGAGCGTGACCGTTGAAAAACGACATGCTCGCAAGGGAGCCGACGCCGATGCTTGATATCGAAACATTCGACAATGCCCGGGGCGGTAATGTGGTCTATAAGGCTTTGGCGCATCCGCTGGCGGCGGAAAAACTGGCGGTCTTGGCAGCGCGGTTGCGTGCGGCCGGGCCGGTTGCGATCTACGATCCCGATGGTATCGCACCGGCTTTATTGGCGCTGGCACCCGGCTTTGATGTGGCCGGTATCTACGTTCATGACACGCTGGCGGTGGGCCAGGTTCGCGCGGGATATTCGTGCGCGGCACTGAGCGATGTTGCCGCTTCAAAGGCGGCTATTGTTCTGGTTGCGATGTTCGATGCCGCCAGCGTGATCGCACGCATCGCGCGGTTCACCCCACCCGGTGCGGTCATGCTCAGTCTCGATGAGGTGAAGCTGCCGGCTGACATGCTGAGCAATGGCAAACAATATCTCGATAAGCTGAATTTCGCGACGAATTTCGTGTTTTTCCGCGATGATGATCATTTGGCGACCAGGCTGGTCACAGCGAATTACTGGGCCGGCTACGGCGCCAAACAAGTGCGGCTATGGGCGCGCTTATTCGGCGGGCAGGGCGATATCATTCAGGATTTCGAGATCGATGCTGGCCAGTCTGTTGCCTCGATCGTCATCGACAGCCGCGATATCAGGCGGCGCTTTAATCTAGCCCCCTTTACCGGGCAATTATTCATCCATGCGATCGGCGTCGCCGGGCATGACGTTGTGAAATATGCGCTCGATACCTATGCCGTGGATGGATCGGGCAGCCTGTCCTGCACCCATGATGCAAATGCCTGGCCGGCCGAGCGCTTCGCCGGCCTGCCAGCGCCCAGGCCCGGTGAGCAGGTGATCTTATGGCTGCAGAACAGCCATGCCCTGCCGATGCAAGCGGGCACCGTAACGCTCGACCGGATGGGTGCAGAAGCGCCGGTGGCGATTGAGGGGGAGATTGCGGCTTTCGCGACCAGGGCGATTGATGTGGCTGAATATTTTCCGCATCTCTCCTGGCCGGCGCAGCTTGAGCTGCGCGCCGGGCGGCATGTGGTGCGGCCGCGTTATGAGGTGCGTCAGGCCGGGCGGAGCCGGATTGCGCATATCAATGTCGAGCGGGCGGATTTGCGGCCCGATCCGGGGATCAAGAGTTTGGCGCCGTCACTGGGTCGCGGCTTTCTGTTGCCGTTTCCGATTCTGCCGCGCGCGGCGTTTCGCAGCGTCGCCCTGCCGACGCCGATGGCCCATAGCCAGATGGATATGCCGCTGCGGCTCGATATTTTTGCCCCCGATGGCCGGCCCATGACGCAGCATTATCTGGGTGTGTTGCCGCGCGATCATGATTGCGCGGTGGACATGGATGAGGTGCTGAGCGATGCGGCCTTGCCCGAAGGCGGGCATGGCGAACTGGTCTATGATTTCCGCGCGGGTGGCGCGGCCGATGGCTGGTTGCACGGCCTGTTTCGCTACGAGGCGCGCGATGGCAGCCATGCCGCGGAAACCTCCTTCGGCGGACATATTTTCAACACCATCATGACGTGGAAAGGCGAACCGCAGTCCTATAACGGGCCGCCGCCGGGCCTGACCACGCGGCTTTATCTGGATTTGGGCGATCCGGCGTGTGAGAGTTTTTGCGCGTTGATTTATCCCGCCTCGGCCGATTGGCTGGCGTACTCGCAGACCGTTCTGCTGCTGCATGACCGCCTGGGCAGCGTGGTTGCGGAGCATCAAATCGCGATTGCCTGCTCGGGATCGGCCATGGTTTATCCGCACGCGCTGTTCTCAGCCGAGGCGCTGGCGCAGGCGGTAGGCGGCTATGTGATCATTCGCGACGCAACCTGCCGGTTATTTGGCTATCACGGCAAACGCGATCGCCAAGGCGGGTTTTCGTTTGACCATATGTTCGGATTTTGATCATCATGGTGGGTGCGACAGGGATTGAACCTGTGACCCTTGCCGTGTGAAGGCAATGCTCTACCGCTGAGCTACGCACCCGATAACCCAGGCGGTCTAGCCAGTTCCCTCAGAGGGTGCAAGGGCCGGTATCGGCCCGGCGGTGCCGCGGAGGAAAATCTGCACCGCCTCGGCGATCCGGCGCTTGATGGCGTCACGGCTAGGGGCGGCGGATTTGCCGAGCAGCACGCCTGAGTGAAATTCGCCGAGCGCCATGCCGGTGAGCATTTTGGCGGCCTCGGCGATTTCCGGCAAAGTGCAGATGCCACGTTCGTTCAATGAAGCGAGATAGGCTTCCATCGTCGAGAGAGCGCGGTCATGCTCGCGGCGGAGGAAAATCCGTGCCAGATCAGGGCTATGGGCATATTCGGCCATGATCAGACGCAGCAAGGCGATTTGTTGCGGTGCGAGGATGAAATCGGCAAGCTTGGTGAGAATGCCGGTTAATGCATCGGCCGGGGGGCAGGTCGCGTCCGGTAGGTCGATGCGCAGCAGCGCCCGGCGGCTTTCCAGCAAGGCCTCGAACAGGGCCTCTTTCGACTCGACCAACTGATAGATGGTTTTTTTCGAAACACAGGCTTCGCGCGCCACATCGTCCATCGTCGCGCGGTGATATCCCTTGCTGAGGAATATGCGCTCGGCAGCGGCAATCATTTGGTGCCGGCGTTCATCGAGCCGTTCAGGCTCGGCCGGGTTGCGGCCCCTGCTCAGGCAAACCATGTCATTTTCAGTGCTTTCGGCTGGAACTCATGCTGTGTCGTAAATATGTTGAAACTTGATAGTTTCCATATTTCGAATCTCTCATTTTTGCAATTTAATACCGTGTGCGGACAACAAGGGCATGACGGTTGACTCGATAGAAGTAAACTGATTAGTTTCCAGCTTGCTCGTCATATGAGGTTAATCTTGCTGCCGGCTCGCTCACCTGTATTCGCTCTGGCCGGCCTGCTCGGTCTAGCATCCTGTGCCGTTGGACCGAATTTCCACCGGCCTGCAGCCCCTCAGGCGGCTTCCTATACGCCAACGCCATTGCCGGCGCACACGGTTGCACCCGGGGGCATGGCGGGCAGCGCACAATATTTTGATCCGGGCCAAGCCATTCCGGCTGATTGGTGGACTCTGTTTCATTCACCGCAACTCAACAGCCTGATTGCTGCGGCCTTCGCGCATAACCCCACTTTGGCAGCCGCCCAAGATGCTTTGTTGCAGGCGCGTGATACCGCGCGCGCCGGGCAGGGGGCTTATCTGCCGAGTTTATCCGGCAGTTTTACCGGCGAGCGTGAGCGGATCTCGGGTGCCTCTGCCGCGCAGACCGGTTCGAGTACGGCGGCGGGGCGTGCAGGGGCGAGTATATCGCCGTTTGATTTATATAACGCCTCGGTCAGCGTGTCCTACACACTGGATTTGTTCGGCGGCGTGCGCCGGCAGGTCGAATCGCTGCAAGCTCAGGCGGAATATCAGCGGTTTTTGCTCGAAGCGAGTTATTTGAGTTTGACGACCAATCTGGTCACTGCAGCCGTGACCGAAGCCTCGTTGAACGCACAGATTGATGCGACGAACCAGATCATCAAAATCGAGACAGGCCAGCTCGATATTTTGAAAAAGCAGGTGGCTTTGGGTGGCGTGGCCCAGGCCAGCGTTCTGAGCCAGCAAGCGACCTTGGCGAGCGCGATGGCCACCTTGCCGCCCTTGCAATCACAACTGGCACAAGAGCGTAATCAGATCGCCGCTTATGTCGGTGCGCTGCCGGCCGATTTCCACGAGGCGGATTTCAAATTGGCGGATTTGCATTTGCCTGAGCATTTGCCGGTCAGCCTGCCCTCAGCCCTGGTTGAACAGCGGCCCGACATTCAAGAATATAGCGCTTTGTTGCATCAGGCTTCGGCGAATGTGGGTGTGGCGACGGCGAACATGTTGCCGCAAGTAACGTTGAGTGCAAGCTACGGCCAGGATGCTTTGCAGATCGGCAAATTATTCACCCCGCAAAGCCTCATATGGTCGCTGGTTGCGGGCATCACTCAGCCGATTTTCGAGGGCGGGACACTGACATTCAAGCGCCGGGCGGCAATTGCAGCACTCCACCAGGCGGGTGCGCAATATCAGGAGACCGTTATTACTGCATTCCAGAATGTATCGGACACGCTTGAGGCTCTGCAATATGACGCGCTTACGGTGCAGGCTGAGCAGCAAGCTGCTGCTGCGGCGGCGAGTAGCCTGCATGTGGCCGAAGCGCAATATCGTCTGGGCGGCGTGCCCTATACTCAGGTGCTGAGCGATCAGCAAACCTACCAGACCGCTTTGGTCAATGAGGCGAAAGCCGAAGCGACCCGCTATACCGATACGGCGGCCCTGTTCCAAGCGCTCGGCGGCGGCTGGTGGCAGCGCGATGATGTGAGCCAGCAAGTGACCCATTGTTGCGGCATTCTGCCGTGAGGATTTTCATGATTTCCCATCTGTCGAAACGAGAATTTTCATGATCAAGCGTCTGGTCATCGTACTGATCTGCGTTGGTGTT
>NCAP01000130.1 GCA_002255495.1 Rhodospirillales bacterium 20-60-12 | reverse complement strand
AAATCTACACGCTGTTTCCGAATTTGAAGGAGCGCGCTGGCAGCCCGGGGACGAAATTATCCGGCGGCGAGCAGCAAATGCTGGCGATTGCGCGGATTCTGCGGACCGGGGCAAAATTATTATTGCTCGACGAGCCGACCGAGGGATTGGCGCCGGTGATTGTGCAGCAAATCGGCGAGACGATCAGCGAAATCAAGCGGCGCGGCTTCACCGTGCTGCTGGTTGAGCAGAATTTCCGTTTCGCCTCGAAACTGGCGGACCGGCATTATGTCGTGGAGCACGGCATGATTGTGGATATGATTCCGAACCAGGAGTTGCCTGACAGAATGGAAAGTCTGCATCGGCGACTGGGTATCTAGACTGATCGAAACGCACTTGAGGGAGAGAATGACATGACGATTTCACGACGCTCATTGATCGGCACGGCGACAGCCGTGGCCGTGGCTGAAACATTGCCACGGGTACCGGCGCGGGCTGCGACACCGAGCCTGACGATCGGCGTATGCAGCGATTTTTCCGGCCCATACCAAGATGTCGGCGGCAATACATCGGTTGCATGCGTTGACCAGGCGATTGCGGAATTTACCGCCTCACATCCGGGCATGAGTGTGCAGGTGCTCAAGGGCGACCATCAGAACAAGCCTGACGTGGGTGCGGAAATTGCCCGTCGGTGGTTTGATCAGAGCGTCGACTTGCTGATCGACGTGCCGAATTCGGCGGTCGCTCTGGCGATTGCGGGTGTGGCGAAAGATAAAGACAAGGTCTTTATCAATTCGAATGCCGCGACCTCGGAATTGACCAATAAATTCTGCAATGCCGATACGATTCACTGGACCTATGACACCTACATGCTGGCCCATTCGACGGGTGGCGCGATGGTCAAGTCGGGCGGCAAGAAATGGTTCTTCATCACCGCCGATTACGCGTTTGGCCATTTGCTGCGTGACCAGACCGAGGCCGTGGTAAAAGCCGCCGGCGGAACTGTTGTTGGCGATGTCGATTATCCGTTCCCCTCGACGACGGATTTCTCGTCCTATCTGGTTCAGGCGCAATCGTCCGGTGCGGATGTTCTGGGTCTTGCCAATGCCGGCAAGGACACCGTGAATTCGATCAAGCAGGCGCATCAGTTCGGCCTGACGAAAACCGGCATCAAGCTCGCCGGCCTGCTGATCTTCCTCAATGACGTCAATGGCATCGGGCTCGATATTGCCCAAGGCCTGATCCTGACTGAGAGTTTCTATTGGAACATGAACGACAATACGCGCGCCTTCACCAAGCGCGTCTTGCCGCGCACGCCGAATAATTATCCCTCGATGGGTCATGCCGGTTGCTATTCGGGCACGCTGCACTTCCTCAAAGCGGTCAATGAGATGGGTATCGCCAACGCTAAAAAGAGCGGTGCCGGCATTGTCGAACAGATGAAGAAAATGCCGACCGATGATGATGCGTTCGGCAAGAGAAGCATCCGCGTCGATGGCCGATTCATGTGCCCTGCCTTCCTGTTCCAGGTCAAAAAGCCAGGCGAGAGCAAGATCCCGTGGGATTACTACAATCTGCTCGCTACCACGCCGGCGGAAGAGGCGTTCATGCCGCTCTCCGAAGAGACCTGCGCGTTGATCAAGGCGTGAGTGCATCATAGCGTGAACCGGACCGGCCTGATGGCCGGTCCGGGATTTTGCTCGAACCAAGGATACCGCCCACGATGTTCATGATTTTCGGCAAGCCGGCACCATTGCTATTCGGGCAATTATTGCTCGGCATCATCAATGGGTCATTCTATGCGATGCTCTCATTGGGTCTCGCGGTGATTTTTGGTTTGTTGAATATCATCAATTTCGCCCATGGCGCGCTGTTCATGGTCGGCGCGTTCGTCACTTGGGGATTGCTCACTTATCTCGGCATCGATTATTGGGGCGCGTTGATCTGCGCACCGATTATTGTCGGCGGGTTCGGGCTGCTTTTGGAACGCGTGTTCATTCGCCATATCTATAAGCTCGATATTCTGTATGGATTGCTGCTGACATTCGGCATGGCCGAATTGCTCCAGGGGTTATTCACTAATTATTTCGGCAGTTCAGGTGTCAGCTACAACGCGCCGGACATTCTCAACGGCGTGGTTAATCTAGGCTTTATGTATATGCCCGTTTACCGGGGGTTCGTGATTGCGGCCTCGGTGATCATTTGCGGCGTGGTATGGTTTCTGATTGAGAAAACCCGTCTCGGTGCATTGTTGCGTGCAGCCACCGAGAATCCGACGCTCGTCCAATCATTCGGGGTCAATGTACCGCGATTGATCGCGCTGACCTTTGCCGGCGGCGTCGGGCTTGCCGGTTTCGCAGGCGTGCTGGCAGCCCCGCTTTATTCGGTTAATCCTGATATGGGTTCGGACCTGATCAATACTGTGTTCGCGGTGGTGGTGATCGGCGGGATGGGCTCGATCGGCGGGGCGATTATCACCGGCTTCGGTCTCGGCATTATTGAAGGCATGACCAAGGTTTTTTATCCGCCCGGCTCAGCGGTGGTGGTGTTTGTGGTGATGGTTATTGTGCTGCTATCGCGCCCGGCAGGCTTGTTCGGCAAGGTTGCCTGAGATGACATTGTTCGGTTTTTCGCGCGCCCAGACCATCGCATTTGGCATCCTGCTTATCCTGATCGTGGTTTCGCCCTTGGTGCTCTATCCGATTTTTCTGATGCAGGTGATGTGCTTTTCCCTGTTCGCACTCGGCTGCAATTTGCTGATGGGCTATATCGGGTTACTCTCGCTTGGCCAGGCGGCTTATTTCGGCATGGGCGGCTATATAACGGCTTATGCGGTGCAGAGCCTGGGTGTGACACCGGAGATCGGCATTGTGCTCGGCGGGCTGACAGGGGCAGCATTGGGCACGGTATTTGGCTGGCTGGCGATCAGGCGCACCGGTATTTACTTTGCAATGATCACACTGGCGCTGGCGCAGATGGTGTATTTTTTCGCCGTCGAAGCGCCGTTCACCGGTGGTGAGAACGGTATTCAGGGTGTGCCGCGCGGTAAATTATTCGGCCTGATTTCGCTCAATCACGATATGGCGATGTATTGGCTGGTCGCGGCGATTTTTATTGCCGGGTTTTTACTCGCACATCGGATTATCCACTCGCCGTTCGGCCAGGTCGTCAAGGCGATCCGCGAGAACGAGCCGCGGGCGATTTCTCTCGGTTACCGCAACGAACAATATAAATGGCTGATTTTTATTCTGGCCGGCGCCTTTGCCGGTGTGGCGGGGGGCACCAAATCATTGGTGTTCGGTATCGCGACCTTGACGGATGTCCATTGGCCGATGTCCGGCGAAGTGGTGTTGATGGTGCTGCTGGGTGGCATCGGCACGACGTTCGGGCCGATCGTCGGCGCGCTGATCGTGATTGCCATGGAGAATTACCTCGCCTCGTTTGGCGCTTGGGTGACGGTGATCCAGGGCGCGATTTTCATGGCCTGCGTCCTGGTATTCCGCCGCGGGGTGATCGGTGAAATTGGCCATCGGCTCAAGCAGGCTTTGTAAGGCCGGGTCGATGCCGGCCGGTTATCGGGTTGATGCCTGAATTTCATTCGATCCCGACTTGTGCTGCGGCTATAGTAAGGCGATGAACAAAATAGCGGCCCGTGCGGGCGAAATGCTGGCGCGTTTTTTGACCAAGCCGGTGCATGTGCACGGGATTGCGCCGGCGGCCAAGCCTGCCCGCCTTGGCGCATTGCTGCAACCGGCCGACGTGATTTTGGTTGAAGGCCATTCGCGGATCAGTGCGGCGATTAAATATCTGACGCAATCGACCTGGTCGCACGCGGCCCTTTATATCGGGATGCAGGTGACCGATCCGGCGCGCGGAGCCGAGCATTGCTTTGTCGAGGCCGATATTGCCGAGGGCGTGCGGCGCGTTGGGCTGGCCGAATTCGCTGAATTCCATGTGCGGATCTGCCGGCCGATCGGGCTGAGCATGGCGGATCGTGACCATGTGATCGATTACGTGTTGCGGCGCGTCGGTGATCAATATGATTTGCGCAACGTGATCGATCTGGCGCGCTATTTGATCCCGACCCCGCCGGTTCCCGCCCGCTTTCGCCGCCACTTGCTATCACTGGGCAGCGGCGACCCGACACGGGCCATCTGTTCGGGGCTGGTCGCGCAGGCTTTTCAAATGGTCGGCTATCCGATTTTGCCGATGACCCATACGCATGTGAGCGATTCACCCGAATGCCCGGGCTGCATCGAAGAACTTCTGCGCCCGCGCCATCATAGCCTTTGCGTGCCGCGCGATTTCGACGTCTCGCCCTATTTCGACGTGGTCAAGCCGGCATTGCCGGCGCCGTTCAGTTACCATGACCTCAAATGGGCAGCGCAAACCGAGGAAGATTGAGCAGCGCGCTCGATGACCAGAGCGTGATTGTTTTACAACAACTCGCTCTATGTTCATTTTTTAGATCAATTTCATAGCTTTAGGTCGGATCAATCGACACAACCTAAAGCTATATTGATCTTGAACTTGACCAGACGGGCCCGCCGTTCCATGCCGCGCGCATGAACATGTCGCCGCCCCGTATCGCGGCCCTGGTGATCGGGGCCGCGGTGTTGATCCGCCTTATTCTCGCCGCCGGCACCGGGCTCGGGATTGACGAAAGCTATATGGTCGCGGCGGCCCATAGTTTCGAATTATCCTATTTCGATCATCCGCCCGCTTCCTGGTGGCTGGAATTGCTGGCCCGGCATCTGGCGGGAAACACTGCGCCGCTGACGGTGCGAGCGCCGTTTCTGATCCTCTCAGCACTGTCCTCCTGGCTGCTTTATGGTCTGACCGCACGGCTCTACAGCGCGCGGGCCGGGTTATGGGCGGTGGTGGCATTCAGCCTCTCGCCGGTATTCTCGGTGGCGTTCGGCAGCTGGGTGCTGCCCGATGGACCGCTTGATTTCTTTCTCCTGGCCGCCGCCTATGCGCTGGCCCGCGCACTCGGCATCGCCCGGCCCGCGCTGGCCGCGCAACCCGAACCCGCCTGGTGGCTGGCGGCAGGGCTGCTCGCGGGCCTGGCCATGACTGCGAAATATAACGCCGCATTGACGCTGGCCGGGGCATTGGGGTTCCTGATTGCCGACCGGGAGGCCCGTGTGATGCTCGCCCGGCCTTACCCCTGGGTCGCGGCGGTGCTCGCACTCGCGGTATTCTCGCCGGTTCTGTTGTGGAACGCGCTGAATGATTTTGTCTCGTTCCACTATCAAGGCGGGCGGGCCGCGGGTGTTGGGTTCCACCCGCTGAAACCCTTCATTGTTTGGATCGGCGAGGCGGTTTTTGTTCTGCCCTGGATCTGGCTGCCGATGGTCCTGCTGCTCGCCCGCGCTTTGCGCGGCCCCGACCGGCGCGGCCGGTTTTTGGGCTGGCTCGCGGTGATCCCCGTGATGCTGTTTTCAGTGATCGCACTTTGGTCATCGCGCAAAATTCTGTTCCATTGGGCGGCCCCCGGCTATTTGCTGCTGTTCCCTCTGCTCGGCGCCTGGATTGCAGGCTTGGGGCCAGATTCCTTGGTGTGGGTGAAACGTAGCGCGGCCGGCAGTGCGGCTTTGCTTGTGGCCGCTGTTTTATTCATTGCCGGGCAGATATCGTTCGGCATCGTGCCGCATTTCAACGCCCTGTTCGCGGCCGGGAAATCGCCCGAATTACAGGCGGTGGATTGGACGGATTTTCGCCGCAGCCTGCAAAAACGCGGCTATCTGAACCAGGGCAATCTGGTGGTTGCAGGGCTGCGCTGGTTCGATGCGGGCAAAATCGGCTACGCGCTGGAGGGTAGGTTGCCGGTCACCGTGTTTGGCGGCGATGCGCATGAATTCGGCATTATCTCACCGCCCGTCGCGTTCATCGGCGATGATGTGCTGATCGCCGCAACCCCCGGCGACCCTGCGCAGATCATGCAACAATACGCACCCTATTTCGCCAGCATCACCGC
The DNA here is from genome assembly GCA_002255495.1 of Rhodospirillales bacterium 20-60-12. Classification (GTDB taxonomy): domain Bacteria; phylum Pseudomonadota; class Alphaproteobacteria; order Acetobacterales; family Acetobacteraceae; genus 20-60-12. The sequence continues at coordinate 899 of NCAP01000130.1, read as the reverse complement.
GCTCAAGCCGATCGATATTCGCCATCACGGCAGCACACTGATGATCATCCCGATGTTGCTTGGCCATGATCTGCTCAGGGTGCCAGCAGAGCCCGCAACGCCATGACCGCGCTCTCGGGCGTGGTGAGCACCGGCACGGAAACCGCCGCACGCACCGCCTCCGCCGCGCAGGCCATGGAAAACTGACCGAGCACAATCACATCCACATCCTGTAAGCTCGCTGCCGCATGCGCCACCGCACGGTCATGGCCGGCGCCATCCCCCGCCTGCAACGCCGCCAGCGCATCGGCCACCAAAACCGCACTGATCTCGACCACCTGGCCACGCTGATGCGCCATCTCGGCAAGCTCGGCCGCCAAGGCCCCCCGCGAGGGTTCAAAACTGACCAATACCGCAATCCGCGAGCCGATTTTGAGCGCCTCGGCGAATGCTGCCTCGTTCGGCCGCAAAACCGGTATCGCCCGATCACGCTTGACCGCATCGATCGCCCCGCCAAACGCCGAACAGGTGAATAATACCGCATCCGACCCCGCCCCTTCGGGCCCAGCCGCCGCCGCATAACGCCCCAAAACCCGAAAACGCTTGACCATCTTCGGACCCAGCCGACCCGCATCCGCCGCATGATCCACCGCTAAAGATGAATCCAACACATCGAAAATCCGCGCCTCAGGCCATAATTGGGCAAACGCGCGATGAATCGGCGCCATCGATTCGTGCATCGCATGGATGAGCATCACACGCATGGGCAAAACTCCTGTATCCCGGGTGGTTGAGGGAATGTTAGTGAGGCGAGGGGCTTCGCCCCCTCGACCCCCACCAGGGCATGATGCCCTGGACCCCGTTAGTTGTGGGTCTGGCAGAAAGGGGGCAGAGCATATTTCTTCAGCAAGCGAGATAGG
>NCAP01000129.1 GCA_002255495.1 Rhodospirillales bacterium 20-60-12 | reverse complement strand
GCGCGAGGTCTGGCGGGTGCTCAAGGATGACGGGCGGCTGCTGGTGGTGGTCCCGAACCGCAGCTCGGCCTGGGCCTATCTGGAATCGACCCCCTTCGGGCATGGCCAGCCTTATTCATCGGGGCAATTGGGCCGGCTGCTGAGTAAAACCCTGTTCCGCGTCGAGCGGCGGGATTCGGCTTTGTATATGCCGCCTTCGTCCTGGCGGCCGATTTTACGCAGTGCCTCGGTATGGGAGCGCGTTGGTCGTTCGATCATGCCCAATCTGGCCGGGCTCGCGATTGCCGAAGCCACCAAGGACATGGAGGCGCCGATTCCGCTGCACAGCACCGCGCGCCGCCGGGTCGTTTTGGTCCAAGCTGGATAGCCCAAGCTGGATAAATGGCTTCAGCGCGACGCGGTTTCGCTGCCCGGCGGGTTGGCGGCGATGGCGACACCGCCCTGGCTGGTCAAATGGCTGCTCGCGAGCAAATCTTGCAGCCCATGCGGGGCAACCCGCATAAAATCCATGACCAGAACGGCCGAGATAATCCAAGGCAGGGTGGCTGCGATCAAAAACCCGATCTTGCGACCGGACGTGTGCTTCATGGGGTTCATATGCTGGGTTCCTGCAGGAGGCCAATCATATCGTTGGCCGTTTTTGTAAGCCTTTGTCGCTGACGTTCGACCGAACATGAGCGTCTAGCGCGGGATCATGACGTCATCGAATATGCACGCCGAAGGCGCGGCCGATTACGGGCTATGCGGCAACGAGGCTTCGGCCAGCATCACCGGCGCCGGCTGGACAATCTGGGCAACCTGCGGTGCGGCATTGGCGTTGAGCATGGCGAGCAGGCCGTGCGGGGCGACATGAATGAAATCCACCACCATCAAAGCGGCGACGATCCAGGGCGCGCTATGGGCGATGATGCGGGCAATGGGAGCTGACGACATGTTAATAATCCCTTACGACGATCAGAACGATGTTTGTTGCGTCAGATCATGTCTGACGAACGCCTTATGTCGCGGGACTGTGGATAATTATGTAATCTGGCTCACTAAATGGCCATTATTTTTCGCTTTTCTTGTTTAAAATGATGCGGCGGGAAAAACAGGCCTCATTCCATGCCCGCGACAGTGACGGCATTTTCACCGCGTTCGGCCCGCTTTGCCGCCGCCCAGAGCGCTTCCATGGCCTCCAGGCTGGCCTCGGAGGGCACCTCACCACGCGCGGCCAAGCCTGTCTCAATAAAGGCAAATCGGCGCGCGAACTTGGCATTGGCATGGGCCAAAGCCGCTTCCGGGTCGCGGCCGAGCTTGCGCGCCAGATTCGCCAGCACGAACAGCATGTCGCCCAATTCATCCTCCAGCCGCGCCGGGTCGGCGGTCGGCAATTCGGCCCGCAATTCATCGATTTCTTCGTCCAGCTTCTGCAGAACGGCTTCGGCGTCGGGCCAATCGAACCCGACCCGGGCGGCGCGTTTGGTGAGTTTCTCGGCCCTCGTCAAAGCGGGCAGGGCAGTTGCCACCCCATCCAGCACGCCGCGTTCGGCGCGCGCTGCCCGTTCGGCGGCTTTCTGCGCCTCCCACGCGCCGGTCTGCATGGTCGCGTCGCGCGCCGGCGCATCGGCGAAGACATGCGGGTGCCGGCGGATCATTTTCGCGCTGATACTCTGCACAACGGCGGCAAAATCGAACCAGCCCGCCTCCTCGGCCATGCGTGCGTGATACACGACCTGAAACAGCAAATCGCCCAACTCATCCTTTAAGGCCGCCGGATCACCCGTCTCGATGGCGCCGGCCACCTCATAAGCCTCCTCGATTGTATAAGGGGCGATGGTCGCAAAACTTTGCGCGCGGTCCCACGGGCAGCCGGTGGTCGGGTGGCGCAAGGCGGCCATGATGTCCAACAATTTATTGATCTCGTTCACCGGTAAAATCCCCTCACATCACGCCAGCTTGACGCCAATTGAACGCAAGATGCGCTAGGTTTAGATTAATAGTCGTTCAGTCAGAGTCGTGGGACCCCACCTGGATGACTGAAATCGGTCGATCAAGATCAATGTAGGTTTAGCTGGACTCGTCTGATTCCAGCTAAACCTATTAAATTGATCGATAAAATGAACATAGAGCGTGTCGTTGCAAAACGATCACGCTCTAGCGCCATAACGCGATCAAAAGATCGACGCCAAAGGAGTGCAAGTCATGCCTATCATCAACCGCCGCCCGTGGGATTTGCCGGAATCCGCGGCGACACCCATCGATTTCGTGATGAACCGCCGCAACATCATGTGCGCCGGCCTTGGCGCCATCGGTGCGGCAGCCCTGGCCGGCAGTGCCGCGGCCGACACACCGCCCGCCGAAGCCCCGCCGCCCGGCTATGAGCCAGCCGCCATGGCCTATGATCCCGGTCGGCCCCTGACGCCGATCAAAGACTCGACCACCTACAATAATTTCTACGAATTCGGTCTCGACAAGGACATCTGGCAAGCAGCTCAGAAATTACCGGTCGATCCCTGGTCGATCCAGATCGAGGGCATGGTGAGCAAACCATTCACAATCAGCTTCGACGATTTGATGAAAAAAGTGAAAACCGACACCCGCATCTATCGCCATCGCTGCGTCGAAACCTGGGCCATGACCGTGCCCTGGACCGGCTTTCCCCTCTCGCAACTGATCAGCCTCGCGCAGCCTCTGGCATCGGCCAAATACATCAAATTCTGGACCCTGGAAGACGACCGCACCATGACCGGCTTATCGGTGCCCTTCTTCCCCTGGCCCTACCGCGAAGGCCTGACCATGGCCGAAGCCACGAACGAACTCGCCTTCATCGCGACCGGCATGTACAACCAAACGATCCCGAAACAGGATGGCGCGCCGCTGCGCCTCGTCACGCCATGGAAATACGGCTTCAAATCCATCAAATCCATTGTCAAAATCAGCTTTGTCGACAAGCAGCCCGAAACATTCTGGCAAACCACCAGCCCGTCGGAATATGGTTTCTGGGCCAACGTCAATCCCGCCGTGCCCCACCCACGCTGGAGCCAGGCGCATGAAAACCTGATCGGCACAGACAAAGTGGTGCCGACCCAAATCTATAACGGCTACGGCCAATGGGTCGCCCCGATCTATGCCGGGATGAAACAGGATCGGGCTTTGTTCATGTAAACGCGACGAGTTTTGTGTGAGCCCGGATGCTGCCGTGCCTGCTTCATCCGGGCTCTTACACAGGCCGGTCGCGCCACAGGAAACCGATGCAGCCCAACACATAGCCCAGAAAAATGCTCTGCAGCATCAGCGGGCCGGCGAAGGGCTGAAATTTCAGCACAAACAACGCATAATGATTGGCGGACACATCAAGAATCATGATGGTCAATCCCACAGCCAGTCCCAAGCGGCGCCAACCGGTCAGGATGAGAATAATCGGCAGGGTATCAAGCCCGATCAGAGCGGTCCAAAACCCATCAAGGACCGGCACGCCCCATTCATAGGGGTGCCATCCATGTGTCAGAAAATCATGGGCATGGGCGAGCACGCCAAACCCAAACCCACCGACATAAACGCCGTAAGCCACCCGTGCTGATGGGCGCAGCCTCACCGGAAAAAGCGCAAAAGTTTTTTGCCTCCTTTCTTCCAAACAAGGAGCCGCTTACCTTCCTGCGTTCCCGGCCCTTATGACGCCGCCGGCTCGAAATTCATCGCCACACCGTTCATGCAATAACGCTGGCCGGAGGGTGGCGGTCCGTCCGGGAACACATGGCCCAGATGTCCGCCGCATTGGGCGCAATGAACCTCGGTGCGGGTCATGCCGTGCGAGGTGTCGGTGGTGGTGCCGACGGCGCCGGGCAGAGGCGTGGTAAAGCTCGGCCAGCCGGTGCGGCTTTCGAATTTTTCGGTGTTGGTGAATAATTTATGGCCGCAGCCGGCGCAGGAAAATGTCCCCGCGCGGTGCTCATGGTTGAGCGCGCAACTGCCCGGCCGTTCGGTGCCGTGGCCGCGCAGAACCTGGTATTGTTCGGGCGTCAGCTTGGCGCGCCATTCGGCGTCGGTATGGGTAACGGGGTAAGCGTGCGTGTCCATGTGGCGTATCTCCAGTTTTGGTTCACGCCTATATAGTGTGGTCACGGCGCGATATCGGCTGCTAGACGATGGTCATTGGATTAAATTTTATGGGGTAGGATTTGGCTGGTCATTCACAATTCAAGAATATAATGCATCGCAAGGGCGCGCAGGATGCGCGACGCGCCCGGCAATTCGCCAAAGTGATCCGCGAGATCACCGTGGCGGCGCGCGCGGGTCTGCCGGAGGTCGCCTCCAACCCGCGTTTGCGCGCAGCCGTGGTCGCCGCCCGCAGCATCAACATGCCCAAGGACACGGTGGACCGCGCCATCAAAAAAGCCGCCGGCGCAGCGGCGAGCGACGATTACCAGGAGGTTCGCTACGAGGGCTACGGCCCGGCCGGGGTCGCGGTCATCGTCGAGGCACTGACCGATAATCGCAACCGCACCGCCGGCGATGTCCGCACCGCGTTCAACAAGCTCGGCGGCGCGCTGGGCGAAACCAATGCGGTCAGCTTTCTGTTCAATCGCCTGGCCGTGGTGCGCTACCCGGCCGCCGCCGCCGGCAATGACGCAATGCTCGAAGCGGCCATCGACGCCGGAGCCGAGGACGTCATCAGCACATCCGACGGCCATGAGATATTGGCCGGTGCCGATGATCTGTTCAGCGTGCGCGACGCGCTGGAGGCGCGCTTTGGCGCGCCAGAGAGCGCCAAGCTCGAATGGCGGCCTTTGACAACCGTCGCGCTGGATGAGGAATCTGCTCGTAATGTATTGAAATTACTCGATGTTCTGGAAGAAAGTGACGATGTCCAGAACGTCTATGCGAATTTCGAAATCCCCGATGATGTCATGCAGAAGCTCTCCGCCTGATGCGGCTGCTCGGCCTCGATCCTGGTCTGCGTTTCACCGGCTGGGGCATTATCGAGGTGCATGGCAACCGCCTGACCCATATCGCCGACGGCGTCATCGGCACCGACGGCGAAATGCCGGTTCCCGAGCGGTTGCGCACGCTCGATGCCGCTCTGGTCGCCTTGCTCGCGCTCTATTTGCCCGAGGAGGCGGCGGTTGAGGAAACCTATGTCAACCGCAACGGTGTCGCCACGCTCAAGCTCGGCTATGCCAGGGGCGTCGCGCTTCTGGCACCCGCACGGGCTGGGCTGGTCGTCGCTGAATATGGCGCCAAAACCGTCAAACGGGCGGTCGTGGGCACTGGTAACGCCGAAAAATCCCAGGTGGCATTGATGGTCCGGCGGCTTTTGCCGGGGGCCGCCATCAAACGGGCCGACGCGGCGGATGCGCTGGCCGTGGCCATTTGCCATGCCCATCACCGGGCCAGTAACGCGGTCTGGCAGCGCGCATGATCGGGCGCCTGCGCGGCCTTGTCGAACAGATCGAGGATGGCCGCTGCATCATCGATGTCGGCGGCGTCGGCTATGTGGTGCAGGCCTCGGCGCGCTCGCTCGCCGCCTTGCCCTTGCCGCCGGGGATCGCGATTTTGCTCATCGAAACCCAGGTGCGCGAGGACGCCATCACCCTCTACGGCTTTGCCGATGCAGCCGAGCGGGACTGGTTTCGCCTGCTCACCACGATCCAGGGCGTCGGCGCGAAAGTCGCCCTCAGCCTGCTCTCCGCCTTGCCCCCCAACGCCCTGACCAGCGCGATTGCCAAAGGCGACCGCGGGGCCATCACCCGCGCGCCCGGTGTCGGCCCGAAACTCGCAACCCGCCTGATCGCCGAATTGCGTGAGAAAGTCGGCGCCATGCCGGCCGGGGTCGATCTGCCCGCCGCCATCGTCATCCCGCCCCAATCGCCGCTGGCCGATGCCGTATCGGCCCTGGTCAATCTCGGCTATCGCCGGCCCGAAGCCGAAGGCGCTTTGGCCCGGGCGCAGGATAATCTCGGAAGCGATGCCAGCCTTGATGAGTTGATCCGCGCCGGACTGAAAGCGCTCGCCCGATGAACGAGGATGAGCGGCTGTTATCGGGCGCGCGGCTGGAGGATGACGGGGCGGAAAAATCGCTGCGGCCGCAGACCTTGGGCGAGTTCATCGGCCAGCAGGCGACGCGCGATAATCTCTCGGTGTTCATCCAGGCCGCCCGCGGCCGGGCGGAATCGCTCGATCACGTGCTGCTGCACGGCCCGCCGGGGCTCGGTAAAACCACCTTGGCGCAGATTATCGCCCGCGAAATGGGCGTCGGGTTTCGCGCGACCTCCGGCCCGATCATCCAGCGCGCCGGCGACCTCGCTGCCATCCTGACCAATCTGCAGCCCAAGGACGTGCTGTTCATCGATGAAATTCATCGCCTGCAACCGGCCATCGAGGAAGTGCTCTATCCGGCGATGGAGGATTTCGTGCTCGATCTGATGATCGGCGAAGGTGCGGGCGCGCGTTCGGTGCGGATCGATCTGCCGCCGTTCACCCTGATCGGTGCGACCACCAGGGCCGGGCTGCTGGCAACCCCGCTGCGCGATCGCTTTGGCATCCCGATCCGGCTGATCTTCTATACCGCCGCCGAACTCAATTTGATCGTCACGCGCGTGGCCGCCTTGCTGGGCATGGACCTGACCGACGATGGCGCGGTCGAGATCGCCAGGCGCTCGCGCGGCACGCCGCGCATCGCCGGCCGCCTGACCCGCCGGGTGCGGGATTTTTGCGCGGTGGCGGGCACCGCCCTGATCGACCGGGCGGCAGCGGATACGGCTTTGACCCGCCTCGATGTCGATCATGCGATGGATCGGCGCTATTTGCGGCGCATCGCCGAGCATCACGCAGGCGGGCCGGTCGGCGTTGAGACATTGGCGGCAGCCTTGTCCGAAGCGCGCGACACGCTGGAGGATGTCGTCGAGCCCTATCTGATCCAGGAAGGGTTTTTGCTGCGCACCAGCCGCGGGCGCATGTTGGGCGAATCGGGCTGGCGGCATTTGCGCCTGAAACCGCCCGCAACCCCTCAGATTCAGCCGGATTTGCTTGAAGAATGATGAAATTTTCGCCACCCGCCGACATGAAGGAGGGCGTCCATCGGCTCAATGTAAGGGTTTATTTCGAGGATACCGATGCCGGGGGCATCGTTTATCACGCTAATTACCTGCGTTTTGCCGAACGCGGCCGCAGCGAGGCCCTGCGTGCCATGGGAGTCGCCCATGCTGCAATGATGAGTGAACAGGGCAGAATGTTCGTGGTGCGGCGCGCCAATCTAGACTATCAGCGCCCCGCAAGACTCGACGATGAATTGACCATCGAGACTCGGACGAAAGAGCTTGGAGCGGCGCGGCTGGTTCTGGCACAGGCGATCAAACGCGGGGCAGAGACATTGGTTGAGATCGAACTGCATCTCGCTTGTGTCGATGTGGTCTCGGCCCGGCCGGTGCGCCTGCCGGCCGAGATGCGGCTGGCTCTGGCGTGGATGATGCGTAGTGATTGAAGGGGGTTTGAGGTGGATCAGGCTGTAAATACGGCGGCGCTCGCGGCGCCTGGGGCTAATTTGTCGCTGCTGGGCCTGTTCCTGCAGGCGGATGTCGTCGTCAAACTGGTGATGCTGCTGTTGCTGCTGGCCAGTGTCTGGGTCTGGGCAATCATCATCGAGAAGTCCATCTCGCTGCGCCGGGTCAACCGCGAATGCAATGAGTTCGAGGATAAATTCTGGTCCGGCCGCAGCCTTGATGAATTATACGACCAGGAAGGGGCCGAACCGACCCACCCGATGGCCGCCGTATTCGGTGCCGCCATGAGCGAATGGCGCCGCACCTCGCGCATCGCCGGCTCCGA
>NCAP01000128.1 GCA_002255495.1 Rhodospirillales bacterium 20-60-12 | reverse complement strand
GAGCCCGGTTGCCACCATGTGGCAGGCGCATGCCGATGTCACCGGGCGGTTGGCGGCGGTGCAGGGGGCGAGTCTCGCAGCAGCCCAGCCGGGGCGGGTGAGCGATGTGCTGTTTCACTCCGGCCAGAGCGTGGTGAAAGGCCAGATTCTGGTGCGGCAGGACGATAGTACCGAGCAGGCGCAGATTGGTCTGGATCAGGCGAAACTGGCCCAGGCCAAGCGCGATCTGGCGCGGCAGAGCCAGTTGATGGCGATCAAGGGATCGAGCCAGGCGGCGTTCGAGGCGGCGCAGGCGGCGGTGGCGGAAGCGCGCGCGCAATTGGCGCTCGATCAGGCGCAGGCGGCGCAATTGCTGACCACGGCACCCTTTGCCGGCCGGGTTGGGTTGCGCAGCATCTCGCCGGGCGATTACCTCACCCAGGGGCAGAAAATTGTTGATATCGCTGAGCTTGCGCCGCTGCATGTGATGTTCGACGTGCCGCAGACCGAGGCGGCCGGGCTGGCGCGCGGCGAGCGGTTTGACATTGCCGCCCCTGCGGCCCCGGCGGGCGCAGATGGTTCGGGCGTGATCAGTGCGATCAGCCCGCAACTGGATACGACGATTCGCGCGCTGCCGGTGCAGGGCGATATTGCCAATGCGGATCAGGCGCTGATCCCGGGGATGTATGTGGTGGTGAAGTTACCAGTGGGCGGCAAAATTCCGGCCTGGCAAATTCCTGATACCGCACTGACCAACGGCGCCCTTGGCAGCTATGTGCTGGTGGTGGCGCTGGGCCATGACGGTGCGACCGTGGTGCATGCCGTTTATGTCCATGTGTTGAGCCAGCAGCCTCGCATGGCGGTGGTCACGGGGGATTTGACCGCGCGCGACAAAATCGTTGCCATCGGCGGTTTCAAGCTCACCGACGGCCAGGCCGTGCAGATGCAGCACTGAGCCCGAGCGGGATGATGGCGCCATGAAACTCTGGGATCATTTGCTGGCTCACCCGATTTTGGTCGGGCTCGGGGCGAGCGCGCTCGGGTTATTCGGGTTGGTGGCGCTGCTTTCGTTGCCGCTGCGGCCCGACCCGCCATTGCCGCCGCAATATGTCGATGTGAACATCGTTTATCCGGGGGCCAGCGCCTCGACCGTGCAGCGATTTGTCGCCTTGCCGATGGAGAGCGCCTTCGCGTCATTGGCTGGTGTGTCCTATGTCAGCGGGTCGGCCTCGCCGGGGGCGGCGGATGTGCAGGCGCATCTGGGGGCGGGTGCGGCGCCGGATACAGTGTTTGCCGAATTGCTCGCCGCCGCCTCGGCCGCGCGGAGCAATATGCCGGCGGAAGTGCAGGCGCCGCAACTGACTTTGGTGGGCGATGAGAACGCCAATCAGGAACTGACATTGATTGCGACGATTCCGCATGGCGTGTCGGAGGCGGCGGTGACGGATTTCGTCAATGCCCAGATCGTGCCGCGCTTGCAGACGATCCGGCAGATCGGCCCGGTGACGATGTATGAGGATAATCCGGCATTGCGGGTGAGTATGGACCCGGCGCGCATGATGGTGCTGGGGGTGAGCCCGAGCGATGTCGCCAATGCCGCGCAGGCGGCCGCGACGATTACCCCGGCGGGCACGTTGCAGGCCGGGGGCAATGCGATTTCGGTTGAAGCGGGCAGCGAACTTGCCGATGCGTCGGCGTTCGGCGCGGTGCCGGTTGCGACCCGCAAGGGGGTGCCGGTTTTGCTCTCATCGGTCGGCTCGGCGGTGATTGGCCCGCCGGTCAGCAAATATGAGAATTGGTTCAACGGCAAGCGCGTGGTGTTTTTTGCGGCCGGCATCGCACCCGGCGGCAACGTGATCGAAGTTGCGCGCGCGATGCAGAACATGCTCGATAGCCTCAAGCCGCAATTGCCGCCGGGGCTTGAGCTGCGCATTGTTTATAACGAGGCCACCAGCGTCAATGAATCGCTGCGCGATTTGGCGTTGACCTTGGCGATTACGGTATTTCTGGTCTCGCTGATCGTTCGCCTCTCACTCGGTTCGGCGCGCGCGGCGCTGGCCCCGGTGCTGGCGATTCTGCTCTCGCTGCTGGGCGCTGCTTTGGTGATGCAACTGGCCGGGCAGAGCCTGAATTTATTCACCATCATCGCACTGGTGTTGGCGGTGGGGCTGGTGGTGGATGATGCCATTGTGGTCTCGGAGGATATTATTCGCCGGGTGCAGATGGGCGAGGCGCCGCTGGTTGCGGCGTCTGCGAGCATCACGAGGCTGGCGCCGGTGCTGGCGGCGATTTCATCGACTTTGGTTGTCGCGTTTTTGCCGTTGGCGTTTCTCGATGGTGTGACGGCCTCGCTGTTTCGCCCCTTCGCCTTGGTGCTGATCGCCTCGTTTCTCTGGTCGCTGCTGATCGCTCTGACAGTGGTGCCGCATGTCGCGCTGTGGGATGCCAAGCGGCAGCATATCAGCGATGGCAGCAATGTGATCGATCGGGTGCGGGCGCGTTATGTCGGGTGGCTGAGCGGTGCGTTGGGCCACACGCGTGCGATCGGCATTGCGGTCATCGGTGTTGCGGTTGTGTGTGTTCTGCTGTTTCGAATCGCGCCGCAAAATCTGACGCCGCAGGCTGATGGGATCGATATCGATGTGAATGCGTTCGGGCCGCATAGTGCCTCGCTTGGTTATTTGGTGCGGCAGGCGCATCTGATCGAGCAGGATATGCGCGAGATTGTGCCCGGTGTCGCGGTTTGGCAATATGCCTCGCAGGATGATCATGCGGTGTATGGCGGCATGGAGTTCGCCTCCCCCGCATTGGCCGCCGAGGCGGTGACGAAACTGAGCGGACCGCTTGGCGCGTTGCCCGGCATGTCGGCCTATGTCAGTCAGGAAAACGGCATGCCGGGCCTGGAAGATATGCCGGTGGACGTGCTGCTGGCCGGGCAGGTTTCGTATCTGGATCTGCTGGCCTTGGCGGATCGGTTGAAAAGTGCCGGCGAGGCCTCGGGGCAGTTTTCGTTCCTCGATGTCAAGCCACGACCGCCGGCGCCGGAATATGACATCACGATCGATCGTCGCGCGGCGAGCGATTTGGGGATTCCGGAGGCGGATATCAAAGCCGATATTTCGGCGGCTTTGGCCGGCGGTATTGTCGGGCAGGTGGATTTGCAGCACGCGACATTCAATGTGATCGCCAATGCGCCGCGGACGATTGATCCTGCGATGATCAAGGCGCTGCCTTTGCGCATCCCGGGCGGGGCGATGGTGCCGCTGGGCAGCGTGATCAATATTCAGGCGTTGCCGGTGCCCAATGAAATCCGCTCCTGGCAGGGGCTGCCGAGCGTGATCATTCAAGGTGAGCCCGCACCTGGCGTGGCGCTGGGCGATGCGCTGCACACGCTCGACCGGGCGTTTCACCAGTTGGGCCAGAAAAAAATCAGCTTTGGGCTTGAAGGTTTATCGGCGACGTTTCAGCAGACCCAGTCGCAGAACATCAAATTATTCGCCCTCGGCCTTGCCGGATTATTCTTTTTGCTGGCCGCGCAATTTCGCAGCCTGCGTGATCCGTTCGTGGTGATTACGACCGTGCCGCTGGCCAGTCTGGGGCCGCTTGCGCTGATCATGGCGGGTGGGGCGACGCTGAATATCGTCACCGAAATCGCGCTGCTCGCGGTGTGGGGCCTGATTGCGCGGCAGGGTATTTTATTCGTCCAGGTGGCGCATGAGGGCAGGGCGCAGGATTTGCCGATCATCGAGGCGGCCAAGCGGGCGGCGAGTTTGCGGTTCCGGCCGATCCTGATGATCACGCTGGCGCTGATCGGCGGCGCGGTGCCGCTGATGTTCGCCTCGGGCCCGCAAGCGGTGATCCGCTATGATCTGGGGGTGATCCTGGCGACCGGCATGGGCAGCGGATTCCTGCTCTCGCTGTTCGCCGTGCCGGCGATGTATTGCATTCTCCATGGCCGCCGCGATGCGCATTGAGCGGCTGATCGGCGCGCTGGGTTTGGCTGGAATTCTTGCCGGTTGTGCGCCGCATATTGCTGCACCCGATACGAAATTTGCAGCGCGGGCCTATATTCATGATCAGCCGCCGATGACGGCGCAGGGCGCGGGCGGCGATTGGTGGAAGGGCTTTCATAACCCTGCACTCGATGCTCTGGTGGCGGCGGGATTGACGAAAAATCCGGCCATCGCCTCGCAGAACGCCTTGGTGGCGCAAGCCCAGTCGCAGGCGGTCGCGGCCGATGGCAGTTTTCTGCCGCAGATCAATCTCAACCCTAATTTGTCACGCCAATCCTACCCGACGGGGCCGAACGGATTTCCGCCTTATACGATTTACAGCCTGGTCGGGAATATCAGCTATAATCCGGGATTGTTCGGCGCTGCATCGAGCGTTTTCCGAAACGGCAAGGCGTTGGTGGCGTATCAGAAAGCGCAAGCCCAGGGGGCGGCTTTGGCGCTGGCGGGCAATATTGTCACCAGCGTCATCACGCGCGCGGGGATTATCGCGCAAATCAAAACCACGCAGGCGCTGGCGCAAAGCGAGCATGATCTGCTCAGTGTTCTGCAAGGTGAATATCAGGCCGGGGCGATCGGTCAGTTGCCGATGCTGCAGCAGCAGGCGGAGTATCAGACGACGCTGGCGAGCCTGCCTGGCTTGCAGGCGCAGGAGAGCGTGCAGTCGCATCGGCTGGCGATTTTGACCGGCACGCTGCCGGCTGATTTTACCGCACCCGCCATCACTCTGGATGATTTTGCGCTGCCCGCCGCCGCACCGATCGAAATGCCGTCGCTGTTGGTCGCGACCCGCCCGGACATCGTGGCGGCGCGCGCTTTGGTGGCCGCCCGCTATGCTGCTTTGGGTAGTGCCACGGCGGCATTGTATCCCAATCTGACGCTCTCGGCCCAAGGCGGCTATGCGGCCGAGACATTGAATACGCTGTTCGAGCCCGGATCGGCGCTGTGGACGCTGGCGGGTAATTTGATCGCCCCATTGTTCAACGGCTTCACATTGAGCGCCAACCGCAATGCCGCGCGCCATGCGCTTGCGGCCTCGCTCGCGGATTATCGCACCACTGTGCTCGGCGCTTTCGAACAGGTCGCTGACGGGTTGCGCAATCTGCAATTTGACGCGCTTGCTGTGCAAGCCAACCAGCAAGCCGCGCAGACCGCGCAGGCGGCCTATCAGCTTGCCCAGGCGCAATATCGCCTGGGTGCGGCCGATTACACGACCGTGCTGAGTGCCGAAATTGCCCGCGGGCAGGCGGATCTGCGCTTGATCCAGGCGCGCACGCAATATGCGCTGGACGCCGCTTTGCTCGATGCCGCGGTGGCGTAAAGGACGATCATGGGCATGCAGCCACCATCGAGACGACGCCGAAAGCGGCGCTGAATTGTAAATTGCCAAGCCGCCGTATGCGCCCTTATGGTAGTGCTCTCATAACGCCGCGGAGCGTGCAGCATGGCCCCTTTGTCTGATCTTACTCTCGCGACCCCGACACCGCGCCGCTCCTGGGTTGAACGGCTTTGGTCCTCGATCGCCGATCGGGGCGGGCGGTTCGTGAAACTGCCGGCCTCCGGTGCATCGCCGTTCAGCCGGGCGACGCAATTGGCCGACGCCCTGCTCTCCCAGCGCGGCGAAGCCTCCGGTGCTGCGGTCGCACGGGAATTGCTGAGCGCCATCGAAGCCTTGGACGAGGCGGACCAGGCGCGGTTTCATCTGTATCTCGCGGAGAATTTTGCGCCACCCGCCGCCGCATTGCGCCGGGCGGCGGAGGCCTATGTGCAGGATTCCTCGCCCGAGACCGCCATGCAGATTTTCGCCGCCGCCGAACCGCCACGGCAGGAATTATTGCGCCGGATGAACATGGCCCCCGGCGGCACCGCCGCCCTGGTCGCGCTGCGGCAGACCCTGCTGCCACGGCTGCGCGCCCAGCCCGCGCTCAAGCCGCTCGATGCTGATTTGAAACATCTGTTCGCCTCCTGGTTCAATCGCGGGTTTCTCGAATTGCGCCGGATTGACTGGCAGACCCCGGCCGCGACATTGGAAAAACTGATCACCTACGAGGCCGTGCACGAAATCGCCGGCTGGGAGGATTTGCGCCGCCGGCTCGCCCCCGATCGGCGCTGCTTTGCCTTCTTTCATCGCGCGCTGCCCGGCGAGCCGCTGATTTTCGTTGAAGTGGCGCTGACCAAAGGCCTCGCCGGCGCCGTGCAGCCCTTGCTCTCACCCGCAGGCGAGCCGAAACAATCGGCCAAAATCGAGGCGGATACAGCGATTTTCTATTCCATCTCGAATTGCCAGGAAGGCCTCAAAGGCATCTCGTTCGGGAATTTCCTGATCAAACAAGTGGTCGAAGAACTCAAATCCGAACTGCCCGGCCTCAGCGTGTTTTCAACGCTCTCGCCCATCCCGGGCTTCCGCGCATGGCTGGAGCGGCAAAGCGCCGACGACTCTGAGCTGGTCAGGCACGCCAAAGCCGACCCCGATGACCCCGATTGGCATAATCCCGCCAGCGATACGCCGCTCGCCAGCACACTCATTCATCTCTGCGCCGAATATCTCACCAACGCCCGCAACGGCAAAGGACCCTCCGATCCGGTCGCGCGCTTTCACCTCGGCAACGGCGCACGGCTGGAACGGATCAATTGGATGGGCAACACAGCTCCCCGGGGAATGACAGAATCCTTCGGCCTGATGGTCAATTATCTCTATGATCGCGATAGCATCGAAGAAAATCACGAAGCCTTCATGCGCCACGGCGCCGTCGCCCGCTCGCGCGCTATCGATGCCATCCTGACACCGCCGCGCAAACGCCGGGCGTGAAGGGGCGGGAAGTAAGGCCAAGGGGCTCTGCCCCTTGGAACCCCGCCAAAGGCTAGAGCGTGATCGTTTTACAACGACACGCTCCATGTTCATTTTGTCGATCAATTTCATTGGTTTAGCTGGAGTCTGACGACTCCATCTAAACTAATATTGATCTAGAGCGGTTTCCGATCAGGTTGAATCTACGATTCAACCTGATCGGATGTTGCTCTAGCCTTTGGAAACCTTT
>NCAP01000127.1 GCA_002255495.1 Rhodospirillales bacterium 20-60-12 | reverse complement strand
CCGAAGCCTGGAACCGGGTGCTCGCGCAACCTGTCATCGCAAGGCTCACCCAGCCGCCAGCCGATGTCTCGGCGATGGATGGTTATGCCTTGCGCGCCACTGACGGTACCCTCGGCGCGCATTTGCGCATCATCGGCCAAGCCCCGGCCGGCCACCCGTTCGTGGGCAACATCGGCCAGGGCGAGGCCGTGCGGGTATTCACCGGCAGCATCATGCCCGCCGGCTCGGACGCTGTGCTGCTGCAGGAAGATGCCACCGAACGAGCAGACCAGGTTACCATCCACGAAACCCCAATCGCCGGCCGGCATATCCGCAGAGCGGGCCAGGATTTCAGCCAGGGTGACACGCTCATCGCGGCCGGCCGCCGCTTGACAGCCCGCGATATCGGGCTTGCCGCGGCGGCCAATTATCCCTGGCTCACCGTGCATCGCAGGCCTCGCATCGCCATTCTCGCCACCGGTGATGAAATCTCGCTGCCCGGCGAACAAATAGCCCCTGGCGGCATCGTCAGCTCAAACGCGCACGCCCTGGCCGCCTTCATCCGGGCGGTCGGCGGCGAGCCGCATATTCTTCCCATCGCCGCCGACAACCTCGCGGCCATCGCCGCCGGCGCCGATGCCGCGCGCCACGCCGACATGCTGGTGACCACCGGCGGCGCCAGCGTCGGCGCCTTTGACCTCGTTCAAGCCGGTCTCGGCGAACGCGGCTTCGCCATCGATTTCTGGAAAATCGCCATGCGCCCCGGCAAGCCCTTGATGTTCGGCGCGCTCGGCCAGCTCCCCGTCCTCGGCCTGCCCGGCAATCCCGTCTCCGCCCTGGTCTGCGCGATTCTTTTTCTCGGCCCCGCCATCGCCAAACTCTCCGGCCTGCCCGGGCACCCGCCAACAACCGAAGCCGCACGCCTGAACATCGGCGTCCCCGCCAATGATCAACGCAGCGACCATCTGCGCGCCATCCTTACCACCGGCGCAGACGGCAGCTTCACCGTCGGACCCTTCACCACCCAAGATTCCGGTATGCTCAACCGCTTCGCCAACGCCGATGCCCTGGTCCTGCGCGCCCCCCACGCCCCCGCCGCATCCCCAGGCGACCTCGTCCAAATCATCCGCCTCGCCCCTTTGGGTATCTGACCGCCCAGGTTCGCGGCGGATCGGGGTTGGGGAAGTGATTCAGTGTGCTCGGCCCCCTTTCTGCCAGAGCCAGATTATTGGATTCTCAAGGCTCTGCCTTGAGTGGGGTTCCAAGGGGCAAAGCCCCTTGGCCTTCCTCCCTCAACCCATCCGCGTCGGAACCGGGCGTCAGATATCGATATCGGTAACGCTGTTGGCGTTGTCTTGGATGAATTGGAAGCGCAATTCGGGTTTGCGGCCCATCAGGCTTTCGACCATGGTTGCGGTTGCAATGCGGTCTTCGGCGGCGGCGACGACGCGCAGCAGGGTGCGTTTTTTCGGGTCCATGGTGGTATCTTTGAGCATGGCGGGGGGCATTTCGCCGAGGCCTTTGAAGCGGCTGATTTCGACTTTGCTGCCGGCTTTGAAGTCTCGTTTGAGGATTTGTTCGCGGGCGGCGTCGTCCATGGCGTAGATTGATTTGCCGCCCTGGGTCAGGCGGTAGAGTGGCGGTTGGGCGAGATAGAGATGGCCGTGGCGGATGAGTTCGGGCAATTCACGGTAAAAGAAGGTCATCAGCAGCGAGGCGATATGCGCGCCATCGACATCGGCGTCGGTCATGATGATGACGCGGCCATAGCGCAAGGCAGCGCGGTTGAAGCGTTCACCGACACCGCAGCCGAGCGCTTCGATCAGATCTTTGAGCTCCTGGTTCTGCCGCAATTTATCTGCCGAGGCTGAGGCGACATTGAGGATTTTGCCGCGCAGGGGCAGCACGGCCTGAGTTTCGCGGTTGCGGGCTTGTTTGGCCGAGCCGCCGGCGGAGTCGCCTTCGACCAGGAAAATCTCGGTCCCTTCGGCGGTATCGCGTGTGCAGTCGGTTAATTTGCCGGGCAGGCGCAGGCGGCGTGTCGCGGATTTGCGAGGGGTGTCTTTGAGTTCTTTCCGGCGGATGCGTTCTTCGGCGCGTTCGATGATGAAGGCGAGCAATTGATCGGCATTGGCCGGATCTCCGGTGAGGAAATGGTCGAATCGGTCGCGCAGGCTGGCTTCGGTCAGACGGGTTGCTTCCTGGTTGGTGAGTTTTTCCTTGGTCTGGCCCTGAAATTGTGGGTCGCGGATGAAGAGCGAGAGTTTTGCCGCAAGGGCGCCTTGGACGTCCTCGATGGTGATTTGGCCAGCGCGGCGGTTGGCGCGTTGTTCACCGAAGGCGCGCAGGCCTTTCAGCAGGGCGGCGCGGAAGCCTGCTTCATGGGTGCCGCCTTGCGGCGTTGGCACGGTGTTGCAGTAGCTTTGCAGTGAGGAATCACCATCTTCCAGCCAGGCGCAGGCCCATTCCACTTTGCCTTGCGCGGTGCCATCGGGTGAGGCGGGCAAAATGGCCTCACCGGACCACAGCGCGCCGACTAATTTAGCGGCATTGCCCAATTCGTCGCTCAACGAGTCGCGCAGGCCGCCGGGGAAATGCAATTCGGCCTCGGCGGGGGTTTCGTCGGTGTCTTTCAACAAGGCGGGATCGACACTCCAGCGGATGCGCACGCCACGGAACAGATAGGCTTTGGAGCGGCAGAGCCGGTACAGGCGGGCAGGGGAGAAGCTGAGCTTATCGCCGAAAATCTGCGTGTCGGGGATGAAGCGGATCGTCGTGCCCCGGCGATTCTGGATAGGTCCGGCATTGACCAGTTTGGTCATCGGCTTGCCGCGCTCATATTCCTGTTTCCAGAGCGTTTTCTCGCGCGCGACTTCAATTTCCAGCCGCGAGGAGAGGGCATTGACGACCGAACTGCCGACACCGTGCAAGCCGCCGGACGTCGCATAGGCTTTGCCGGCGAATTTGCCGCCCGAATGCAATGTGGTCAGGATCACTTCGAGGGCGCTGCGGTCGCGGAATTTCGGGTGCGGGTCAACCGGGATGCCACGGCCATTATCGCGCACCATGAGCATGTTGCCGGTTGCCAGATGCATCTCGATGGTCGAGGCGAAGCCGGCGACGGCTTCATCCATCGCATTATCGAGTATTTCGGCGGCCAGATGATGCAGAGCGTTGTCGTCGGTGCCGCCGATATACATGCCCGGGCGGCGCCGCACCGGCTCCAGCCCTTCGAGAACCTCGATATCTTTGGCGGAGTATTTTTGTTCCGCGACTGCGCGATCGAACAGGTCGGTCAATTGAATCTCCCGATGAATGCGCCTGTGGTTACCTGACCGGGGGCGGGGTTTCAATCGCCTGCAAGCGGGTCTGGATGCTGATATCGATGGTCCGTCCCGCAAGCACGGGCCTTGCATCGACGTCCCAATTGAAGCGGTCGATGGCGGCGGTGGCGACGAACAGGCTGCCTTTGCTGCTGATTTTCATGGCCAAGGGCCGGCTGATGCCGCGCAGGGTCAGCACACCCTCAATCTGGCCGCCGGCGCAATGGCCGTGATAAATCATCGCCGGGAAATCCTGCGGGTCGAGAAATCCGCGCCGCTCGACATCGGCGACGATAGCCGGGTTCGGCAGATGCAGGCTGGCGGTGCGGATGCTGACCACGACCTGACAGGCGCCCGGCGTTGCCTGATCAAGCGTTAGCGTGCCTTGAAATGCCGAAAAAAAACCGCCGATCGGCACGACCGAGAGGGCAAAGGCACGAAAGCCGATGATCGTATCGGCCGGCGTGATCGGGTAGACCACGGGTGCGGCGCAGGCATTGTGGGTCAGCGCCAGCATTCCCATCACAAGAATGGTGGCGCGCGTCTTGACGTTAAACAGGCAAGCTCACTGCGGCGCGCAATCCGCCTTCGGACCGGTTCGACAGCGTGATGTCTCCTCCCTGGGCGCGAATTGCGTTGCGCGCGATAGCAAGGCCCAGGCCGGAGCCGCCGGTTTCGCGGTTCCGGCTGGTCTCGATCCGCCGGAACGGTTCGAACACGCGCTCCAATTCGCCTTGGGGAATCCCGGGGCCGGTATCATCAATATCGATCCGCAGCATGCCGTCGCGCGGCGCGCTCAGCGTGACTTTTGCGCTATCCCCGTATTTCACGGCATTGAGAATAAGATTGGCGAAGGCGCGTTTCAATGCGAGCGGCCGTCCGCGCACGGTCATGTGTTCGGGACCCTCAAAACGCATGGCGCCCGCCAAGGCCGGGTGAGAATCGATTGCTTCGTCGAGGATGGTCCGCAGCAGGCTTGCAAGGTCGATAGGTGTGACGGCCTCGCTGGTGGTGACATCGCGGCCGAATGCCAAGGTCGCGGCCACCATGGCTTCGAGTTCATCGAGGTCGGCAAGAAATTTACCCCGCTGCTCGTCGTCTTCAAGAAATTCCGCGCGGAGTTTCAACCGGGTGATCGGGGTACGCAGATCATGCCCGATGGCGGTGAGCAGAAATGTCCGGTCTTCGACGAAGCGGCGAATGCGCGAGGCCATGGTGTTGAAGGCGATGGCCGCGGTGACGATTTCGGTCGGGCCGGTCTCGGGCAGGGAGGGCGCATTGAGCACATCGCGCCCCAGCCTTTCTGCCGCGTCCGCCAGAGTGCGCACGGGAGCCGCGAGTTGCCGCACCGCCCATAAAATCAGCGCGACGCCGAGCAGCGTCATGACCGCGAAAGCGGAGAAAATACCGAAGGATTGAAACAAAGGCGGCGGATGGATGATGGTGGTGACCACCAGCCATTGCCCGGGCGTTCCGGTCGACGGCAGTGGCGGCGGCCGCATCGCCATCCCGCTGTTCTCGTCAGGCGATTGCGGCGGCAGCAGGAAGCTGGTGATGAAACGCGGCGGATCCGGGGCGGCGCGGAGCGTAATCCCGTGCGGCCGTGCGCGCGGCGGCATGGGAAAGGCAATGAATGCGCCCCGCATCACCTGGCGCATATCAAGGGGCAGTGGAAAGCCGATATCATTGGCCGGTTTGTTGGTAATGATGGCCGTTTCGCCGTCCGGCAGATCGATTTGTGAAAGCAGAATCGCGCGCTTATCCGGCGCGGTCAGCGCCATGCGGCGATAGAGGATGGCTTCGTGTGTGGTGACGTCGCGCTGCAGGGCGATGCGTGCCAATTCACGCTGGTTCGAGGCATGAACCAGAAACCCGGTGACCTGCACGACGGCAAGCCCGATCAGCAGCGAAGCCCGGGTGCGGCCGGCGAGGCTGGCCGGCCAAAGGCGCAATCTCACGTGCGCTCGACCTCGGTCGCCAGAACATAACCGCCGCCGCGGACGGTTTTGATCAATTGCGCGCGCCGTCCGTCGTCTTCGAGTTTGCGACGCAAACGCGATACGGCAACGTCGATCGCCCGATCAAACGGCCCTGCCTGACGTCCGCGCAGCAGATCGAGCAGCATATCGCGGGTCAATACCCGGTTCGGTCGCTCGAGCATGGCGACCAGCAGATCATACTCACCGCCGGTCAGAGCGACTTCCACAGCCGCCGGGTCGAGCAGGCGGCGGCGCGCGGTTTCCAGTGACCAGTCGGCGAATTTATAGAACTTGGCCTGGCCGTCGCGGGCGCGGTCCTCGCCCTCGCCAGCGCGGCGCAATACGGCACGGATGCGGGCGGTGAGTTCGCGCGGGTTGAACGGCTTTGTGACATAATCATCAGCACCCAGCTCAAGGCCGATGATCCGGTCGGTTTCCTCGCTCATGGCGGTGAGCATGATGATCGGCACGTTGGCTTCGGCGCGGAACCAGCGTGCCAGTTCAAGCCCGGACTCGCCGGGTAGCATGAGATCCAGCACGATCAACTGATAATGGCCGTTGAGAAAGGCCCGGCGGGCTTCCTTGCCTTCCCGCGCGGTGGTCACGCGGAAACGCTGGCGTTCCAGAAACCGACCCAGAAGGTCGCGAATTTCGCGGTCGTCATCGACCACAAGGATATGCGGCATGGTTTCCATACCTGTTACAATAGCCTAGTATCGGCGGGTCGGGCAGGTGATGTTGCAATAAGTTGCATTTATCTGTGCGGTGATCTGAGGGAGGAGTGCGTGGTGATGTATCGGCGCGATTTCGGCGCTGGCCGATGAGTGCGCCGGCTTGGCTGCACCTCAATCCGCCCAGCCTGCTATTCTGGGTCAGTTATGCCCTGTTTTTCATCCCCGAGATCTTCGGCACTTATCGGCAAAAATCTCGAGCGGCGGACCGCCAGGCCGATCGCGGGTCACACCGGATCCTGGCCGGTGGATTGGTGCTCGGGCTATTGCTCGGGTTTTACGCAGCACTCCGTTGGCGAAGTTTGTTCCTGAGCTCCGATCAGGGTGCGGTGCTGGTGGCCGGCAGCGTGCTCATGCTTGGCGGAACAGCGCTGCGCTGGTATGCCATTCGGGTTCTGGGCCGGTTTTTCACCCGCGACGTGGCGATCCGCAGCGATCATGTCATCATCGAGCATGGTCCCTATCGATGGATACGCCACCCTTCCTACACCGGCAGTCTGCTGACCATGCTCGGCATTGCCGTGGCATTGAATAATGTTGCTTCACTGGCCACGATGATGCTGATCGATCTGACGGTGTTCGCTTATCGGATCATGGTCGAGGAGGCGGTTTTGCGGGCCGCGTTCGGCGCGCCCTACCTTGCTTATCAGCGTCGGACAGCGCGTTTGATCCCCTTCGTATTTTGAGCGCGCCGCGTATTTGAAAATTTCACTTGCGCTGTCGGAAGCTTGGGCCTATTGCCCCCCTCCACGCAGCAACGCACGTGCCTCTGCCCCCTTATCAGCTTCCGCTGTCCGGGTGGTTACGCAACGACGTCAAGCGTTCTGGCACACCGCTTTTGGTCGCTGGTTCGTTCGACCGTTTCGCAACCCGGCTTGCCGCCTCATTTTGGCAAGCCGCTAGACAGACGAAGGAGTAAGGGTTCAATGACCCCGAAAATTGTTCGCTATCTGGCTGATCATCAGCCGGCAACACCTTGCCTTGTCCTCGATCTCGATCGGGTGGCAGCGAATTTTGCGCGGCTGCGCACAGCTCTGCCGGATGCACAAATTTATTATGCCGTGAAGGCCAATCCGGCGCCGCAGATCCTGGGCATGCTGAATGATCTCGGCAGCCGATTTGATGCCGCCAGCATCGAAGAAATCATGATGTGCCTGGCTCAAGGGGCACGGCCCGGCACCATCAGTTTTGGCAATACCGTCAAGAAGGCGAGCGCTATCGCTGCTGCTTTTGCGCAAGGCATCGATATGTTCGCCTTTGATTCCGCCGAGGAACTTGCAAAAATCGCCAGCCACGCACCAGGCTGCAAAGTTTATTGCCGTATTGCGGTCGGCAATGACGGTGCTGATTGGCCGCTATCGCGCAAATTCGGCACGACGGTGGCGCGCGCGCGGGATTTGCTGATCGAGGCGCATGGGCTTGGCCTGATTGCTTACGGATTGTCGTTTCATGTCGGCAGCCAGCAGACGAATGTGGCGGCTTATCAGGCGGCGATTGCGCGTGCGGCAATGGTGTTTACCGATTTGCGCACGCAGGGGCTGGATTTGAAAATGCTAAATCTGGGCGGCGGGTTTCCGGTCCGCTACCGCGATGATGTACCGGAGATCGAGGATTTTGCAGAGGCGATCACATCGGCGATGAACGCGCATTTCGGCAATCATGTGCCCGACATGATCCTCGAGCCAGGGCGCTTCATCGTCGGCGACGCGGGCATTGTGGCCTCCGAAGTCGTGCTCGTGTGCCACCGTGATCCTGAGGATGAGCGGCGCTGGGTGTATTTGGATATCGGTCGCTATGGCGGGCTCGCCGAGACCGAGGGTGAAGCGATCCGCTATGACATTCGAACCGCGCATCGCAGCGGCCCAAGCGGCCCCGTGGTCATCGCCGGACCATCCTGCGATGGTGTCGATGTCATGTATGAGCATGCACCTTATGCCATGCCTATGGCGCTCAAGGCTGGCGATATCGTGACCATTGAAGCAACAGGCGCTTACGTGACCACGTATGCCAGCCAGGCATTTAACGGTTTTGCGCCGCTCAGTGAACATTATATCTGAAGCTTTTGCGGCATCTGCCGCCTTGCGGGTTGGAACCGGCCGCAGCAAGACCATTTAGGCGGTGATGCGCCGTTGGGGCGCATCACGTGCTTGAATAGGAAACCCAGATGAACGAAATCACCCTCAA
>NCAP01000126.1 GCA_002255495.1 Rhodospirillales bacterium 20-60-12 | reverse complement strand
GCCATATTTTCCGGCCCCGGCGGGATGATATTCGGCAATGAACAAAACGGCCCCGGGCGCCATGACCGATTTGACATTGCGCAAAATGGCTGCCGGGTCAGCCGTGTGATGCAGAGTGTCGGTGATGAAAACCCGATCGACCAGACACGGCAGCACGAAAGGCGTCGCTGCATCCTGCTGCAGGGCGATCAAGGCTGGATGGGCGGCACGCAGATAATCGATGACCGCCGCACCGGGTTCGATGGCAAAAACCTGACCTTGAGCAGGGCCGCTGCCTGTGCCGGTGACGGCGGCGTAGCGGGCGGTGAGCGCGCCGGTGCCTGCCCCGATATCGAGCAGTTTCATCCCGGGGCGCAGGCAAGCACGCTCGGCCCAGATTGCCGCCAAATGAGCCTTGCGGGCTTGCCGCGAGATCAGGGTTGCGAGTGTGGGGTCTTGAGTAAAAGCCGTCATGCTGTGATCTTTCGCCCATGAGCGTTGCGATATCCACCCCGCAGGGCAGCCTGCGCACGGTTTTGACGACATTTGGCGGCGCTTTATGCCTGGGCGGCGGCTGGCCGGTGACCAAGGATGCGGTGCTGCATGGCGCGGCTCCTTTGGTATTTGCCGAGGGGCGACTTGGGTTTTCGCTGCTCGTTTGCGCCGCCATGCTGCTGATCAGGCGGGATATCGCCTGGCCGCGCCGGGCTGATTGGCCGGCGGTGGCGGGCATTGGCGTATTTCAGTTTGGCGGGTTTTTCGCCCTGTCGCATCTGGGACTCGGATTGGTATCGGCCGGGCGCACGGCGATTCTGGCCAATGCGACGACGATTTTCATCGTCCCTCTGACATTTCTGGTGCTGCGCGAATCGGTTCCCGCCTTGCGCTGGGTGGGTGCGGGCTTGGGGGTTGCCGGTGTCGCGGTCTTGATGCTGCCGGCGGCGGGCAGCGGATCGGCGTTGGGTTATTTATTACTGCTCGGGGCGGCATTCTCGTGGTCGCTGGCGATGATCATGCAGCGAAAATATCCCCCCACATTGTCGATGCTGCAAATATTGCCCTGGAGTTTTGGCATCGGGTTTGTGCTCCTGTTGCCGCTGGCTTGGCATGATGCGGGACCCCACCCGATGCCGCGCGCTGCCTGGCCCGATCTGCTCTTGGTCGGCGCGGTCGCGGCACCTTTGGGAACCTGGTGCGTGCTGGACATGGCAAGACGCTTGCCGCCCATTCTGGCCTCGGTGCTGTATTTGCTCTCGCCGCTGACCGGGCTGCTGCTGTCGGTGGCCTGGCTTGGTGAGACCCTCGATGCCTCGCTGGTGATCGGCGCTGCGTTGATTCTGGCCGGCGTTGCGGTGGCCGCCATACAAGGCCGGCCCCGGCGGATTCCCCTATGATCCTCCACAGCCAGCAGACCGGCACGGGGGCGCCTGTTTTGTTATTGCACGGTCTGCTGGGCTCGGCGAAAAATCTCGGCGTGATTGCGCGCGGCCTGGCCGATCGCGCGCGGGTGATTTCGATTGATTTGAGGAATCACGGTGCCAGCTTGCATAATGAGGCGATGGATTACCCGACCATGGCCGCCGATATCATGGCCACGATGGCGGACCTCGCCATCCCGAAAGCTGATATCGTAGGCCATTCGATGGGTGGTAAAGTGGCAATGCGGCTGGCGCTGGAGCGGCCCGATCTGGTCGGGCGACTGGCCGTGCTGGATATTGCCCCGGCGCGCTACCGGCATGGTTTTGCCGATTATCTGCAGGCGATGCGCGGCATCGAACTCAGCCCGGCTTTGACCCGGCATGAGGCCGACACGGCGCTCAGCAAAGCGGTGCCGGAGGCCCATTTCCGCGCTTTCCTGCTGAATAATCTGGTGCTCGGCGAAAGCCCGCATTGGCGTGCGGCATTGCCCGAGATTGCAGCGGCAATGAGCGACATTCTGGATTGGCCGGCGATGGATACGCAGTTCGACGGGCCGGTTTTGTTCCTCGGCGGCGCGAAATCGACCTATATTCCCGGCCATGAACACACGATTGCGGCTTTGTTTCCGCACGCGCAGATCGAAATGATCGAGAATGCCAGCCATTGGCTGCATGCCGAGCAGCCGGGCCTCATTGTCGCGATGCTGCGCCGCTTTCTGTTTGGATAGCAGGACATGAAGCATCAATCGATCGTTATTCTAACCGGTGCCGGCATCAGCCGGGATAGTGGTTTGCATACATTCCGCGACCCCGACGGCATTTGGGCGAGCGTGCGGATTGAGGATGTGGCGACACCGGCAGCCTTCGCCCGCAACCCCGCTCTGGTCCATGAATTTTACAATGCCCGCAGGCTGGGCCTGAAAGATCCTTCATTGACGCCGAATGCGGCACATCTCGCACTGACACGGCTGCAGAGCGCGTGGCCCGGCCGGTTTATGTTGGTGACGCAGAATGTCGATGATTTGCATGAGCGCGCAGCCACGCGCGATGTGCTGCATATGCATGGCCAATTGAACAAGGCACGCTGTATCCATTGTGAATCAGTGATGGATTGGCTTGAGGATTTGAGCACAAGCCTGGCCTGCCCGCGATGCGCCAGGCAAGGCGGCCTGCGGCCCGATATCGTCTGGTTCGGCGAAATGCCGAAGCATATGGCGATGATTGAAGCGGCCCTAAAGGATTGTGATCTATTCATCGCCATCGGCACGTCGGGCAATGTGTATCCGGCGGCGGGATTTGTCGCCCAAGTGCGCAACCATGCGCAAACCGTCGAGCTGACATTGGAACCGAGCGAGGTGGCAACGATGTTCGGCCATGCGCGCTACGGGCGGGCGATCGATATTGTGCCGTGCTATGTCAATGAGCTGCTAGAGCAACATCCGATCAGGTTGAATCGTAGATTCAACCTGATCGGATAGAGTTGCTCGCCAAATATAAGCTAGAGCGTTTCCGATTGATCGGAAAATGCTCCAGAACAAAATTCATCTTAATTGAACAGGAAGGTTCAAATCAGATGGTTGAATTTGCTCGTTAAAACGAAGCAAGAGTGTTTTTCATCAGATGAAAAACACTCTTGCTGGGGTCAGGGCGCAGCCCGCACCGCGTTGATGATGGCGGAGAAATCAGCCCCTTCATGTCCGGCGGCGGCGAATTGCTCATAGATATCGGTGGCCAATTTACCGAGAGACGTGGCCGCACCAGCATTTTTCGCGGCCTCCTGCGATAGGCGCAAATCCTTCAGCATCAAGGCGGCGGCAAAGCCGGGTTTGTAATCCTGGTTGGCCGGGCTCGCGGGCACCGGGCCCGGAACCGGGCAATAGGATGTCAGAGACCAGCATTGGCCCGATGAGGTGGAAGCGACATCGAACAAAGCCTGATGCGACAGGCCGAGTTTTTCAGCGAGCACGAAGGCTTCGCTGACCGCGATCATGGAAATGCCCAGGATCATATTATTGCAGATTTTTGCCGCCTGCCCTGCCCCGGCCTCACCGCAATGAACGATTTTGCGGCCCATCGATGCGAGGATTTTTTCACCCAAGCCAAACGCCTCTTCACTGCCGCCGACCATGAAGGTGAGTGTGCCGGCGACCGCACCGCCGACCCCGCCTGAGACCGGCGCATCGAGGCTCAACAGTCCGGCCGCGCGGGCCGCTTCATGGGCCAGGCGCGCGGTTTGCACATCGATCGTCGAGCAATCGATGAACAGGCTGCCAATTTTCGCATGCGGCAGTAAATGCGTGTAGCATTCAATCACGTGCCGGCCCGCGGGCAGCATGGTGATGACGATGTCGGCCGCTTCGATCGCGGCTTTTGCCGATGAGGCGATGCTGACACCCTGCGCCGCAGCTGCGGTGCAGCAATGTGCCGCGAGATCGAACCCATCAACATGATGACCCGCGCGAATGAGATTGGCCGCCATCGGCCCGCCCATATTGCCCAGACCGATAAAACCGATGCGCGCCATATATGTGCTCCGTTAGTTGGTTTTGCTGAGGCCGCGGGCGATAATCAGCCGCATGATCTCGTTGGTGCCTTCGAGAATTTGATGGACACGCAAATCACGGACGATTTTTTCAATGCCGTAATCGGCGAGATACCCGTAGCCGCCATGGAGTTGCAGCGCCTGATTGGCGACCATAAACCCGGTATCAGTCGCAAAGCGCTTGGCCATGGCGCATAAAGACGTGGCTTGGGCGTCTTTCGCATCGAGGGCCGACGCCGCACGCCAAAGCAAGGTGCGGGCCGCTTCAAGCTCGGTCGCCATATCGGCAAGGCGGAATTGCAGGGCCTGGAAATCATGCAGATATTTGCCGAAAGCCTGGCGCTCGCCCATATAGGCAATGGTCTTTTCAAGCGCCGATTGCGCGCCGCCGAGCGAACAGGCGCCGATATTAAGCCGGCCGCCATCAAGCCCGCTCATGGCGATGCGAAACCCATCGCCCTCCTGGCCCAAAAGATGGCTCGCCGGGACGCGCAAATCCTGCATGATGACCTGGCGCGTCGGCTGTGCGTTCCAGCCCATTTTGCGCTCATTGGGGCCGAATGACAGGCCAGGGCTGTCGGCGGGGACAATGAATGTGGAAATGCCGCGCGCGCCCGGCTCGCCGGTGCGCGCCATGACCAGATAGATATCCACAGCACCAGCGCCGGAGATAAATTGTTTTGATCCGTTGATAATATATTCATCGCCCGTGCGCACCGCCCGGGTTTTCAGCGCCGCCGCATCCGAGCCCGAGCCAGGTTCGGTCAGACAATAAGCGCCGAGCTTTTCCATGCTGGTCAAAGAAGGGCCGAATGCGCGGCGCTGGGTGGCATTGCCATAGCGATCGACCATCCAGGCGACCATGTTATGGATCGAGATATAGGCCGAGATCGTTGGGCAGCCGGTGGCAAGCGCTTCGAAAATCAGCGTCGCGTCAAGCCGGCTGAGCGCACTGCCGCCGATATCCTCGCGGCAATAAATCCCAGCCATGCCGAGCGGTGCGACGGCGCGAATGACATCAAGGGGAAAATGCCGCTGCTCATCCCATGCGGATGCGTGAGGTGCCAATTGATCATCGGCAAAGTCGCGCGCCATAGAGGCTATGGCGCGCTGGTCTTCGGTGAGCGAGAAGGCGCTCATCAGGCGTCAGGCCATCGTCGGGATGACGAAGCTTGCACCCTCTTTATGACCACCCGGCCAACGCTGGGTGATGGTCTTCGTTTTCGTATAGAACCGGATCGAATCGGGCCCGTGCTGGTTCAAATCGCCAAAGCCCGACCGCTTCCAGCCGCCGAACGTGTAATAGGCGATCGGCACCGGGATCGGCACATTCACGCCCACCATGCCGACATTGACGCGCGAGGAGAAGTCGCGCGCGGTATCGCCGTCGCGGGTGAAAATCGCAACGCCATTGCCATATTCATGCGAGGACGGCAGATCCAGCGCCTCTTCGTAGGTTTCCGCCCGAACGATGGCCAGAACGGGGCCAAAAATTTCCTCGCGATAAATCCTCATTTCCTTGGTCACATGGTCGAACAGGCAGCCGCCCATGAAGAAGCCTTCCTCATAGCCCTGCATTTTGAAGCCCCGCCCATCGATGATGAGCTTGGCCCCTTCGGCAACACCGATATCGACATAATTCGACACCCGCTTGAGCGCGGCGCCGGTGACGAGCGGGCCGTAATCGGCCTGCGGATCGGTCGACAAGCCGACTTTCAACGCCTCGACGCGCGGCACCAATTTGGCGATCAGCGCTTCGGCGGTGGCTTTGCCCACCGGCACCGCGACCGAAATGGCCATGCAACGCTCGCCAGCTGAGCCGTAAGCCGCCCCGATCAGCGCATCGACCGCCATGTCCATATCCGCGTCGGGCATAATGATCATGTGGTTTTTCGCACCACCAAAACATTGCGCGCGCTTGCCGTGGGCGGCTGCCGTCTCGTAGATATATTGCGCAATATCGCTGGAACCAACGAAACCGACCGCCATGACATGCGGATCGGTCAGCAGCACATCTACCGCTTCCTTATCGCCGTTCACCACGTTGAAAATGCCCGGCGGCAATCCCGCTTCGATGAATAATTCGGCCAGACGCAACGGCACTGAAGGGTCGCGCTCGGAGGGTTTGAGAATGAAGGCATTGCCGCAGGCAATGGCGGGGGCTGCTTTCCAGAGCGGGATCATGGCCGGGAAATTGAAAGGCGTAATGCCGGCGACCACGCCGAGCGGCTGACGCACCGAATAGGTGTCGATGCCCGGACCGGCTGATTCGGTGTATTCGCCCTTCATCAAATGTGGAATGCCGGCAGCGAATTCCACCACATCGAGCCCGCGCTGAATGTCACCCTTCGAATCCGCAATGGTTTTGCCATGCTCGGAGGAGAGCAGGCGGGCCAGATTTTCCATGTCGCGATGCACGAGATCGAGGAATTTCATCATCACGCGCGCGCGTTTTTGCGGGTTCTGCGCGGCCCAGCCGGGCTGGGCTGCAGCCGCATTGGCAATCGCGGCGCGCACTTCATCGCCCGAGGCCATGGGGGCGCGCGATTGCACGGCGCCGGTATTGGGGTCGAACACATCGGCAAATCGACCGGATGTTCCCTCGACATGGCGGCCACCGATGTAATGGGTCAAAATCTTGGACATATTTGTTCAATCCTTGGAACTGATTATACACAATATTATAGCACCGCAGCGCATGACGCGCCATGTCGCTCATGCAAGGTCGGGCTGCTTGAGCGGCGGCCTGACACTCTCGTAAACCAGCATCACGGCACCATCACGCGGAAAGCGCTGGCATTCGATCATACCGATCGCGCCAAGCACCGAACGCGAGCCGAAATTATCCTCCCGCGCGACCGCTACGATGCGGGCGAGCTTCGCGCGGTCATGGCCGTAAAACAGCGCCGCACTGGCAGCCTCGCGCGCAAGCCCCACGCCGCGCGCTTCCGGCCACATGGCAAAGCGCAGGGCGATGCCCCGGCCATCGGCGCGCTCGGCGAGGCCCGTCATGCCGATAAAGCCGCCGCCGCCGCGCTCGCGCACCACCCACACGCCATAGCCGCGCGCGCCCCAAAAGCCGATATCCTCGGCCAGTTCGCGCCC
>NCAP01000125.1 GCA_002255495.1 Rhodospirillales bacterium 20-60-12 | reverse complement strand
AAGTGAAGCTCAACCTCGCGATCAATCGGCTGGCCGGGCATGACATGGCGATCGGCCGGTTTTATGAGCAGCAAAATCTCTACGCCGCCGCCGTCGGACGGTTCCAGAGCGTCATCGCCGATTATCAAACCACGACCTATGTGCCCGAGGCACTGGAGCGGCTGGTCGAGTGCTATCTCAAACTCGGGCTTGTTGATGAGGCCAAACGCACCGCCTCGGTGCTGGCCTATAACTACCCCGGCAATAAATGGTATGCGGCGGCCTATAACAAGTTGGCCGAGAACAAGCTGGTCGAAGGTGCGACACCGCCTGCGAAAAAATCCGGCGGGTTCTTTTTCGGGCTGCTTTAACCGCCGGCGATGCTCAGCACCTTATCGATCCGCGATGTGGTGCTGATCGAGAAGCTCGATCTGACATTCGGCCCGGGGCTCACGGTACTGACCGGCGAGACCGGGGCCGGCAAATCGATATTGCTCGATGCGCTGGGCCTCGCAATGGGCGCGCGCGCCGATGCCGGGCTGATCCGTGCGGGTTGCGAGCAAGCGGTGGTGGCGGCCGGTTTTCAGGTGAAGCTGACCCATCCGGCCAATCAACTACTCGCCGAACAAGGGCTTGATGCCGGTCCCGATATTCTGCTCCGGCGGATATTGGGACGTGATGGGCGATCGCGCGCTTTGGTGAATGATCAACCGGTGGGGCTCGCTTTATTGCGCAAAATCGCCGGGCAATTGATCGAAATTCAAGGCCAGAACGAGCAGATCGGCCTGGCTGATCCGGCCAATCATCTGGCATTGATCGATGCGTTCGGCGTCAAGCCGGGCGCGCGCGAAGCGCTGGGCCAGGCTTGGCGGGAATGGCGCGAGGCGCAGGCGAAGCTTGAGCGGGCCGAAGCCAATATTGCCGACGCCGCGCGCGAAGAGGATTTTTTGCGCCATACCGTGGGCGAATTGACGAAATTGGCGCCCGAGGCCGGCGAGGAAACTGCTCTGGCCGCCGAGAGGCTGAGGCTGCAGGCAGGCGAGAAGCGGGCCGAAGCAGTGGCAGCGGCATTGGCCGATATTGCCCCGCGCGAGCGGCGTAATGCCGGGCCGGCCGCGAGCCTGCGCAGTGCCGCGCGGGCTTTATCGCGCATCGCGCCGCAGGCCGGTGCATCGGGCGATGAACATCCCGCGGCAGCAGCGATGGCGGCGATTGAACGAGCGGAAGAAGCGTTGAGCGAAGCAGAGACGCTGCTGCACAGGCTGGCCCAGGAGATCGATGCGGAACCGCGCGCGCTGGAAGCCACCGAAGAACGGCTTTTCGCGCTGCGGGCGGCGGCGCGCAAGCATGGTGTCGCGGTGGTGGAGTTGCCGGATTTTCTGACATCGCTGCGGGTCAGGCTGAACCAGTTGGAAACCGGGGCCGCGGATATTGTGGCTCTATCCGCCGAGACCGCGCGGCGGCGGGACGCTTATGTCGCGGCTGCCGAGGCCATTTCAGCAACCCGCACCGATGCGTCTGCACGGTTGATCAAGCAGGTGGCGCGCGAATTACCGCCGCTGAAACTTGACCGGGCGAAATTCACTGTGGAAATCAAGCGCCTGGAGGAAGCCGGATGGGGACCTAGGGGGATGGATTATTTGCGTTTCCTGATCGCCACCAACCCGGGCGATGCGCCAGGCGCGCTCGATAAAATAGCCTCTGGCGGTGAGTTGTCGCGGCTCATGCTGGCATTAAAACTGGTCCTGACTGGCGGCAGTGACGTGGCGAGTATTATTTTCGATGAGGTTGATTCCGGCATTGGCGGCGCGACAGCGGCTTCGGTCGGCGAGCGCCTCGCGCGCATTGCAAGCGATGTGCAGGTGCTGGTGGTGACGCATTCGCCGCAGGTCGCGGCACGGGGCAATCATCATTTGCGGGTTGAAAAAACCGTCTCGCGCAGCAAGGCCGTGACGTCGGTGGTGCCGCTCGATGAGGCGGCACGCTGCGAGGAAATTGCCCGCATGCTGGCCGGCGAGACGATTACCGATGCTGCGCGCGCCGCAGCCGCCAGCCTGCTGGCTGTCGCCTCGTGACCAGCCGCCAGGAATTGGATGATATTCTGCGCCAAATCGAGGCCGCGAATATCGCTTATCATCAGCATGACGCGCCGCTGATCAGTGACGCTGATTATGATTCCCTGAGACGGCAGGCTGAGGATTTATTAGCCGCACATCCGCAATGGCGGGCGGATGCAGCGCCTCTGGCACAGATTGGTGCCACTGCGGCGGCGGGTTTTGCGCAAGCCTCCCACAGGATCCCGATGCTCTCGCTCGACAACGCTTTCGAGCCGGCGGATTTCGACGATTTCTGCGCCTCCATCAGGCGCTTTCTTGGGCTCGCGGATCAAGCGATCTTGAGTTTCGTCGCCGAGCCGAAAATCGACGGGCTGTCGATTTCACTCACCTACGAGAACCGGCAATTCATCCGGGCGGCCACGCGCGGCGATGGCATGGTGGGCGAAGACGTCACGCGCAATATGCTGACTTTGGCGGACCTGCCGAGGGTCTTGCCGGATGATGCGCCTGAGATGATCGAAATTCGCGGTGAGGTCTATATGACCAAGGCGGATTTTTTGGCCCTTAACGACAATGCCGCCCGCGTGTTCGCCAATCCACGCAACGCCGCCGCCGGATCGCTCCGCCAGCTTGACGCCAATATCACCGCCAAACGCAAACTCTCTTTATTTGCCTATGCGCTTGGCGATTCCAGCAGACCTGTGGCCGCAAACCATTGGGATTATCTGAACCTGCTCAAAAGCTGGAAATTTCCGGTCAATCCGCTTTCACGATTGATCGAGGGTAGCGATCAGGCAGCCTCGTTCCAGGCCGACATCGCCTTGCGGCGGGCTGGACTGGATTATGATATTGATGGTGTGGTCTATAAGATTAACGATTTATCCTGGCAGGCGCGGCTTGGGTTCAAAGGCCGCTCGCCGCGCTGGGCGATTGCCTGGAAATTCCCCGCCGAGCGGGCGGTGACGCGCTTGCTGGACATCGAAATTCAGGTCGGGCGTACCGGCGCACTGACGCCGCGGGCGCGGCTCGCCCCGGTGAATGTCGGCGGCGTGCTCGTGCAGCACGCGACATTGCATAATGAAGATGAAATTGCCCGCAAGGATATTCGCATCGGCGATATGGTCGAATTGCAGCGCGCAGGCGATGTGATTCCGCAAATCATCCGTAGTCTGGCCGATCAACGCGCAGCGGAATTGCCGGTTTTCTCATTTCCCGATCACTGCCCGGTCTGCGGCAGCCAAGCCCCGCGCGATCCGGGCGAGGTGGTGCGCCGCTGCACCGGCGGGCTGATTTGCGATGCCCAATTGGTCGAGCGGCTGATTCATTTTTGTTCCCGTGGGGCCTTCGATATTGAAGGTATGGGCGAGAAATCAGTGCGCGAATTTTATGATGCGCATTTGGTCCGCTCGCCGGCGGACATTTTTCGTCTGCGCGATCATGAAGAAGCGATTGCCGGGCGCGAAGGTTGGGGCGCTTTGTCAGCCCGCAAACTGATCGCCGCCATCGAGGCGCGGCGCAGCATCGGCCTTGCGCGATTCATTTTTGCCTTGGGCATTCGCCGCGTCGGTGAAGCGAACGGCAAATTGCTGGCCCGGCATTATGGCAGCTACGCCCAATGGCGCATGAGCATGCAGCAAGCGCGCGAAATCGGTTCGGATGCGCGGCTGGAGCTTGGCAGTATTTCCGGCATCGGCCCGGCCATTGCCGAGGATGTGACGAATTTTTTCGCCGAGCCGCACAATCTGCACACGCTCGATGAGTTGGAGTCCGTCCTGACCATCGAACCCGATAGCGGCGCGCGGGTGAATTCCCCGCTTTCGGGTAAAACCATCGTCTTTACCGGTGGTATGGAGACTTTATCACGCCCCGAGGCGAAAGCGCGGGCGGAGGCGCTGGGCGCGAAAGTGACTGAATCCGTCTCGAAAAAAACCGATTACGTGGTGGTGGGCAGCGATGCCGGCAGCAAGGCGGTGAAGGCGGCCGAGCTCGGCTTGACCATACTGAGTGAGGCTGAATTCCGCACGCTTGCCGGGCTTTGACCCAGAGCGCCGAAACCATCCTCGATGATATTCGCGGCTTCAACGCCTTTGGCGGCACGACATTGTCGTTCACCGATTTGGACATCCCTTATTTGGTCAATGAATTCTGGACCGCCGGCCAGCGGCAGAGCCATGCGATCCAGGAGATTTCCTATCGGGCCTGTTTCAAAGCGCAATTGCCGGAATTTTTTATCGGCCGGCTGACCGCCCCGGGCGAGGCCGTGCATGACCCCTTCATGGGCCGGGGCACGACGCCCATACAGGCCGCATTGATGGGACGCCGGCCGCTCGGCAACGACATCAACCCGCTCTCCGCCCTGCTCACCCGGCCGCGCCTCGCACCGCCGCCGCTGGCCGCATTGGAACCTCGTTTACGCAGCGTGCCGTGGGACACAGGGCGCATAGAGCGGGATGATTTATTGGCGTTTTACCATCCCGATACGCTGCGCCAGATCGGCGCGTTAAAATCCTGGCTGGCGAGACGTGCGCCACTCCATGAAACAGCGCCGGATCCGGTGGATGACTGGATCCGGATGGTCGCATTGAACCGGCTGACCGGCCATAGCCCGGGTTTTTTCTCAGGCCGCACGATGCCGCCCAATCAAGCGGTGAGTATCGACGCACAGATCAGGATGAATGCGAAATCGGGCCTGCCGCCGCCGCCGCGCGACGTCGCCGCGCTCATCATGAAAAAATCCAGAAGCCTGCTCAAGGATGGTGCGCCGCCCGCCCACCCGCTGGCTCTGCTATCGGCGGGCCCGGCCGCCGCCACATGCGCGATTGCGGGCGGATCGGTTGCCCTCACCGTCACCTCGCCGCCGTTCCTCGATATCGTGCATTATGCCGATGATAATTGGCTGCGCTGCTGGTTCGCCGGCATCGATATCAGCATGATCAACATGGCCATGCACCGCACACCAGCGGCCTGGATGGAGATGGTGCGGGCGGTTCTGGTTGAGCAGGCGCGGATCGTGCGGCCAGGCGGGCATGTCGCTTTCGAGGTGGGTGAAGTGCGCGGCGGCAAAATCCGGCTTGAAACACTCGTTTGGCAGGCAGCGTCCGGCCTGCCCTTCGAGCGGCTGGCGGTGATCGTCAATCAGCAAGCCTTCACCAAGACAGCGAATTGCTGGGGGGTGAGCAATAACGCCGCCGGCACCAACACCAACCGGATCGTGCTGCTCCGCCGAAGCTGACCGCGCCCCTCATGGCCAAGTGCGGCGGCGGTTGGCGAGCTGGGCCGGCGAGAGGCTTTGCGGGCCCTGCGCGACCTCGGGCGCGTGGTCGGGCAGGTTTTGCGGATCGCGCCAGCAGGTCACCGCCCCAATGGTTTGGGTGCAATAAGGCACCGGCGGCGGCAATGGCTCAGGCGTGCGGCAATAGGGCTCGCCGCGATCGAGCCGGACCAGGGAGCAATCCCGCCCGGTCACCCAAGAATAAATCGCGTCAGGGACGGTGCGGTGAATGCTCGCCACCGCCAGAATATTGGCGCCCAGAACAGCCTCGCCGGTGGCCGCAGGCGCCGCACAGCCGGTCAGGCACAGCGCCAGACCGAGCCCCACACCCATGACCAGGCGAGCCGCCATGATTGCGTAGCACCTGACGAACCGATGTCGCATGGACCATTCTGAGCATGGAAAAGCTAAAAATTCGTTCAGTTTGCCCTGATCGGCGGGCGCTTGTATGAACCATGCAACTTGAGCGAAGGGTTTGTCCGCGTGGTCGATATTTTCGACGAAGTTTCCGATGATTTGCGTGCCGAGCGGACGACGAAGTTTCTGCGCCGCTATGGCAGCCTGATGCTGCTCGCCGCCGGCCTCGTATTGCTCGGCGTCGCCGGCTATCAGGGTTATATCTATTGGCAAGCCAAGCAAAATCAGCAGGCCGCCGCGGGATATTTGGCCATTACCACCAAAATCGACCAGGCAGGCAGCACACTGACCGACGCCGAGCGCGCGAGCGACGCCGCCGGTTTGGTCAATTTTGCCGCCCACGCACCCGCCGGCTACGCGACCCTGGCTCGGCTGCGCGCCGCCGCCTTGTTCGCCGATGCCGGGCAGTTGGACAAAGCCGACGCGCAATGGGACGCGGTAAGCAGCAATGGCCAGGCGGGGCCTTTGATGCGCGACCTTGCCACCTTGCTCTGGGCGCAGCACGCCCTGGGCATCGCCCCCGATGCAACCGTTCTGGCCAAGCTTTCACCCTTGATGGTCCCTGCCAACCCTTGGCACGCCTTGGCCCAGGAAACCGCGGCACTGGCCGATATCAAATCCGGCGACATCAACGGTGCGAAAATGCTGCTGAATGGAATCGTAACCGACAACACCGCCCCGGCCGGCGTACGCGACCGCGCGGATGGCCTGCTGGCTCAACTAAACGGATGACCGATATTTTGAAACCTTCCCTTAAACTCGGCCGCCGGGTGGCCATGCTTGCCCCTTTGGCTCTGCTGGCCGGCTGCGGCGATTTCCTCGCGACTCCGAAAAAATACATCCCCGGCGATAAAGTCCCGGTGCTGCCCGTGCAAAACCCGCTTCTGCCCGACGCCAACGCACCAGCCGTCAGCCTGCCCGCCCCGGCCAATCTGATCGATTGGCCGCAGGCTTCTGCGGGTCCCACCCATATGTGCGGCAACATCGCCGCCGGGGCAGATTTCAACCCGGCGGTGCTTAAACCGGCATGGCGCACCGATATCGGCGCCGGTGGCGATTACCGCCGGCCCTTGCGCGCCCAACCGGTCGTCGCCAACGGCACTGTCTTTACCATGGACGCCAATGGCGTGGTCAGCGCCTACACCCTGGCCGATGGCAAACATCTCTGGCGGCTGAACACCAGACCCAAGCATAATAACGCCTTTGATCTGGGCGGCGGGTTGGGGTTCGATTCCGGCGTGCTGTATGCCAGCACAGGCTTTGGTGAATTGATCGCCATAACGCCCGCCAGCGGTACCATCATCTGGCGCAAGCCGCTCGGCTATC
The DNA here is from genome assembly GCA_002255495.1 of Rhodospirillales bacterium 20-60-12. Lineage (GTDB taxonomy): Bacteria > Pseudomonadota > Alphaproteobacteria > Acetobacterales > Acetobacteraceae > 20-60-12. The sequence goes on along the minus strand of NCAP01000125.1, from coordinate 26 downwards.
CGGCGCGCTCGGCACCCAGCATCGGC
>NCAP01000124.1 GCA_002255495.1 Rhodospirillales bacterium 20-60-12 | reverse complement strand
CCAAAGGATTTGTTCAACCGCTCGGCCCGCTCGGCCAGCCAGCGGGCTTCGGATGACCGCAGCGCGTTGGAATCCAGCACATAGCGCTCGCCCACGCCGCGCACGGTGCGGCCGATGATGATGCCTGAGCGGTCGGCGGCGACTTTCCAGCCGCGTTCATTGGGCAGCGACAGCGCATCGAGCCGGGCGGCCAAAGCGGGAGCACGATCGAGCACGGCGTCGGGGTCGGGGACGAGCAGGCCCAGAATGGCGGCCTGCTCCACATAAGCGAGCGGCATGTGCGAGGATAAGGCGCCAATTTGATTGGCCGCTTGTTTCAGCCAGACCAGTTCGCCGGCCAGCTCATCGCCCTGCAGGCGCCTGCCATCGGTATATTCCAAGCTCGCTTCGCTCAATGCGCGGTCGAGCAGATAGCGCTCCATCCCCTCATCATCTTTCAGATAGCGCTCTTCATTGCCGCGTTTGGCGCGGTAGAGCGGCGGCTGGGCGATGAATAAATGCCCGCGCTCGATCAATTCGCGCATCTGGCGGAAGAAAAAGGTCAGCAGGAGCGTGCGGATATGCGAACCATCGACATCCGCGTCGGTCATGATGACGATGCGGTGATAGCGCAATTTGCTGATATCGAAGCCGCCATTTTCCGGCTCGCCAACGCCGATGCCGGTGCCGAGCGCGGTGATCAGCGTGCCGATTTCAGCGCTGCCCACCATCCGGTCGAAGCGGGCGCGCTCGACATTGAGGATTTTACCCTTGAGCGGCAAAATCGCCTGGAATTTACGGTTGCGCCCCTGTTTGGCGGTGCCGCCGGCGCTGTCACCCTCGACGATGAAAATTTCGGATTTTGCCGGATCGCGTTCCTGGCAATCGGCGAGTTTGCCGGGCAGGGTTGAAATATCAAGCACACCCTTGCGGCGGGTGAGTTCGCGCGCGCGGCGTGCGGCATCGCGGGCGGAGGCAGCGTCCATGACTTTCTGGACGATGATTTTCGCCTCTTTTGGATGCGTCTCAAACCAATGGCTGAGCGTATCGGCCACCGCGGTCTGCACCGCCGGCTGCACCTCGGAGCTGATCAATTTGTCCTTGGTTTGCGAGGAGAATTTGGGGTCAGGCACTTTCACCGAGAGGACCGCGGTGAGACCCTCGCGCATGTCTTCGCCGACCAGGGCCAGATTGTCTTTTTTGCCCATGGATTCGGCATATTTGGAGACAACGCGGGTTAGTGCGGCGCGGAAACCCGCCAGATGCGTGCCGCCATCGCGCTGGGAGATGTTGTTGGTGTAGCAGAGCATCGTTTCGTGATAGGAATCATTCCACGAGAGTGCGAATTCGACGCGAATGCCGATTGCGGAATCCTCGGTCGTCGTGCTGACCGGCGGGGTGAAGGCGGAGGTGCGCGCACGATCAAGCCAGGTGACGAATTCAACGAGGCCGCCTTTGTAGTAGAAATTCGCCTCCGTCGGTGTCGCGTGGCGCTCATCGCGCAGCGAAATCGTCAGCCCCGAATTCAGGAAAGCCAGCTCCCGCAAGCGGCGTTCGAAAATGGCATAATCAAATTCGGTGCCGGTGAAGGTTTGCGCGGAGGGTTTGAATGTGACTTCGGTGCCGTTGCGCCGATCGGCCGGGCCAAGCTCGCGCAAGGGTGCGTCGGGCTCGCCGTGCTGGAAGCGGATGAAATGTTCGACACCTTCGCGCCAGATGCGCACTTCCATCCATTCGGACAGGGCATTCACCACCGCGGCCCCGACACCGTGCAGACCGCCTGAGACTTTGTAGGAATTCTGGTTGAATTTGCCGCCCGCATGAAGCTTGGTGAGCACGACTTCGGCTGCTGAGACGCCTTCCTCGGGGTGAATATCGGTCGGGATGCCGCGGCCATTATCGCGCACGGTCATGCTGCCATCGCCGTTCAGCAGCACATCGACATGCGAGGCATAGCCGGCTTGGGCTTCATCGACCGCGTTATCGATGATCTCGAAGCCCATATGATGCAGGCCGGAGCCGTCATCGGTGTCGCCGATATACATGCCCGGACGCTTGCGCACCGCATCGAGCCCCTTGAGCACGCTGATCGACGCCGCATCATAGGCGGCGGATTGCTCGGCCTGCGTCTCAGCGCGGCCGGTTTCGGGCAATGGGGTCTCGGGTTTTGCGCCTTCAGGGAATGATGGCGGCACGGCGTCTTCGGTCATGCCGGTTCGGGGCTCCATGACAATTTGAATAAGTGCGTTTTATACCGCAAAAATGCGCTGAAGCCTAGGCCGCGCCGGTTGGAGCCGCAGACCGACTGACTTATATGTCAGGCAGACAAGGTCAAACGGGATTGATGGTGAGGATGGACGCTGAACATGGCGGTTTGCTGCTGAATTTTCCGCGGCATTCGCGCGCCGAACGCTGGGCGGATGCGTGTGTGCATGCGGTGGGGGTGCCGGCCGGCATGATTGCCGCCATTTTGCTGCTCTACCGCGCGGCCCCCGCGGGCTCGGCGCTGGTATTGGCGAGCCTTGCCATTTACGCATTCGGGCTGGTTGGCATGCTCTCGGCTTCGGCAGCCTATCAATTGGCCCGGCCGAGCCGGCGCAAGGAGTGGCTGCGGCGGGCCGACCGCAGCATGATTTACGTGATGATTGCCGGCACCTACACGCCGATCAGCATCAATGTGCTGTATGGCCATGGCGGGTTGTGGCTGTGCGGGTTGCTCTGGCTGCTGGCTTGCATCGGGATCATGCTGACATGGCGCTTCCCGCGCCGGTTCGAGCGGACCGGCTTTGCGCTTTATATGATCATGGGCTGGATGCTGGTTTTATTGTTGAAAAACTGCATGGCGGTGCTGCCGGGCGACATATTGGCGCTGATCATCAGCGGCGGGCTCGCCTACACAATAGGGGCTGCGATTTTCAAGGCGATGCCGAAATTCTATAATTCGATCTGGCACACTCTGGTGCTGTGCGGGGCCGCTTTGCAATATGCGGCGATCAGTCTGCAACTGACCGGGCATATTGGTTAGAGGCAAGAGCGATCTGGCTTCAGGTGATCCGCAGTTTCACATAGCGCCCCGGCGCCGGCTCGATGGGTTTGAGTTTGCCGCCGCCGGGCACGCGGGGTTGGGTTTCGGACGCACCATGGGAGAGTACCCAGCGCTGCCAGTCGGGCCACCAGGAACCGGCGACTTCGGTGGCCCCTTCAAACCAGGCATCGGGGCTCGCGGGCAAATCGTTATTGGTGAAATGGTTGTATTTGCCGCCCTCGGGCGGGTTGACCACGCCAGCGATATGGCCGGAGGCTGCAACCACGAAGCGTTTCGGGCCGCTCATCAACTGGGTCGCCTTGTAGGTGCTTTTCCACGGCGCGATATGGTCCTCCCGGCAGGAGAGGAAATAGACCGGAATGGTGATGTCGCGCAGGTCCACCGGCACGCCGTTCATCGATACGCCACCGGGTTCGACCAGCAGATTTTTCTGATACATGTTGCGTAGATAAAATGAATGCATTTTCGCCGGCATCCGTGTCGCATCCGAATTCCAATAGAGCAGATCGAACGGGAAAGGTTCATTGCCGAGCAGGTAATTATTGACCACGAACGACCAGATGAGGTCATTGGCGCGCAGCATGTTGAAGGTCGTCGCCATATCGCGGCCTTCGAGATAGCCTTGCTTGTTCATTTTATCTTCGAGGGCCTGCAATTGCTCCTCATCGATGAACACGCCAAGCTCCCCGGCATCGGTAAAATCGGTCAGGGTGACGAGGAAGGTTGCGGTTTTGATGCGCTTGTCTTTTTTCTTGGCCATGTAAGCCAAGGTGGAGGCGAGCAAGGTGCCGCCCAGGCAATAGCCGATGGCGTTGACCTCTTTCTGACCGGTTGCCGATTCGATGGCGTCCAGCGCACCGAACACACCCTCGACCATGTAATCGGAGAAATTTTTCTCGGATAATCTGGCATCGGGATTGACCCAGCTGACCATGAACACGGTGTGGCCCTGATTGACCAGAAAGCGCACCAGCGAATTTTTCGGCCGCAGATCGAGAATATAGAATTTATTGATCCAGGGCGGAAAAATCACGATCGGCCGGGTCAATACGCGCGGCGTGGCCGGCGCGTATTGAATGAGCTGCATCAGATCATTTTCATAGATCACCTGACCTGGCGAGACGGCGATGTTCTCGCCGATATTGAACGCGTCGGTATCGGTCATTTTGATGTGCAGCTTGCCGTGGCCGCGTTCGAGGTCACCGAGCAGATTATTCAGGCCGCGGATCAGGTTTTCGCCGCCCGTCTCGGCGGTTTTGCGCAAAACCTGCGGATTGGTCATGAGGAAATTGGTCGGGCTCAGCGCATCGACAAACTGGCGGGTGTAGAAATCGATTTTGCGGGCGGAAGCCGGATCGAGCCCGTCGACACGGGTGACGACATCCTGCACGAAGCGCGAGGAGAGCAGGTAGCTTTGTTTGATGAAGTCGAAAATCTCGTTCTGTTTCCAGGCCTCGTCGGCAAAGCGCTTGTCTTTCGGGTCGGTTTCGATGACCGGCGTCGATTCCACGCCCATGATCCGCCGTGTCGTGTTCTGCCAGAGGGTCATGTAATCCTGCCAGAAGCCGAGCTGGGCTTGCATCAATTGGCTGGGATTGGCCATCAGCTTGGCGGTCATGTCCATGAAGGCACCCGCGATGTTCAGCGGGTCGGCATTCATCGGCTTGTCGCTGCCCGGCTCGCCCATCCGCTTCATCCAGTCGGCGACCAGGCGCTGGGAGCGCCGCGCGACGTCGGCCATACTGCGCCCGAGCAGCGCCGGATCGGGCATTTTGATGTCACGTTCGGTGGAATTTTCCGGCTGGCTCATCGACGCTCCTTCCCGCTTCCCGCATCCTCGCGCTAAGACATCAGGGCGATGGTGCAGAAGGGATTGTTTTATCGATGAATGCTAGAACCGCCAGGGCACGGCGACAAGCGCTGCGCCGCCGGGCTGGCCTGATGGCGGGCTGGCTTGCCGCTGCCGGTTTGGCCGGCTGCGCCGATCCCGTGGCATTATTGCACCAGCATGAAGGCGGCGCGATTGCGCAAAGCAGGCCGGCTCCGCCGGGGCTTGACGCGCCTTACCCAAATCTGGCGTCCGTGCCGCCGCCGCCGCCGAAAGTGGACATCGCCAGCCAGGATAGCCTGCGCGCGATGCTTGAGGCTGCCCATCGGCGCGCATTGGCCGTGCCGGCACCGCCGGGCGGGGTTGCCCCTTCGCAATCCATACCCAAACCGGCCCCGGTTGCCGCGCGCCCGACCAGCCCGCCTTTATTGATCGGTTTTGTCCCGGGCTCGGCGATTGTCGCGCCGGCGGATCAGCGCGCGCTGCGGGCCCTGGCTCAGGCGCGGGGCTCGGCCCGTTTGATGGTGGCCGGGTTTGGCGAAGACGGCCCGCAGGCCGATGCAGCGGCCTCGGCCAAGGCGCTGACCCTGGCGATTGAGCGGGCGCAGGCGATTGCGGCGTATCTGACGGCAGCCGGCGTGCCTTCTGATCGGATCTCGCTGAACGCCGCCGCCATGGGTCGCGGTGGTGTGGCCGAATTGGTATATGATTGATCGACATCCCGACCCGTTTTGTTGCAAGAGCATTTCATGACCGAAGAATTCCACCGTATTCGCCGCCTGCCGCCTTACGTATTCGCCGAAGTGAACAAGGCAAAAGCCCTGGCCCGGGCCGCACGCGAGGATATTATCGACCTTGGCATGGGCAATCCCGATAGTGCTACGCCGCCGCATATCGTCGCCAAATTGGTCGAGGCCGTGCAGGACCCGCGCTCGCATCGCTATTCGGTGAGCCGCGGCATACCAGGGTTGCGCCGGGCGCTGGCGGCTTATTATGCTCGCCGGTTCGACGTGAAATTGGACCCGGAAAGCGAAGTGATTGCGACTTTGGGTTCGAAAGAGGGGCTGGCCAATTTGGCCGCCGCCATTTCGAGCCCGGGCGATACGATTCTGGTGCCCAATCCGTCTTACCCGATCCATCAATTCGGCTTCATCATTGCCGGCGCCTCGGTGCGCTCGGTCCCGGCGACACCCGATGACGACATGTTGCGCGCGCTCGACCGCGCGGTGCGCCATTCGGTGCCGCGGCCGACCGCCTTGATCGTTAATTTTCCGTCGAACCCGACCGCTTATGTCGCGGATTTGGCGTTTTACCGCGAAATTGTCGCCTTCGCGCGCAAGCATGATTTGTTCATTCTCTCGGACCTCGCCTATGCCGAGATCTATTTCGACGGGAATCCGCCGCCTTCGGTGCTGCAGATCGATGGCGCAAAAGATATTACAGTGGAATTCACCTCGATGTCGAAAACCTATTCCATGCCGGGTTGGCGGATGGGCTTTGCCGCCGGCAATCCGCGGCTGATCGCTGCACTGGCGCGGATGAAATCCTATCTCGATTACGGGGCTTTCACGCCGATCCAGGTGGCGGCGACGGCGGCCTTGAACGGCCCGCAAGACTGCGTGGCCGACATGCGGTCGTTATATAAAGAGCGGCGGGACATTCTGATCAAAGGGCTCGGTGCTGCAGGGTGGGATATTCCCAACCCGGCGGGCTCGATGTTTGCCTGGGCGCCGATCCCTGAGCGGTTTGCGCATATGGGCTCGGTTGAGTTTGCCAAATTGCTGCTCGCCAAAGCCAAGGTGGCGGTGGCACCGGGCATTGGATTCGGCGAGCATGGCGATGGCCATGTGCGGATTGCCTTTGTCGAGAATGCGCACCGCTTGCGCCAGGCGATTCGCAATATCAAACCGTTTCTGGCGCAGGATAATGCCGGGCCCGCTGAGCCTGAATCTGAGCCTGAGCCGGGGCCTGAGCCGGGGCCTGAGACGGTTACGGCGCAGGCATGACCACCCCTTTACGGATCGGCGTCGCCGGGCTTGGCACGGTGGGGGCCGGCGTGGTGGCCTTGCTCGCTCAAAATGCCGAACTGATCGCCCAGCGGGCCGGAAGGCCGATTATTGTGCGCGCGGTCTCGGCACGGAACCGCGACCGGGACCGTGGCATTTCGCTTGCCGGATTCACCTGGACAGATGACCCGGTGAGCCTGGCCGATGACGCGCACATTGATGTCGTGGTCGAGCTGATTGGCGGGTCCGACGGGCCGGCGCACAGGCTGGTCGAGCGCGCTCTGATCAACGGCAAGCCGGTGGTCACCGCGAACAAGGCGCTGCTGGCGGTGCATGGCGTGGCGCTCTCGACCCTGGCGGAATCAAAGGGGCTCAGTTTGGCTTATGAGGCGGCGGTGGCGGGGGGTATT
>NCAP01000123.1 GCA_002255495.1 Rhodospirillales bacterium 20-60-12 | reverse complement strand
ATGCGACCAACCGGCGCGGCTGAATGTCATGGGCGCGCCCTCTATATCACATACGGTGATCCGCTCACCGGCGACAAATTCGCCGATTTTGGTAATCCGCAATCCTGCACAGGCTTTTTGCAAGTCCACATGGCGCGCTGGCGGGACCGCAAGCAGCAATTCGTAATCATCGCCGCCGGTCAGGCAGGTCTCGATTTGACCAGGGATCGACACCGGTACTAAAGCAGCATCGATCCGCGCACCAAGCGCGCTCGCGCGGCATAAATGACCCAGGTCCTGCAATAGCCCATCGGAAATATCCATCGCCGCATGGGCAATGCCGTGCAACGCCAGCCCAAGGCGCGGTTGCGGCAAGCGATAGCGCGAGACCAGATATCCATCCGCGTCGATGATATCGCCGCGCAAGGCACGCAAGCCCAACGCCGCATCGCCGATCGTGCCGGTGACGTAGAGCCCATCGCCGACGCAAGCGCCCGTGCGGCGCAGGGCATGACCTGGAGTGACATGGCCGATCAGGGTAGCAGAGACGCAAAGCGGCCCGGTCGTACTGACCGTATCGCCGCCGAGCAGCGTGATATTGAAATGGGCCTGGTCCTGCGCGAGGCCTTTGGCAAAAGCGGCAAACCAGGCTTCATCCGTGCCGCGCGACACCGCCAGAGCAAGGAGGTAGTGAAGCGGCGTGGCACCCATCGCGGCCAAGTCCGACAAATTGGACCGCAACAATTTGCGGGCGATCAAATCTGCTGGTTCGTCACCGATGAAATGAACACCCGCCACCATCGCATCTTTGGTGATGACAAGTTCACGGCCCGCGGGCGGGGTGAATAATGCTGCATCGTCGCGCAATCCGAGCCCCTCCGGTCCGGCCAGCGGCGCAAAATATCTGCCGATCAGGCCGAATTCAGCGGGCAGCGACAAGGTCATTTTGCGTCATTTGCGGCAAAATCGGCAGGGCGCAGCAAATGACCCAGACGATCCAGCACAGCGTTGGCAAGTTTGATGCCATCATCGGCCAAAAACCCATGTGCGACATCAATATATTCATTGATCACAACACGCGCCGGCGGGCCATCCTTCATCCAGAACTCCGCCGCTGCCGCACGCAACAAAGCGCGCAAGACGGGGTCGAGCCGAGCCAGCGGCCAGGTCTCTGGCAGGGCATTCGCAATCAGCAGATCGAGCTCATCCTGCTGCATTGTCGCGGTGCGCAATATCCGTGAAAAGAGCGGCACATGCGCGTCGGGCAATTTGCCGTCCTGCAAATCACCATCGCCGAACGGCGCGTTAATCCGGTGGCGAACGAATTGATCGATGATCGTCTCAACCGATTCACCGTTTTGTTCGCTCTGATATAAAGCCTGCACGGCGGCGACGCGCGAGAGGGTGCGGGGACGTGGTTTGGTCATACGGCACCTAGTTGACGCGCGAGGGCGATTTGCATGAGACAGGCGATGGCGGCTTCGCCTCCCTTATTGGCACCGGTTTCAGCCGAGCGTGCGGTGGCCTGCGCGATGCTGTCGACAGTGAGCAAAGCCGTGCCGAGGCAGATGCCGTATTGCACGGCGACATCCATCAATCCGGACATCGCCGATTGGCAGATGAAATCATAATGATCGGTCTCGCCGCGCACGACGCAGCCGATGGCGATGAACCCGCTATATTTTGTCCGGCCACGCAATGCGATGCGCAAGGCCTGGGGCAGTTCGAAAGCGCCGGCGACATCAACAATGTCGAATGTGGCGCAGGCCTCCTGCAGAACCGCCTTCGCCGCCTCGGTCATGCCATCGACGATGCTGCGGTAATAGGGCGCGCGGATAATCAGAATGGCAGGTGCTTCACCACCAAGCTGCGGCACGGTTTGCGCAGGAGCATCAGCCGTGCTCATTGAGCAATCGCCCGTTGCTCGACGACATTGAGCCCGTAGCCTTCAAGCCCGATGATGGTGCGCTGATGATTGGACATCAGGATCATATCCTTGACCCCCAAATCCAGCAGAATTTGTGCGCCGATTCCGTAATCGCGCAATGCCGGTTGCGGCCGATCACCGCTCGACAAAGTACGCACCCGATCGGATAAGGCGGTCGGCGAGGCCTCCCTGATCAGCACCACCACGCCGCGCCCGGCCGCGGTAATCTGGGCCATTGCACCATGCAATGTCTCGATATGTCGGCCGCCGAGAATATCGTTTATGGTATCGATTGCGTGCATCCGCACCAGGATCGGCTCGGCACTCGTCAGATCGCCTTTGGCCAAAGCGAGATGCTCCAGCCCATCGACCTCGCTGCGATAGACCTGCACGCGCCAAGCGCCACCGGCGCCATCCGGAACGCTGCCTTGCTCGACCCGCTTGACCAGTTTTTCAGTCCGGCGGCGATGCCCGATCAGATCGGCGATGGTGCCGAGTTTGAGATTGTGACGTTGAGAAAACGCCACCAGGTCCGGCAGGCGCGCCATGGTGCCGTCGTCATTCATGATTTCGCAAATCACGCCCGCAGGCGTCAGGCCAGCCAGGCGCGCAATATCGACAGCCGCTTCCGTGTGACCTGCGCGGACCAGTGTGCCGCCGGCGCGCGCCATCAGCGGGAACACATGGCCGGGCGAGACGATATCGTGGCGTCCGGTTTCCGGATTGATCGCAATCGCGACCGTGCGCGCACGGTCGGCTGCCGAAATACCCGTGGTCACGCCTTCGGCCGCCTCGATCGAGACGGTGAAGGCCGTTTCATGGCGCGATCCATTGGCGGGCGACATCAAGGGCAAGCCGAGCATTTCGCAACGCGCCTTGGTGAGGGCGAGGCAGATCAACCCGCGCGCGTGCTTGGCCATGAAATTGATGGCATCCGGTGTCGCGAACTGAGCGGGAATGACCAGGTCGCCCTCATTTTCACGATCTTCGTCATCGACTAGGATGAATATCCGCCCTGCCCGCGCCTCTTCGATAATCTCGGCCGCCGGCGACAAATATTCCGTCAGCGATGATTTTTTGATTTCATTCACGATTTGAACTCCGCAAGGCGGGCGACATAGCGCGCCAGCATGTCTATTTCGATATTAACCTTGTCGCCGACAGCCAGGGTGGCGAAATTCGTCACCAGTGATGTGTGAGGAATGATATTGACGCCGAATATCGTGCCCTGCACCTCGTTGACCGTCAGCGATACGCCGTTGATGGTGATGCTGCCTTTCGGTGCAACAAACCGCGCCAAATCGTCGGGCAGCCTGAATTGCCAGCGCACGGAGCCATTTTCCGGCATGCTCGAGACCACTTCCGCCAGCCCATCGACATGCCCCGAGACGATATGCCCGCCCAGCTCGTCGCCCAGCCGCGCGGCCCGCTCCAAATTGACCTGATCGCCGATTTTCCAGGCGCTGAGTGTTGTTTTGGCCAGTGATTCAGCCGAGACATCGACTGCAAACGAGCGCGCGTCACGTTCCACCACGGTCAGGCAGCAGCCCGAGCAGGCAATCGATGCGCCGAGGGCAACATGCTCAATGCCCGCCCAGATTGGGTTGTCAGCGGGCACTTCGATGATGAAGCGCGCATCCTGCGAGTTTGAGATGTGGCGGATCGCGGCGATACGCCCGACGCCGGTGATAATTCCTGTAAACATCAGGCAACCTTGCGAAAAGTCGTGAGATAATCCTGGCCGTAGCGGGTCGCGGAAACCGGCTGAAAGCGCGGCATGGAGGCCAAGTTCGCCACACCGAAGGCCTGCGCGGCAGGATAGCCATCGCCGCCCATAATCGCGGGGGCGTGAAACCAGGCGAGCCGATCGACCAGATGTTCGCGCAGCAACGCCGCCGCCAGCGTGGCCCCACCTTCCACCATCAGCCGTGTGATCCCGGATTTTGCGAGATGTTCAAGCCCGGCCTTGAGATCGATGCCGGTGGAGGAGGCCGGCAGTTCGAACAAACGCACACCGGCTGATTTCAGCGCCGCCATGCGTGCAGGGTCCGCCCCGTCGCGATGCAACAGCCAAAGAGGAGTTTGCCCGGCGCTGCGCACCAAATTGCCCGTCAGCGGCGTGCGTAAATGGGAATCCACGATGATGCGGATCATGCCGCGCTGGCGAAAGCCTGCCAGACGGCACGTCAATTCAGGATTATCGGCCAGCACTGTGCCAACGCCGACCATCAGCGCATCATGCCGGCCGCGCATGGCATGGGTGGCGCGCCGTGCTTCCGGGCCGCTGATCCACTGGCTTTCCCCGCTTTTTGTGGCAATCCGGCCATCGAGTGTGCTGGCCAACTTCAGCCGCACCAGCGGGCGACCTTGTTGGATCACGGAGAAGAAGCCGGCATTCAGAATGCTCGCTTCCGCCCGGCAAATATCCTCGGTCACCTCGATGCCCGCGTCGCGCAGCCGGGCGATGCCCTGGCCGTTCACCCGCTTATCGGGGTCGCGCACGGCCACCACAACACGGGCGATTCCGGCCTCGATCAGGGCCTCGGTACAGGGTGGTGTTTTGCCGACATGGGCGCAGGGCTCCAGCGTCACGTAGGCCGTCGCGCCGCGCGCATCCGGGCCCGCCATGGCCAAAGCGATCGTCTCGGCATGGGGCCTGCCGCCCGGTGCGGTGCGCCCGCGGCCCAGCACGCGGCCCTCGCGCACGATGACGCAGCCAACCGACGGGTTGGGAGCGGTTTCACCCAATCCCCGCCGCGCCAGAGCCAGGGCCGCCCGCATATGATCGACATCCGACATGCTGGCTATGTAGGCTTGTCCATCGAACCTAGAAAGGCCTCGAAATCGCTTGGTTCGCGAAAGTCGCGATACACCGAGGCAAAGCGCACATAGGCAACCTTATCGACAGCCTTGAGACTGTCCATGACCGCCTCGCCCACTGCGTGGGATGTGATTTCGGACTCGCCACTGGATTCGAGTTGCCGCACGATGCCGTTGACGATGCGCTCTATGCGCTCCTCGCTGACCGGCCGCTTACGCAGCGCAATGCGGATGGAGCGCGACAATTTGTCGCGATCGAATGGCACCCGCCGATCATCGGCCTTGACCACGATCAGTTCGCGCAACTGTACCCGCTCGATGGTGGTGAAGCGCTGGCCGCAACCGCCGCAGAACCGGCGGCGGCGTATCGCCACGCCATCTTCCGAAGGGCGGCTATCTTTGACCTGGGTGTCCGCCTCGCCGCAAAACGGACAGCGCATGGCGCGTGATCAGCGATAGATGGGGAAACGCGCACACATGGCATGCACGCGGGCTCCCACTGCGCGTTCCACCTCGTCGTTGCTGCCATCATTCGAGCGCGACAGGCCTTCGAGCACCTCGTTGATCATCAAACCGACCTCGCGGAATTCAGCGACGCCAAAGCCGCGCGTGGTCGCCGCCGGCGTGCCGAGCCGAATGCCGGAGGTGATGAAGGGCTTGGCGGGATCAAAGGGAATGGCGTTTTTATTGGCCGTGATGTGGGCGCGCTCCAGGCTTGCCTCCGCGGCTTTACCCGTGACATTTTTCGGCCGCAGATCCACCAGCATCAAATGGCTATCGGTGCCGCCGGTGACGATGGCCAGACCCTGCTCGACCAAAACAGCCGCCAGTGCCCGGGCATTTTCGACCACCGCATTCTGATAGGTCCGAAATTCCGGCCGCAGCGCCTCGCCGAACGCCACCGCCTTGGCAGCGATGACATGCATCAAAGGCCCGCCTTGCAGGCCGGGGAATACGGCGGCGTTGAATTTTTTACCCAATTCAGGATCGTTCGACAGGATCATGCCGCCACGCGGGCCGCGCAATGTCTTATGCGTCGTGGTCGTCACGACATGGGCATGGGGCAATGGCGAGGGATACACACCGGCCGCCACCAGCCCGGCGAAGTGCGCCATATCGACCATGAAATACGCACCCACCTCGTCTGCCACGGCGCGGATGCGGGCGAAATCGATGACCCTTGGATAGGCCGAGCCGCCGGCGATGATCAGTTTGGGTTTTTTGGTCCGCGCCAGGTGTTCGAGCTCTTCGTAATCGAGCAGGCCGTTGTCAGCGCGCACGCCATATTGCACGGCATTGAACCATTTGCCCGACAAATTCGGTGCCGCACCATGGGTCAGATGCCCGCCGGCAGCGAGGCTCATGCCCAAAATCGTGTCACCGGCGTTGAGCAGCGCCAGAAACACCGCCTGATTGGCCTGCGCGCCGGAATGCGGCTGCACATTGGCGAAACTGCACTCGAACAACGTGCAAGCGCGCTCGATCGCCAATGTTTCCGCGACATCGACAGCCGCACAGCCGCCATAATAGCGCTTGCCGGGATAGCCTTCGGCATATTTGTTGGTCAGCACCGAGCCCTGGGCCTCCAACACGGCGGCCGAGACGATGTTTTCCGAGGCAATCAGCTCGATACCGTCCTGCTGGCGGGCCAGTTCGGCGGCGATCGCAGCGGCGATCTGCGGGTCGCTCTCAGCCAACGAGGCGGCGAAGAAACGATCATGGATGCTGGCAGTGCTGTGCTTGTTCATGCGGTCTGTCCCGTGAGTTTTGCAATTCGGCGATCATGCCGGCCGCCTTCATATGGCGTTGTCAGGAAATGGTGCAGTATGTCGAGTGCGACTTCCTCGCCGATCAACCGGGCGCCGAGGGCGAGCACATTGGCATCATTATGGGCGCGGGTCAGCCGGGCAGCGGTTGTGTCTGTGCACAGGCCACAGCGGATCTGCTTGTAGCGATTGGCGGCAATCGACATGCCGATGCCGGTGCCGCACACCAGAACGCCAAGGTCCGCCTCGCCGGCGATGATCGCCCGGCAGACGGCGGCGGCAAAGTCAGGATAATCAACGCTGGCCGCATCATTGGTGCCGCAATCGATAATGTCATGCCCCGCATGACGCGCGGCCTCGATCAGCTTGGCTTTCAAGCCATAGCCGCCATGGTCAGCGCCAAACGCCAGTTTTACCTGTTTCATGGATCGGCATTAGCATGACAGTTCTGTTAGGCAAAGAATTACCCGGCAGGCGGCAGACCTGCCAGGAATAGCGGTACTGCCTGCCGCGCGGCGTCGCGTGCGACAGGGTTCTCGCCGGCATGGGCAATGCCCGTGCCTGATTTGGTGTAAACGAGGTTTTTCACCAAATGCACCGGGTCGCGCGGAACATCGAAATCATGATAGGCGCCCGGATAGAGATGCATAGAAATCAGCCTTGGCTGGCGCCTGGCCAGGGCCTGGCAGGGCGCGGGAGGTGTCCAGTCGTCATCTGCACCCATCAGGATCAGCAAGGGCACGGCCGCACGCCAATGCGGCAATTTGGCCACCCGCGCGCAAGCCGGATAGAGCGCGACCGCCCCGCGGATGAGCCCGGGCGGTAGATCGGGCGCCGCGGCGATACTGTTCAGGACTGTTGCCCCGCCATCGGACCAGCCGAGCAGCGCGAC
>NCAP01000122.1 GCA_002255495.1 Rhodospirillales bacterium 20-60-12 | reverse complement strand
GGGCCGAGCACACTGAATCCAACAACGCGGTTGGCCCCTTTTCTGCCAGAGCCAAATTTACAGGGGTCCAGGGCATCATGCCCTGGCAGGGGTTTCAGGGGACAGCGTCCCCTGATCTTGCTTACCTCACCACCGGCCCACACAACAGCGTTCAAGTGAGCAACCGGGTGCCGACGATGAGCAGGATGATGGCTAGGATGGTGCGCAGGGCGGCGGCGGGGATTTTGGTGATCAGCAGGCTGCCGATTGTGATGCCTGGGATTGATCCGATCAGCAGCGTGAGGAGGAGATGGGAATTGACGTCGCCGATCAGCCAGTGTCCGGCGCCTGCGATAAGGGTGAGGGGTACGGCGTGGGCGATATCGGCGCCGACGAGTTTTTCCAATTTTATGTCGGGGTAGAGCAGGATAAGAATGGTCATGCCGATGGCGCCGGCGCCGACCGATGAGATGCAGACGAGGATGCCGATCAAGGCGCCGGTCAGGATGGTGATGATCAGCACGCGCGCCGGCGAGCGTTGCGGCATTATTTGGGCAAGGAATTTGCTGATAATCGGGCGGACCAGCACGGTCAGGGCGGTCAGGATGAGGGCAATACCCAGGATGGCCGAGATGAAATGGGCGGGTCCGGGCGCTTTGAGATTAAAATGTGACAGGACGAAGAGGGTGATGATGCTGGCGGGTATGCTGCCGATGGCGAGGCGAAAGACGATGGCCCAGGCGATGGTTTGTTTAATGCTGTGGGTCAGCATGCCGGCGGTTTTCGTGACACCGGCATAAAGCAGGTCGGTGCCGACTGCCGTTGCCGGATGAACGCCGAACAGCACGATGAGCAAGGGGGTCATGAGCGAGCCGCCGCCGACACCGGTTAGCCCGACCAGGAGCCCGACGGCAAAGCCTGACAGCGCGTGGATGATGTCGTTTTGTGCGATGATCAAAGGGGCACGCCGGGATGCATGTTCGGGTGAGCCTCATTTTATTGAGCGGCGCATCATGGGGCACGGGCAAGGGGGGCAGGTCAAGCTTTGCGATGTTTGGCAGGTCGAGGTGCGGCGGTGTAGAAGCGGCTGATGAGTGCACATTTCGATTTGATTATTCGCGGCGGTACGGTGATGCTGCCCTGGGGTCCGGTGGCGACTGATATCGGCGTGAGGGCTGGGCGTGTTGCGTCGTTGGACGCGGGGTCTGATACCGCTGATGAGTTGTTCGATGCGCGCGGGCTGCATGTGCTGCCCGGTATAATCGATCCGCATGTGCATTTGCGTGATTCCGGCCAGGGCGGATTTGATCCGGCAGTGGAATCGATTCCGACCGGTACTAGGGCCGCGATATTGGGTGGCGTGTGCAGCGTGTTTGATATGCCCAACACCAACCCGCCGGCGATCAATACTGAATCGTTGCGGATCAAGAGCGATTATATTCCCGGCCACGCATTTTGCGACATGGGCATTTATGTCGGCGCTACCAAGCAGAATGCCGATGAGTTGGGCGCGTTGGAGCAGCAGAGCGGGGTATGCGCCGTCAAGGTGTTTGCCGGGTCCAGTACGGGTAATTTGCTGGTCGAGGACGATGCATCGATCGAGCGTGTCCTGCGCTCCGGCCGTCGGCGCGTGGCGTTTCATGCCGAGGACGAGTACCGGTTGAACGAGCGGCGCGCACAATTCTCACGCGGCCAGGGCTATGAGCAACACGCCGTATGGCGTGATGAGGAATGCGCCTTTCTCGGCACCAGGCGGATTGTCGCTTTGGCGCGCAAAACGGGTCGCCCGGTGCATATTCTGCACACCTCCACGGCGGCGGAGTTTTCGTATCTGCGCGACCATACTGATTTCGTCAGTGTCGAAGTGTTGCTCAATCACCTGACCCAGGCCGCACCGGAGGCGTATGAGGCGTTGGGCGCTTATGCGGTGATGAACCCGCCGATCCGCACGGCAGCGCACCGCGATGCGGCATGGCAGGCGGTGAATAATGGCCTCGTGGCCACCATCGGGTCGGATCACGCGCCGCATTCCCATGCCGCCAAGGCTAAACCCTGGCCCGATTGCGCGGCCGGCCTGACCGGTGTGCAGACTTTGCTGCCTTTGATGCTCGATCACGTGCATGGCGGCCGCCTGTCGCTCGGGCGGATGGTGGATTTAATGGCGGCAGGGCCGGCGCGGATTTATGGAGCGTTGAATAAAGGCCGTATCGCAGCCGGCATGGACGGTGATTTCACCATTGTCGATCTGCAGGCAAAACGGCGGATCAGCAATGATTGGATTGCCTCGCCCTGCGGATGGACGCCGTTCGATGGCGTCAGCGTCACTGGCTGGCCAATGGCAACGATCATTCGCGGGCGGATGGTCATGCGTGAGGATGAAGTGCTGGGCGAGCCCGCCGGCCGGGTCATAGAGTTTCATTAAGCTTCGATGGTGCAATGAGCCCAACTGCCTGTAACGCCGCTATAGACGATTAGTTCCCTATTTTAACGATCTAATTGTTTATGAAACTTTCCCCATATTTCTGGCTGTTTTGCCAATGAAGCCCCATGTAATGGAAGCGTTTCTATAATGATCGTTTTTGTTGTGTGAGGAAATATTGTCATGGGTTTGATCATTCTGATCATTATACTTCTGCTCGTTTTTGGCGGTGGCGGTGGTTATTACGGCTATAACCGGTATGGCCGTTCAGGTCTTGGTGGTGTGCTCGGTTTGATTTTGATTATTTTGGTCGTTGTCTGGCTGCTGGGTGGTCTCGGTTCCATGGGCGGCATGCACTAGGTCCGTCTCGCATCGGGTGGGGTCGGCCGACCCAATCTGAAGCGATGAAACGGATTGATGAGTTAATTCTACACTCTGACAGAAAGCCTGCCCGGCGTTGCCGGGCAGGTGACTTTTCATGCCGCGCAGTTTAAATCGCCGTCATGTCAGTCCTCACACGGGATCAGAAATTGAGCAGCGCGTTCGACCGGCCGGTGGTGCTGGCGTTGCCGAAAGGTCGCATTCTGCGTGAATGCGGGCCGCTGCTGGCGCGTGCCGGCATCCATCCGGAGCCTGATTATGCCGATGAGGATTCGCGCCACATGCGCTTTCCCACCGACCATCCCGATCTGGACGTTATCCGCGTGCGCTCCTTCGATGTGGCGACCTTTGTCGCTTTCGGCGCAGCCGAAATCGGCATTTGCGGCTCGGATGTGCTGATGGAATTCGATTATCCCGAGATTTATGCCCCGCTCGATCTGGGCATCGGCGGTTGCCGCGTATCGGTCGCAGAGCCGCAGGATCACGCGGGCAAAACCGATTTCTCCCGCCTGAGCCGGGTGCGGGTCGCCAGCAAATACCCCAATATCACGAAAAAACATTTTGCCACACGCGGCATTCAGGCGGAAATTGTTGCTCTCAACGGTGCAATGGAACTCGCACCCGGCCTTGGGCTGTCGCGCCTCATCGTCGATCTGGTCGCCACCGGCAGCACTTTGCGTGCCAATGATCTGGTGGAAACCGAAGTGATCGCGCAGGTCACCTCGCGACTGATCGTCAATCGTACAGCCCTGAAGACCCGGCCCGAGGCGATTAAAATCTGGATCGACCGGTTTCGTGAGGCGCTCGCGTGAAGCGGCTTGACGCCGCCGCCGCCGATTTCGAGGCTGTGTTTGCTGGCCTGCTGAATAGTGCCGACCAGGCCGCCCCCTCGATCAGCCGCGATGTCGCTGCCATTATCGCCCAGGTGCGCAGCCAGGGTGATGCAGCCTTATTCGCTTTGACCGCGCAATTCGACCGTACGGCGATCGATGCCGCAAATATCCGCGTCAGCGATGCCGAGATCGAGGCCGCACAAGCTGAGATCGGCGCCGATTTGCACGCGGCGCTCGATCTCGCGGCCAGCCGGATCGAGGCATTCGCACAGGCCCAGATGCCCAATGGGATCGAATATACCGATACGCTGGGTGTGCGCCTTGGCATGCGCTGGACCCCGCTCGATGCCGTGGGCATCTATGTGCCGGGCGGCAAGGCCACTTACCCCTCCTCGGTGCTGATGAACGCGCTCCCGGCCAAGGTTGCCGGTGTCGGCCGGATCGCCATGTGCGTGCCGATGCCCGGCGGCGTGATCAACCCGCTGGTGCTGGCGGCGGCCAGGCGGGCAGGGGTGACCGAGATTTACCGCATCGGCGGCGCGCAGGCTGTGGCGGCTTTGGCCTATGGCACGGCGAGCATTGCATCGGTCGATCGGATCGTCGGTCCTGGCAATGCCTATGTCGCCGAGGCCAAGCGGCAGGTCTTCGGGCCGGTGGGCATTGATTCCATCGCCGGGCCGTCGAACGTGCTGATCATTGCCGATGCCGCGAACGACCCTGCTTATATCGCGCTCGATCTGCTGGCTCAGGCCGAGCATGATGAACTCGCCCAATCCATTTTGATCACCAACGATGCTGATTTTGCCGATTTGGTGGCGCGCGCCGTGGATGCGGCCCTTGTAGATCTGCCCCGTGCGGCCATTGCCGGGGCAAGCTGGCGGGACCACGGCGCTATTATCGTTGTACAGAACTGGACCCAGGCCGCTTCGCTTGCCGATCGCATAGCACCTGAGCATCTGCAGTTGATGCTGGCCAATCATGAACCGGTTTTTGCCGCCATCCGCCATGCCGGGGCGATTTTTCTGGGTGGCAATTGTCCCGAGGCCATAGGCGACTACATCGCCGGGCCGAACCATGTATTGCCGACCTCGCGAGCCGCCCGCTATGCCTCGGGCCTCTCGGTCCATGATTTCCTCAAGCGCACCACCTACGTCGCTCTGAGCGATCAGGCGCTTGGAGCCATCGGTCCGGCGGCGGTCGTTCTGGCCCAGGCCGAAGGGCTCGATGCCCATGCGCGCTCGGTGGCCTGCCGGCTCAAATCGCCTCTCCCGGGTTGACCTAGGGTTAATCCCGGCTCATTGCCCCATTCTGATGTAACAATAGAAAGAGTTTGGATGTCGAAAGAAGATATGATCGAGTTTAGTGGCACGGTCACTGAATTGCTGCCCAATGCCATGTTCCGGGTGAAGCTCGATAACGAACATGAAATTCTGGCCCATACCAGCGGCAAAATGCGCAAGAACCGCATTCGCGTCCTCGCGGGCGACAAGGTGAATGTGGAAATGACGCCTTATGACCTCTCCAAGGGTCGGATTACATTCCGGTTCAAGTGAGTTCGCGGCTGGTTCTGGCCTCATCCAGCCCCCGCCGGCTGGCTTTGCTGAACCAGATCGGGGTGGTCCCCGACCAGATCATTGCCCCTGAGATCGACGAGACTCCTCATAAACTCGAATTGCCGCGCTTTGCCGCCCAGCGCCTTGCGCGGGCGAAGCTTGCGGCGGTGGACGCGCCAGGCTTTGTGCTGGCAGCCGACACGGTGGTGGCATTGGGCCGCCGCATGCTTCCTAAAACCGACACAATAGACGAAGCGCGGCTTTGCCTGCACCGTCTCTCGGGCCGCCGGCATCACGTGCTCACCGCCATCGCCCTGCGCGCGCCCGATGGCAGAATCGCCGAGCGGCTGGTTGATAGCGCGGTCGGGTTCGCCCGGCTGGAGTCACGCGTGATCGAGGATTATCTCGCCACCGGCGAATGGCGCGGCAAGGCCGGCGGCTATGGGATTCAGGGACGGGCGGCGGTTTTTGTCGATTTTCTCGCCGGCTCCTATTCCGCGGTCGTCGGGCTGCCCTTGCACGAGACCGAGAAATTGCTCCGCGGCCTCGGATTTTTCCGCCCATGATCCTGGCTGCCAAACGTGGCGATCAGGTGCGCGTCGCGCGGCTCGCTGGTGATGAACTGATCGATTTCTGCCTGTGGAGTCGCGCAGCACCCGACGGCGTAGGCGACATTTATCACGGCCGCGTGCTGGCCGTCATGCCGGCGATGGCCGGCAGCTTCATCGAATTGGGCGGTATCGAGGGATTTCTGCCCAACAATGCCGGTCGCGCGAAGCTCTCGGTGGGTGATCTGATCGCCGTGCGGGTGACCCGCGCTGCCCAAGGCGGCAAGGGCGTCAGGCTCGCCTGGATTGCCGACGCGCCGGGCAGCAAGCCGGGCTTGCGCGAACGCGGGCCGGGGCCGTTGCTCGAATGGGCCGCCGCGGCACCCGATGAACAAGTGTGCGTCGATGATTCCGAGTTGCTCGCTTTGTGGCATCAGACGCTTGGGCCCCGATTGTCGCTGGTTGCCCAAGCCTTTGATCCGATCCTGGAAGACGAGGTTGCCGGCCTCGCCGAGCCCATTGCCGCTCTGCCGGGTGGCGCACGCATGATCATCACGCCCACTCCGGCTTTGACCGCCATCGATATCGACGCCGGTGCCCATTCCGCCGGCAAGGGCCAGAAGGCGGCGGCTCAATTGGCACTCAATCGTGATCTGATCCCCTTCATTGCCCGGCAGATCCGGCTGCGCAATCTGTCAGGCGCCATACTGATCGATTTCGCCGGCATGAAAACCGCTGCCCGCGCACGCTTGGCGCCGGATGTGCGCGCGGTTCTGGCGGATGATCCGCTGAAACCGGCTTTGCTCGGCTTCTCCCATCTGGGCTTTGCGGAAATTCTCCGCCCCCGCATCCGCCCGCCTTTGCACGAGGTGTTGCGCCATGGAGTCTAAATGCCCGATCTGCCGCAAGCCCAGCCTGCCGGCGCATAAACCCTTTTGCTCCGCCCGTTGCCGGCAAATCGATCTCGGCCGCTGGTTCACCGAGGATTACCGTCTGCCCGATCATTCATTGCCCGATCCCGACGACGAGGATGGGCAAGAATAATGATTGATCCGCGATCAACCCGGACGAAATTGATCGGTAAAACGCGCCTAAACCAATGAAATTGATCGACAAAATCAACATGGAGCGTGTCGTTGTATAACGATCACACTCTTGGGTGGCCGCGTGACAACCCATCCCGCTTTAGATGCGGGGAGGGTCTTCATGTGCCATTGCAGCTTGTCTGCCAGCGCTCTGGGTCAAGGATAAAAGCATCATGTCGTTGTCGATAAAAGCAAGGCGGCGCGCCATGGCGCGGGCCTGGCCATTTCTGTCTCTCTTTATGGCCATGATATCGGTTCAATACGGTGCGACATTTGCAAAAGGGTTATTCCCAGCGGTTGGCGCCGAAGGGGCCACTGCCTTGCGCCTCGGATTGGGAGCGATCATTTTGGCTGTGGTGTTACGCCCTTGGCGGACCAAGGTCTCGCTGCCGTCATTGCCTTCATTATTGGGCTATGGCGTGTCGCTCGGCGTCATGAATCTGACCTTTTATATGGCCCTGCGCAGTATTCCGCTCGGTCTGGCGGTGGCGTTAGAATTTACCGGACCATTGACCGTCGCAGCATTCTCATCGCGGCGCGCTGCAGATTTTTTTGGGATCGCCTTGGCTTTCATCGGCGTGTTGTTTTTGGTCCCGTTCGGCGAT
>NCAP01000121.1 GCA_002255495.1 Rhodospirillales bacterium 20-60-12 | reverse complement strand
GCAATTGCGCGCGGCCCGCGCCGTCGGGCGCGCGCTCAACATCACCGTGCGCACCAGTTTTCTCGGCGCCCATACCCTGCCCCCCGAATTTGCCGGCCGACGCGATGAGTATATCACCCATCTGATCGAGGTACTGTTGCCAAGCCTCGCCGATGAAGGATTGATCGACGCTGTCGATGGTTTTTGCGAATCGATCAGTTTTACGCCAGGCGAGATCGACCGCCTGTTCACCGCCGCGACCAAGCGCGGCCTGCCGGTTAAGCTGCATGCCGATCAACTCACCGACTCCAACGGCGCAGCGCTTGCTGCCTCGCACGGTGCGCTGTCCGCGGATCATCTGGAATACACGAACGAGGCCGGTGTCGCGGCCATGGCGCGGGCCGGCACCATCGCCATGCTCCTGCCCGGCGCCTATTATTATTTGCGCGAAACGCAAGCCCCACCGGTCGATCTGTTCCGCCGCCACGGCGTTCCGATGGCCATTGCCAGCGATTGCAATCCCGGCACCTCGCCGCTGCTCAATCCCTGCGCGACGATGAATATGGCCTGCGTTCTGTTCGGGCTGACCCCCGCCGAAGCCCTCGCCGGCCACACCATCAACGCCGCCCGCGCATTGGCACTGCACGCCGATACCGGAACCCTGGAGGTCGGCAAATATGCCGATTTTGCCTTATGGGACGTCAAATCACCCGCCGCCTTATCCTACTGGATCGGCGGCATATCACCCCTCAGCCGGGTCTATCACGGCGCGCCCGACCGACCATGACGGACAATCCCAAAACCGCACCGCTCTATCAACGCGTCAAGCAGCACATGACCGATCGCGTCAGCAGCGGCGAATGGCGCGACGGTATGCGCCTGCCATCCGAGCATGAGCTGGTCGAGAGCCTCGGCGTCTCGCGCATGACCATCCATCGCGCCTTGCGCGAATTATCCGCCGAAGGCCTGATCACCAGACTCCAAGGCATCGGCTCCTTCGTCGCAGCCCCCAAGCCGCGTTCGGAACTTCTCGAATTGCGTGATATCGTCGAGGATATTCAAAATCGCGGCCATACTCACAGCGCCCGGCTGATCACGATGGAAGCGATCCGCGCAACCCCTGACCTCGCGGCCGATTTCGAAATGCGCGCCGGCACCAAATTATTCCACTCGATCATCGTCCATGACGAGGATGATCACCCCGTGCAAATCGAGGAGCGTTTCATCTCGCCGTTCTTCGCGCCGCATTATCCCGAGCAGGATTTTACCCGCCAATCGACCAACCGCTATTTGCAATCCATCGCCGCCGCCTCCGAGGTCGAGCATGTGGTCAGCGCCATCATGCCCGATCGCCAGACACGACATTGGCTGCGCATTCCGGCAACCGAAGCCTGCTTATTGCTCACCCGGCGCACCTGGGCAGGCGGCGCACCCGCCACCCGCAGCCGGTTCACCTATCCCGGATCGCGCTACAGCCTGGGCGGGCGGTTTACCCCGGCCGGATGATTTTGATTGACCAGCACGATCCATCTTGATAAACGCACTTGTATATACAAGCACAGGTCCTTCCCGCCATGACCGATCAACCGCCCGACCTCACCAACCGCCGCATCATCCGCGCACCGCACGGCCCCACCCGCACCGCCAAATCCTGGCAGACGGAAGCCGCCCTGCGCATGTTGATGAATAATCTCGACCCCGAGGTGGCCGAAAAACCTGAGGATCTGATCGTCTATGGCGGCATCGGCAAAGCCGCACGCGACTGGCCTTCATTCGATGCCATCGTCGCCAGCCTGCGCGCGCTCGATGATGACCAAACCTTGCTGATCCAGTCCGGCAAACCCGTCGGCGTCTTTCGCACGCATCTTGATGCACCGCGCGTGCTCATCGCCAATTCAAATCTGGTGCCCCACTGGGCCAATTGGGAACATTTCAACGAGCTCGATCGCCGCGGCCTGATGATGTACGGGCAAATGACCGCAGGATCATGGATCTATATCGGCTCACAGGGGATCGTTCAGGGCACGTACGAAACCTTTGTCGAAATCGGCCGGCAGCATTTCGCCGGCAGCCTCGCCGGCAAATGGATTCTCACAGGCGGCCTCGGCGGCATGGGCGGCGCGCAGCCTTTGGCCGCGACCATGGCCGGGGCTTGCATGTTGGCGGTCGAATGCCAACCAAGCCGCATCGAAAAACGCCTCGCCACCGGCTATCTCGATCACGGCGCCACCTCGCTCGATGACGCGCTGGCCATGATCAACAGCGCCATCGCGCAAGGCCGCGCGATATCCGTCGGCCTGCTCGGCAATGCCGCCGAAATATTCCCCGAACTTGTCAAACGCGGCCTCCGCCCCGATGTCGTCACCGACCAGACCAGCGCGCATGATCCGCTGAACGGCTATCTGCCCGCCGGCTGGACCCTCGCGCAAGCCGAAGCAGCCCGGCTGAGCGATCCGCAAGCGGTGCAGCACGCCGCCAAGCAATCGATGCGCGTGCAGGTCGAGGCCATGCTGGCCTTTCACCGCGCCGGTATCCCCACCGTCGATTATGGCAACAACATCCGGCAAATGGCGCAAGATGTCGGTCTGGCCGATGCTTTTGCCTTCCCCGGCTTCGTGCCCGCTTATATCCGCCCGCTCTTCTGCCGCGGCATCGGGCCGTTCCGCTGGGCCGCTTTGTCGGGCAATCCGGAGGATATTTATCGCACCGACCAGAAGGTCCGCGAATTGCTGCCTGAGAATAAAGCGCTGCATCATTGGCTCGATATGGCGCGCCAGAAAATCCATTTCCAAGGCCTGCCCGCCCGCATCTGCTGGGTCGGACTCGGCGATCGTCACAGGCTGGGTCTCGCCTTTAATGAAATGGTCGCTTCCGGCGAATTATCGGCCCCCATCGTCATCGGCCGTGACCATCTGGATTCCGGCTCGGTCGCCAGCCCCAACCGCGAGACCGAGGCCATGATGGATGGCTCCGATGCGGTATCGGACTGGCCGCTGCTCAACGCCTTGCTCAACACCGCATCGGGCGCCACCTGGGTGTCGTTGCATCATGGAGGCGGCGTGGGCATGGGCTATTCGCAACATGCCGGCATGGTCATCGTCGCCGACGGCACAGCGGATGCCACACGCAGGCTCGAACGCGTGCTCTGGAACGATCCGGCAACCGGCGTCATGCGTCATGCCGATGCGGGCTACGACATCGCCCGCGATTGCGCCGCCTCCCATCATCTGAACCTGCCGATGGTGCCATCACAATCATGAGCTTCACACTTCATCCCGGCCAATTATCGCTCGATGATCTGCGCCGCCTGATCAACAGCTCAGCACAAATCCAACTGGCCCCGGGCGTGTCGAACATATTGCAGGCCGGCGCTGCATCGGTTGCACGCATCGTGGCACGGGGCGAGGCCGTCTATGGCCTCAATACCGGCTTCGGCAAGCTCGCCAAAACCCGCATCGCCGATGATCATCTGGCGGATTTGCAGCGCAACCTCGTGCTCAGCCACGCAGCCGGGGTCGGCGACAAACTCGATGACCGCGTGGTGCGGCTGATCATGATCCTCAAAGCCAATGGCCTGGCGCGCGGCCATTCAGGGGTGCGGCCGCTCCTCGTCCAGGGCCTGCTCGATTTCGTCAATCACCAGATTTATCCCGTCATTCCGGCCAAAGGCTCGGTCGGCGCCTCAGGCGATCTCGCACCGCTCGCCCATATGTCCGCCGCCCTGATTGGCGAGGGCGAGGTGAGCTATCGCGGCACCCGCATGCCCGCCGCCGCCGCCCTCGCGCAAGCAGGTCTCGATAAAATGCTGCTCGGCCCGAAAGAAGGTCTAGCTCTGCTCAACGGCACGCAGGTTTCAACCGCCCTCGCACTCGTCCATTTATTCGACGCCGAATTGCTCTTCCAATCCGCCCTCGTCACCGGTGCCATGTCGCTCGATGCCGCGCGCGGCACCGATGCGCCCTTCGATCCGCGCCTGCATGAATTGCGCGGCCAAAAAGGGCAAATGGAATGTGCTGCTTCCTATCGGCGCCTGCTCGCGGGCTCGGCCATCCGCGCCTCGCATCTCATCGACGACGACCGCGTGCAAGATCCTTATTGCCTGCGCTGCCAGCCCCAGGTGATGGGCGCCTGCCTCGATCAGTTGCGCCATGCCGCAGGGATTTTGCAAATCGAGGCAAATGCGGTCTCGGATAACCCGATCCATTTCCCCGACCGTGACGAATTTCTCTCCGGCGGCAATTTCCACGCCGAGCCGGTCGCTTTCGCCGCCGATAATATCGCCCTGTCCATTGCCGAGATCGGCGCACTGGCCGAGCGGCGTCTGGCTTTGCTCGTCGATGCATCGATGAGCCTGCTGCCGCCGTTTCTGGTGCGCGAGAGCGGGCTGAATTCGGGCTTCATGATCGCCCAAGTCACCGCCGCTGCCTTGGCCTCAGAGAATAAAAGCCTCGCCCATCCGGCCAGTGTCGATAGCCTGCCGACCTCGGCCAATCAGGAAGATCATGTCAGCATGGCCACATTCGCCGCCCGCCGCCTCGGCGAGATGGCGGCGAACACACGCATGATCATTGCCATCGAATATCTCGCCGCCGCACAGGGCATCGATTTTCACGCGCCTCTGGCGACCTCGGCAAGCCTCGCACGCGCCGTATCGATCTTGCGCGCCCAGGTTCCGCATCTCGACCATGACCGGTTTTTTGCACCCGACATGAGCCATGCCGCATCCTTGGTCCATGAGGGCGTATTATCAGCGCACCATCTGCAGATTGATCTGCCGGCATTATAAGCTGAGCAAACCGCGCCTCACGCACTCGCCTGATCAAGCAAGGCAATCGCGTCCGCCGGCAATTTCAACGTCGCCGCCTTGATCAAATCCTCAAGCTGCGCGAGGCTCGTCGCACTGGCGATCGGTGCACTCACGCTGGGGCGGGCAATCAACCAGGCAATCGCAATCTGCCCTGGTGTCGCCTGATATTCAGCCGCCACCTGATCCAGCGCCCGCAAAATCCGCAAGCCTCGTTCATTGAGATATTTCTTCACACCCGCACCGCGCGGGCTCGCGCCAAAATCGCTTTCGCTGCGATATTTGCCGGTCAAAAATCCGGCGCCCAGCGCATAATAATTGATCACGCCAATATCTTCGGCAAGGCAGAGCGGTTCCAACTCATCCTCGAAAATCGCCCGCTCCAGCAAATTATAATGCGGCTGCAACGTCTCATAACGCGGCAAGCCCAATGTCGCGCTGGTCTCAACAGCCAGTTTCAAACGCGACGCCTGATAATTCGACGCACCGATCGCGCGCACCTTGCCCGCCTTGATCAAACCGGCAAAGGCGCTCAGCGTCTCTTCCAAGGGCGTTTCAAGATCATCGTCATGCGCCTGATAGAGATCGATATAATCGGTCTGCAACCGCCTTAACGACCCCTCAACCGCCTTGACGATGCTGTCGGCCGAAAGCTTGCGCCCATCAGCGCCGGCCACCATGCCAACCTTGGTCGCCAATAAAAGTGCTGACCGGCCACCGCGCGCGGCCAGCCATTCACCGATCACGCTCTCCGACTCACCACCCGTATGCCCCGGCACCCAGCGCGAATAAACATCCGCCGTATCGATGGCGAACAACCCCGCCTCCACCAGGCGGTCGAGCAAGGCAAATGACATCGCCCGATCAGCCGTCCAGCCAAACACATTGCCGCCAAACATCAGAACCGGTGTCGCCAGTCCCGAACGGCCCAGCCTGCGCGTTTCCATGATTTTCCCCGAAACTGCCTGCGCCGAATAAAGGTCAGGCAGGCTTACATGTCAACCGCAACGCATATCCGGCATCACGGTTTGATATAGGAAAATCCATGCGATTCGAGCTGCATGATGCGCACAATACCGGCCGGCACAATCACCGCCTGGGGCACCAGAACCGGCATTTTACCGGTCGCCCGCGCCATCCCCATCATGGTATTATGGCAGGCATCGAACTCGATCCCCTCTTTGCTCATCGAGGCAATACGCGCCGCCGCAGGACTATCGGCAAGCAGCATTTTCAGCCCCGGCCCATACGTCACCAGCACAATCTGCACTTTCGACGCACCGAGAAAATCCAGCACGTTCTGCGCATTATTCAGCGCCAGATTCCAGCGCGCGGGATCATCCTGGCTCACCTGCAACACCAGATGCGCGGTGGCAAACGGCATGTCCGTCTGAAAAGCCGGCTTGTTGAAATCGAAATTATCGAGCATCGACATATTCGCCCGGGCCGCCTGTGCCCCAGCGAGTATGAGAAGCCCTGCCGCGAGTCCAACGCGCGCGAAAATCCCGCTCCTGGTCCTGTTCATTGGTCTGTTCCCTATTGTTTGATCGGCTTATCGCGGCATTTTGGTTTCTTAACAATCAACATAGGCCGTGCCACGGCGAAACTTCAAGCCCGGCAATTGACGCGCTTTTCCCGCCGGGCCATGTGCAATCCAATACCAAACGGGGAAACATCATGATGGACCAGATCAGCTTTCACAGCCCGCGCATCATGGATATCGGCGCCGGCGCCTCTGGCCGCATCGCTGCCCTGCTCGCCCGCTTGGGCTTGTCCCGTCCGCTGATCGTCACCGATCCGTTCATGATGAGCTCGGGCATGATCGAAAACATCACAGCCCCCCTCACCCAAGCCGGCATCACCTTCGCTATTTTCAGCGACACCATCCCCGAGCCCACCGACATCATCGTGCAGGCCGGTGTCGCGTTCATGTTGAACGCGCCGCACGCCTTTGATTGCCTGATCGGCTTTGGCGGCGGCTCACCGATCGACACGGCCAAAGCCATGGGCATTCTCGCCGGCGGCGGCGCCATGCGCGATTATAAAGTGCCCGCCTCGGCCGATCTCAGCGCTCTGCCGCTCATCGCCGTGCCCACCACCGCCGGCACCGGCACCGAATGCACGCGCTTTACCGTCATCACCGACACGCAAACCGACGAGAAAATGCTCATCGCCGGTCTCGGCGCGCTGCCGCTTGCCGCCTTGGTCGATTACGAACTCACCTTCTCCGTCCCGCCGCGCATCACCGCCGATACCGGCATCGACAGTTTCACCCATGCGCTGGAAGCCTTTGTCAGCCGCCGCGCCACTTTGTTCTCCGACGCCCTGGCCCGCTCCGCCATGCGGCTCATCGGCGCCCATTTGCAACGCGCCTATGACGAGCCCAAAAATGCCGAGGCCCGCGCCGCCATGATGCTCGGTGCGACCCAGGCCGGCCTCGCCTTCTCGAATGCCTCGGTCGCTTTGGTGCATGGCATGTCCCGGCCGATCGGCGCGCATTTCCACGTCCCGCACGGGCTGTCCAACGCCATGCTGCTGCCCGCCATCACCCGCTTTTCGCTGAACGATGCCCTGCCCCGCTACGCCGAAGCCGCGCGCCTCGCTGGCTTCGCTGAAGCCGATGACGCCGATCAACTGGCCGGCCAGAAACTGATCGAACAATTGGAACATCTCAATCGGCACCTCGCCGTCCCGACGCCGGCC
>NCAP01000120.1 GCA_002255495.1 Rhodospirillales bacterium 20-60-12 | reverse complement strand
AGGCGGATATCGTGATCGAAGCGGTATTCGAGGAATTGGACCTGAAGAAAGAGATTTTCGCGGCGCTGGATAAAATCGCCCGCCCCGGCACATTGCTCGCCTCAAACACATCGACCCTTGATGTCGATGCGATCGCCGAGGCGACGAGCCGGCCGGGCGATGTCGTGGGGATGCATTTCTTCTCGCCGGCGAACGTCATGAAATTGCTTGAAATTGTGCGCAGCAAACATTCCTCGCATCAATCGATTGCAACGGCTGTCGCAGTCGGCAAGTTGATCGGCAAAATTCCTGTGGTGGCCGGTAATTGCGATGGCTTCATCGGCAATCGCATGCTCGCCCAGCGCACCACCGAATGCGAGCGGCTGCTGCTTGAGGGCGCGCTGCCGCAGGATGTCGACGCGGTGGTGCTGAAATTCGGCTTCCCAATGGGGCCGTTTGCAATGGGTGACCTGGCGGGTCTGGATGTTGGGTATCGGATTCGTCGCGCCCGCGGCATCAAGGCGCCGATTTCGGACGCGCTGGTTGAAGCCGGGCGGCTGGGGCAGAAAACCTCCAAAGGTTATTACCATTACGAACCCGGCTCGCGCACCCCGGTGCCGGATGCCGAAGTGGAAGCGTTGATCAAGGCAAAGGCCGCCGAGCTTGGTGTTACGCAGCGGCAGATTGGCGCCGAGGAAATCCTCGAACGGATGACCTATCCGATGATCAATGAAGGGGCGAAAATCCTGCAAGAGGGCATCGCCATGCGGGCATCGGATATCGATGTCACATGGGTTTATGGCTATGGCTGGCCAGTGTGGCGCGGCGGCCCGATGTTCCATGCTGATCTGGTAGGGCTGAGCAAGATTGCCGAGCGGCTCAATCATTATGCCGATGCCAATCAGGATGAACGGTTGCGGCCGGCGCAATTGCTGACCGATCTGGCCGCGCGGCATGTCGGGTTCGCAGCCGGCGGCAGCACCGCCAAGGCCGCCGAGTGAGCGCGCCTCGGCCGTGGGAGCGGCATTACCCGCCCTCGCTCGCCTGGGATCTGAGCCCGCCGGTGCGGCCGCTGAACGATATGCTGAGCGAGGCGGCTGCGGCTTTTGCGGACCGAATTGTTATTCAGTATAACGCTGCCGAGATCAGCTATGCGGCTCTGGCGGAGGCGGTTGCCGAAACCAGCGCGGGGCTGATGGTAGGTGGAGTGAAGCCGGGCGATAAAGTTGCGCTCTATCTGCCGAACACACCGTATCACCCGTTTGCTTTTTTCGGCACGTTGAAAGCCGGCGGCGTCGTGGTGCATCTCTCGCCCCTCGATGCCGAGCGGGAACTCGCGCATAAATTGACGGATTCAGGGGCGCGGATATTGGTGACGACCAATATCGGCATGATGCTGCCCATGGCGCAGCGCCTGCTGGCGGCAGGCTTGCTCGACCGCATTATCGTCGGTGACGATAAAGCGTTCGGCACCATCCCGGGGTTGCCTGTTTTGTCGATCCCGACCGATGATCCGCGCATTATCGATTTCGCAAGTTTGCGAGAGATGGGGCGGAATTCGTCGCCGGTATGGCCGGTGGTTGATCCGCACGCGCTTGCGGTGTTGCAATATACCGGCGGCACCACCGGATTACCCAAAGGGGCAATGCATAGCAATGCCTCCCTGGGAGCGTCGGTCGCGTCCTATGATGCGTTTTACGAAGCACAAAATGACGACGAAGCACCGCATATCGTGATTTGCGTGCTGCCGTTGTTTCATATTTACGCTTTGGTCGTGCTGCTACTCTGGCAGATCAAACGCGGCTCGACCTTATTGCTGCGCTTGCGCTTCGATATTCCAACCGTATTGCACGATATCGAGGTTCGGCGCGCGACCTATTTCCCCGGCGTGCCGACGATGTGGATTGCACTCAACAACGTGCCCGATATCGACAAGCGCGACTTCTCCTCGCTGCGCCAGGTCGGCTCGGGCGGCGCGCCGTTGCCCGTCGAGGTGGCGCAGCGTTTCGAGGCGCTGGTGGGCAAGCGGATTGGCGGCGGTTGGGGCATGACCGAGACAGCCTCAGCGGGGACTGCGAATTTGATGAACGGGCTGTTCAAGGAGGGAACGATCGGCATGCCGCTGCCGGGGATCGATGTGCAGATCGTTTCTCTCGATGATCCGCGCCGGGTACTGGGCTTTGGCGAAATCGGCGAAATGCGCGTCAAGGCAGCGAATATTTTTCAAGGCTATTATAACAAGGCCGAGGAGACGGCTAAAAGTTTTGTCGATGGTTATTTCCTCACCGGTGATGTCGGCTCGATGGATGAAGATGGTTTGATCATTCTGGTGGATCGCCGAAAGGATATGATCATTTCGGGCGGCTTCAACGTCTATCCGCGCATCATCGAGGATGCGATTTATGAGCATCCTGCCGTTGAAGAAGTGATTGTCATCGGCATTGAGGATGAATATCGCGGTCAGGCTGCAAAAGCCTTTATCAAATTGCGTGCCGGTGAAGTGGAATTCAAGCTCGATAGCCTGCAGGCATTTCTGGCCGACAAAATCGGCAAACATGAAATGCCGACCGCCTTGGAATTCCGTGATGCGCTGCCGAAAACCTCGGTCGGCAAACTATCGAAAAAAGAACTTGTCGAAGATGAGCGGCGGAAGCCGCAA
The DNA here is from genome assembly GCA_002255495.1 of Rhodospirillales bacterium 20-60-12. Taxonomy (GTDB): domain Bacteria; phylum Pseudomonadota; class Alphaproteobacteria; order Acetobacterales; family Acetobacteraceae; genus 20-60-12. The sequence continues at coordinate 4,857 of NCAP01000120.1, read as the reverse complement.
ATCGTCAAAAATCTGGAGCAGAAAAATGGTTGATGCAGTGATCGTTTCCACCGCCCGTACGCCGATCGGCCGGGCCTTCCGCGGCGCGTTCAATATGACGCACGGCGCCAGCATGGCCGGGCACGCGATTGCCGAGGCGGTCAAGCGCGCCGGCATCGAGCCGGGTGAGGTTGAAGATGTGGTGCTTGGCTGCGGCACGCCGGAGGGGGCGACGGGCGGCAATATTGCCCGTCAGGCTGCTTTGCGCGGCGGCTTGCCGGTGAGTGCGGCGGCGATGACGGTGAACCGTTTCTGCTCATCGGGCCTGCAAGCGATTGCCATGGCCGCGCATGAAATTATCAATGAAGGCGCGCCGGTTGCCATCGGCGGCGGGTTGGAAAGCATCAGCCTGACGCAGCCGACATTGAACCGGCATATGTTCACCGATGAATGGCTGATGGCCCATAAGCCCGCCGTTTATATGTCGATGATCGAAACCGCCGATAACGTCGCTGCCCGCTACAACATCTCGCGCGAAGCACAGGACGAGTATGCGTTAGAGAGCCAGCGCCGCACCGCCGCCGGCCAGCAGGCGGGCAATTTCGACGCTGAAATGGCGCCGATGAAAACCACCAAGGCGGTCGAAAATAAAGAAACCAAGGAGATCAGCCACGAGGAGGCGTTTTTGCGCCAGGATGAGGGTAATCGGCCCGATACGAATATCGAGGGTCTGGCCAAACTCAAGCCCGTTCGCGGTGAAGCGCATTTCATCACCGCCGGCAATGCCAGCCAGCTTTCCGACGGCGCGTCGGTCAGTGTGCTGATGTCCGACAAGGAGGCTGCCCGCCGCGGCCTGACGCCGCTTGGAATTTTTCGCGGCTTCGCTGTCGCCGGTTGCGAGCCGGACGAGATGGGCATTGGTCCGGTTTTCGCGGTGCCACGCCTGCTCAAGCGCCACGGCCTGAAAATCGAGGATATTGGGTTGTGGGAACTCAATGAGGCATTCGCCAGCCAGGTGATTTATTGCCGCGATACTTTGGGCATTCCCAACGAGCGCCTGAACGTCAATGGCGGTTCGATCTCGATCGGCCATCCGTTCGGCATGACCGGCGCGCGCCTGACCGGCCATGCGCTCATTGAAGGAAAGCGCCGCGGGGTCAAATACGCCGTGGTGACAATGTGCATCGGCGGCGGCCAGGGTGCTGCCGGCTTGTTCGAGATCAATTGAGTGCCGGAGCTTGATCGTTTCAGAACGATCACGCTCTATATTCATTTTATCGATCAACTTCATAGGTTTGGCCGGCGTCAAGCGACCCCATCCAAACCTATATTGATCTAACGGAGCAAAAAAATGGATCTTAGTTTTTCGCCTGAGGAAGTTGCCTTTCGTGACGAAGTACGCAGCTTCATTCGTGATCATCTGGCACCCGAGACCCGCGCCAAACTGATCGAGGGTCGTGAAATCGGCAAGCAGGATATTGTCGATTGGCAAAAGGCCTTGCATGCGCGCGGTTGGGCCGTGCCGCATTGGCCGGTGGAATATGGCGGGCAGAATTGGAGCCCGGTGCAGGAATATATTTTCCTCGACGAATTACAAATGGCCCCTGCCCCATCGGCGCTGCCGTTCAATGTCTCGATGGTCGGCCCGGTGATTGCGACCTTCGGCTCAGCGGAGCAGAAGGCGAAATTCCTGCCCGGCACGGCGAATTTGGATATCTGGTGGTGCCAGGGCTTCTCCGAGCCAGGTGCCGGTTCCGACCTCGCCGGATTGAAAACCACGGCCCGGCGCGAGGGTGATGAGTATATCATCAACGGCCAGAAAACCTGGACGACGCTTGCGCAATATGCCGATTGGATTTTCGTTCTGGCCCGCACCAATCCGGCGGCTGCGAAGAAGCAGGAAGGTATTTCCTTCATTCTCGTCGATATGAAGACGCCGGGCGTGAGCGTGCGGCCGATTCAGCTGATTGATGGCGGGCATGAGGTCAACGAGGTCTGGTTCGATGAGGTCCGGGTGCCGGCGGAGAATTTAGTCGGCCAGGAGAATAAAGGCTGGGATTACGCGAAATTCCTTCTCGGCAATGAGCGCATGGGTATCGCGCGCATCGGCACATCCAAGCAGCGGCTGAAACGGATTCGCGAACTGGCCAAACTGGAACGGTTCGGCGACACGCAATTGCTCGACCAGCCCTGGTTCCGCGAAAAACTCACCGCTGTTGAAATCGAACTCAAGGCGCTTGAAATCACCCAGCTCCGCGTTGTCGCCGAAGCGCGCAAGCGCGGCAAACACGGCACGCCGGATCCGAATTCATCGATCCTGAAAATCAAGGGATCGGAAATCCAACAGGCGACGACCGAATTGATGATGGATGTGGTCGGACCTTATGTGATGCCGTTCGGCGCTTCGCTCGATGACGAGGATCAGACCAACGAGCCGCCGATCGGCCCGGATTATGCAGCGGCCGCGGCACCGACTTATTTTAATTGGCGGAAAATTTCGATCTATGGCGGGTCGAATGAAATTCAGCATTCCATCATCGCCAAAGCCATTTTAGGATTCTAAGTCATGGATTTTGATCTGACCGACGACCAACGATTGCTGCAGGACAGTATCGTGAAATTGATGGCCAATCGCTACGGCAATTTCGATTTGCGGCAAGCCTATCGCAAGCATCCCGAGGGGTTCGACCGTGCGGTATGGGATGAGTATGCGCAATCAGGTCTGCTCGCTCTGCCGTTCGCCGAGGAATATGGCGGGTTCGGCGGCGGTGGGGTCGATACCATGCTGGTGATGGATCAGTTCGGCAAATCTCTCGCGGTTGAGCCTTATCTGGCGAGTGTGGTGTTGGCCGGGGCGGTTCTGCGCCACGGCGCGCAGCCGGCCATGGCCGCAGAGTTCATCCCGATGATTGCCGGTGGCGAGGCTTTGTTCGCACTTGCTTGCACCGAACGCGCCTCGCGCTATGACCTGCACGATGTCAGCACAACGGCGAGGCGCGATGGCGCCGACTATCTGTTGGAGGGCGAGAAGAGCGTCGTGCTGGCAGGTGATTCTGCCGATTACATCATCGTCTCGGCCCGCACTGCGGGCGGGCGGCGTGAGCTAGCGGGCATCAGCCTGTTCCTTATCGATGCGAAAGCAGAAGGCGTGTCGCGGCGCGGCTATGCGACACAGGATGGGTTGCGGGCAGCGGAGATTTCGCTGGCCAGCGTGCGGGTGCCGGCCGACCGGCTGATCGGCACCGCCGATGCCGGGCTCGCGACACTGGAACGTGCGGTTGATGAGGGTATAGCCGCGATCTGCGCGGAGGCTGTGGGCGCTATGGAGGCGCTGAACGCGCTGACGGTGGATTACATGAAGACCCGCAAGCAGTTCGGCGTGCCGATCAGCTCGTTCCAGGCCCTGCAATTCCGCTCGGTGGACATGCTGATCGCCGCTGAGCAGGCGAAAAGCATGGCTATTTTCGCCGCCCTCATGGCCGGCGAGGAGAATCCAGCCGAGCGCAGCCGGGCGATGTCCAGCGCCAAAGTTCAGGTTGCGCGCTCCGCACGATTCGTCGGTCAGAATGCAACCCAGCTTCATGGCGGGATTGGGATGACGATGGAGTATAAAGGTGGACATTATTTTAAGCGTTTGACCATGCTCGAGGGACTTTTTGGCGACGCTGACCATCATTTGCGCCGGCTCGCCCAGGCCGGAAGCTTGCTCGACGCGGCTTGATATCCCGGTTGGACAGGGGCACGGGCCGGGTCGAGCTATCGATCCGGCCCGCTTCATTTTGACTTTGAGACCACCCAGAGCATTGATTTGATTGCATTGTTGCCCGTTGGCTTAATTTTTTTAAAAAAACTATTCAACCTCTAGTATATATTTCGTCAGACGTTGATCGGTCCTCCTGGTCGGAAAAGGCAGATTTCGGTGCGGTTTGATGAAAATAGCCAGATTAACAACCAGAAATATATTGACAGGTGAAGTGGGAGGCCATCGAGAGCAGGACACGGTGTTATTTCCTGTATCTGTATTATTATTGGGATCACACTCTCAAAACGCTCTACTTGCTGATTATTTTTGAGCCTGCTACCGCCAATTCAACGGATGAGATTGTTCATCCATGTCATTTGATTTGGCGGGGACTGCACCATGAGCGGAACAAACTGGACCGGCAACGCCGGGGACGGAAATTGGTTCAATGCGAACAATTGGTCTGGCGGCGTGCCGACCGTATCGTCCACATCCATCGAGAACGTGACGATCGCATCGGTCACTTCGGTCCCGACTTTGACGCCGCTCAACGCACCCAACACGGTCATACTCGAACAATCCAATACTGGTTATGAGGATTATCAGATCGATGGCATGGCTATCACGATTGCCAATAACGCGAGCCTGGTTATGCAAGGCATTGCTATTGGCCGGTTTCACGGCACCGGTGGCGATACGGCCAATGCCGGCACGATCACAAACCTGACCCCGGCGGCGAGCTCCACGCCGCTTTTCGATACGCAGATGACGATCAGCGCCGGCGGCGCCTCGACCCTGCAGTTCAATGATGTCAATCATAATTTTGGTGAGTTTTACGCCGGCTCCGGCGACACATTATCGGTGCTGACCTCGCAAGGCGGCAACGTGCAGACGGCCCATGCGCTGTATAATTACGGTCTCATCGAAGCCGGCGCCGGTGGCAACGTGGAAATCAGCGTCGCCAATGCCACGACCAGCGGCGACACAGTAAATTTCTATAATGATGGCTGGTTGATGGCCAATGGCGGCACACTGAGCGCCAATAGCGGTATTCTCGATGGCGCCAACACGGCCAATCCGGCCGGCACGGCCGATGGCTACATCGAGATCATGAATAAAGGTGTGGCCAACCTGCT
>NCAP01000119.1 GCA_002255495.1 Rhodospirillales bacterium 20-60-12 | reverse complement strand
AGAGGGGACGATCGATGGGTCTTCACTATGGTGCGAAACAGCATGCCATCCTTTCCAGAATTCCGGGGTAAACCGTGTCCAACCGTTTCCATTCCGGGTTGTGCAAGCATCTGAATATTTATTCAGGGAAATCTGGACAAACTTTATGACAGTATCCCCCCATGAAACCCAATAACGCGCGCATTCTGACCATCAATGGCGGTTCGTCGAGTATCAAGTTTGCATTGTTCGAGGTTGGTGACACGCTCCAGCGGATTATGGCGGGTGGGATTGAACGGATCGGACTGCCTGACACGACCTTTCGGGTGGAAGGCTTGAGTCAGAAGGATGACTTTTTGCGCCCCATGACGGCACCGGATCACACCGTGGCGGTAGTTACGCTGATGGACTGGATTGAGGAACGCAGTGGACGGGATGCCTTAACTGCGGTGGGGCACCGTGTGGTGCATGGTGGACCTAAATACAGCCAGCCACAACGAATCACGCCGGCGATGGTCGAAGATCTGCAACGACTCAGTCCATTTGATCCCGAGCACCTGCCGGAAGAAATTCTGTTAACCGAAGCGTTTCAGCGCCGATTTCCCGATCTGCCCCAGGTGGCGTGTTTCGACACGGCATTTCACCATGATTTACCCCGCGTGGCGCAGATATTGCCGATTCCGCGCCGCTATGAAGCTCAAGGCCTGCGGCGTTATGGGTTTCATGGCTTGTCCTATACCTTTCTGATGGAAGAACTGGCCGGGGTGGCCGGAACGGAGGCGGCGCAGGGGCGGGTGGTTCTCGCCCACCTGGGCAATGGCGCAAGTCTGGTTGCGATGCGTGACGGCAAACCCATGGACACGAGTATGAGTTTCACGCCGACAGCCGGCGTGCCAATGAGTACCCGTTCGGGTGATCTCGATCCCGGGTTGGGGTGGTATCTGGCACGTACTGAAAACATGAGCGTGAAACAATTCAGTGATATGGTCAACTTCGAATCCGGGCTGCTTGGCGTATCCGAGACCAGCTCCGACATGCGTGATCTGCTTGATCGTGAAATTCAGGATGTGCGGGCAGCAGAAGCAGTCGAGCTGTTTTGCTACCAGGTAAAGAAATGGATCGGCGCTTATGCGGCGGCATTGGGCGGGTTGGACACCCTGGTGTTCTCTGGCGGCATCGGTGAAAACGCGGCGTCCGTTCGCGCTCGTATCTGCAAAGGACTTGGCTTCCTCGGCATTGAACTGGAGGCGTCGCGCAATACGACTCATGCACACGTGATTTCTACAGCGACCAGCCGAGTTGCGGTTCGCGTCATCCGAACCGATGAGGAACTGATGATTGCACGATCGGTCTCTCAACTACTCGGCCTTTATCCATCAACGAAGGAAACCGAACATGAAACCATCAGCCAAAACACTTGCTCCGGAGCCGCTGCGCAAGATTGACGCTTATTGGCGTGCCGCGAATTATCTCTCTGTCGGCCAGATTTACCTGTACGACAACCCATTGCTGAAACGATCGCTGACACTGGCGGATGTGAAGCAGATGCTGCTGGGGCATTGGGGCACGACACCCGGGCAGAACTTCATTTACGCGCATCTGAACCGGGTCATCAAGCAATACGACCTCAACATGATTTATGTATCCGGCCCCGGCCATGGCGGTCCGGCGGTAGTGAGCAACACCTACCTTGAGGGCACTTATAGCGAGATCTATCCCAACGTCAGTCAGGACGAAGCCGGACTTCAGAAACTTTTTCTTCAGTTTTCGTTTCCCGGCGGTATTCCCAGCCACGTCTCACCAGAGTGTCCGGGCTCGATCCATGAAGGCGGCGAACTGGGTTATTCGCTCAGCCATTCGTTCGGTGCAGTATTTGATAATCCCGATCTCGTCGTCGCCTGTGTCATCGGCGATGGCGAAGCGGAAACCGGTCCCTTGGCGACCGCGTGGCAGTCCAACAAATTCCTCGATCCGGTCACCGATGGCGCGGTGCTGCCGATCCTGCATCTCAATGGCTACAAGATCAGCAATCCCACCGTTCTGGCCCGCATTGAACATGAGGAATTGGAGCAGTTTCTCCGCGGTTGTGGTTGGACGCCCCACTTTGTGGCAGGTGATGAGCCGGAAACGATGCATCAACTCATGGCAGCAACATTGGAAAAGGCCATCGAGGACATCCGGCTCATTCAAGGCCGTGCGCGCAACAATAACGACACCACGCGGCCGCGCTGGCCGTTGATCGTCTTCAAGTCGCCCAAGGGCTGGACCGGGCCGAAGGTGGTCGATGGCCTCCAGATTGAGGGTACGTTCAGGGCGCACCAGGTGCCACTCCATCCGAACACCCATCCCGAACACCTCAAGCTTTTGGAAGCATGGTTGAAGAGCTACCGGCCGGAAGAACTCTTCGATGAACAGGGTCGCCTGATACCCGAACTGGCTGAACTGGCACCCAGGGGCGAGCGTCGCATGAGCGCGAACCCTCATGCCAACGGCGGCATGCTGCTACGCGACCTACGCATGCCGGATTTCCGCGACTATGCGGTCGACGTGCCCGAGCCAGGTACGCCGGGCATCGGCGACACGCATATGTTGGGGCCATTCCTGCGCGATGTGGCGAAATTGAACGGCGAGCAGCGCAATTTTCGGGTCTTTGGCCCTGACGAGACGCTCTCCAACGGCCTGGAGGCTCTCTTTGACGTGACCAAACGCCAGTGGGACGCCGCGACTGTGTCGAACGATGAATGGCTCGCGCCCACCGGGCGGGTGATGGAAATGCTCAGCGAGCACCAATGCGAGGGCTGGCTGGAAGGCTACCTGCTCACTGGGCGGCACGGACTTTTCAACTGTTATGAGGCGTTCATCCACATTATCGATTCGATGTTCAACCAGCATGCCAAGTGGCTGAAGGTCACCGCGCACCTGCCGTGGCGGCGCAAGATCGCCTCGCTGAACTACCTGCTGACCTCGCATGTCTGGCGCCAGGATCACAACGGCTTCACCCACCAGGACCCCGGTTTCATCGATCACGTCGTCAACAAGAAGGCCGAGGTGGTGCGGGTTTACTTTCCGCCGGATGCCAACTGCCTGCTGTCCGTGATGGACCACTGTCTGCGCAGCCGTCATTACGTCAACGTCGTGGTTGCGGGTAAACACCCGGCGCCGCAGTGGCTGACGATGGACGCCGCCGTCAAGCATTGCAGCGAGGGCATCGGCATCTGGCAATGGGCCAGTAACGACCAGGCCGTTGCACCCGACGTGGTTATGGCCTGCTGTGGCGACGTGCCCACGCTGGAGACGCTCGCTGCCGTTTCCATTTTGCGCGAGCACCTGCCCGAGCTGAAAATCCGGGTGGTTAATATCGTTGATCTGATGAAGCTGCAGCCACCGAGCGAGCACCCTCATGGGTTGAGCGACAGGGATTTCGACGAGTTCTTCACCAAGGACAAACCGGTGATATTTGCCTACCACGCCTACCCGTGGCTGATCCACCGGCTGACCTACCGCCGTACCAACCACCATAATATCCACGTCCGTGGCTACAAGGAGGAGGGCACCATCACTACGCCCTTCGATATGACGGTGCTGAATGATCTGGACCGCTTCCATCTGGTGATGGATACCATTGACCGCTTACCCCAGACGGGCGACAAGGGGTTCTACCTGAAGCAGCGGCTCAAGGAGAAGCTCATCGAGCACAGGCTGTACATCAACAAGCATGGCCGGGACATGCCGGAAATTCGCGATTGGACATGGAAAGGATGACACCTCGATGGCGCGGCGCCTAGTCGAGATGGTGCTGCTTGCTGAGGCGCTCATCAATGCGGGAATCATCCCCGGCATCAAAGTGGACACCGGTGCCAGGGACAGAGCTGGACAGCCCGGCGAAAAAATAACCGAAGGTCTGGATGGATTGCGCGATCGCCTGACGAAGTACGCACAAAGAGGTGCCCGTTTTGTGCCGTGGTGTGCGGGGTTTACCCTGGGTGAAAATGCTCCCGGCCGGGCTTGTATTGAGGCCAATGCGCAAACGTTGGCTCGTTACGCCGCCTTGTGCCAGGAGGCCGGGTCGGTTCCTATCGTCGAACCGGAAGTGCTCATGGGGGATAGCCATACCCTAGCGCAGTGCTTTGAGGTTACAGGCGAAGTTCTGCACACGGTCTTTGACCCGCTTTACACACAACAGGTGATGCGGGAAGGGCTGCCGTGATGGAAGGAGTATGAACGTGGCAACAATCAAACCTATGCCTCTGCGTTTGTACCTCATTCGGCACGGCGAAACCGAGTGGTCTCTCTCTGGACAGCACACTGGCCGCACGGATATTCAATTGACTGCAAACGGAGTGAGCGAGGCGCAGGAACTCGGCAAATATCTCCGTGACATCCCGTTTACCCATGTGCTGACCAGCGCGCTTCAGCGGGCTCGGCAGACCTGCGCGCTGGTCGGGCTGGAGGGAATCCCGGAAATCGAACCAGATCTGGACGAATGGGACTACGGCGATTACGAAGGAAAACGCTCTGTGGATATCCGCAAGGAGCGCCCGGATTGGAATGTTTTTCTGGACGGTTGCCCTCGCGGCGAGATGCCGCCACAAGTTTTCGAGCGGGCCGACCGATTGATCGCCCGCCTTCGCATGCTGGATGGAAATATTGCACTTTTTTCACACGGCCAGTTCGGTGGCGTGCTTGCCGCACGATGGATTGGATTGTCGTTGGCTCAGGCGCAGCATTTCCCACTCGGGACAGCATCGCTCAATATTCTGGCTTATGACGTCCACCACCTCGAAGTGCCGGTCATTTCTTTGTGGAACGTCACCACGCCTGAACGGTTTAATTGGGTGTCCTCGCCAAGAGCGTTTGTGTGACAGTCGCCCATATCACTCACAAAATTTGCGACATGGCAAAGACAGGAGAATGATCATGATGAGCGAGTACATGCAGATCGGCCATCCGAAAGGGCTTCAGTTGCCCACTGACGTGGAAGGATTTGATTCCCTCTCCGAACTTGCCTTGGATCTGCGTTCAGCGTGGAATCATGCCACTGACCAGTTATGGCGAGAAATGGATCCCATACTGTGGGAGAGCACTCACAATCCCTGGGTTGTCCTACAGACAGTCTCCCGGGAGAAACTGCAGCATGTTCTGTCCGAGCCCATTTTCCGTAAAAGGGTTGATGATCTGGTACAAGCCCGGCGGGATGCGGCACAGGCACCCGCATGGTTTCAGCAAACCTGCCCACAATCGCAACTGAGCTGTGTCGCGTATTTCAGTATGGAATTCATGCTGAGCGAAGCATTGCCCATTTATTCGGGCGGACTGGGCAACGTGGCTGGCGATCAACTCAAGGCCGCCAGCGATCTGGGCGTGCCCGTGGTCGGCGTGGGGCTGCTCTACCAGCAGGGCTATTTTCGCCAGGTAATCGACCAGGATGGCGCACAACAGGCCCTTTACCCGTACAACGATCCCGGGCAATTGCCGATCACCCCGTTGCGTAAACCGAATGGGGAGTGGTTGCGATTAGAGGTCGCATTACCCGGTTACTCGGTCTGGCTGCGCGCCTGGCAGGTTCAGGTCGGCCGCGTGAAGCTGTACCTGCTGGACAGCAATGATGCCGCGAATTACCCCGCGCATCGAGGCATTACCAGCGAGTTGTATGGCGGCGGACCGGAGTTGCGCCTCAAACAGGAAATGCTGCTCGGGATTGGCGGATGGCAATTGCTCGCGGCGCTCGGCATCAAGCCGGAAGTCTGCCACTTGAACGAAGGGCATGCGGCCTTCGCGGTGCTGGAGCGCGCACGAAGCTTCATGGAGGAAACCGGGCGAACCTTCGAGGTCGCGCTGGCTGTCACCCGCGCGGGCAACCTGTTCACCACGCATACGGCGGTGGCCGCCGGCTTTGACCGGTTCGCGCCGGCCCTCATCGAACAGTATCTCGGTGGTTATGCCGAGCAGAAGCTCGGCATAACATCCCGTGACTTGATGGCTCTTGGCCGCCAGAACCCGAGCGACGCATCGGAACCGTTCAATATGGCCTATCTGGCGATTCGCGGTAGTGGGGCGGTTAATGGGGTGAGTCGCTTGCATGGGGCGGTGAGCCGGCACCTTTTTCAGCCGTTGTTTCCGCACTGGCCAGCGGACGAAGTGCCCGTTGGTCACGTGACCAACGGCGTCCATATGCCGACCTGGGATTCCGCACCGGCCGATGAGTTGTGGACAGAGGCCTGTGGCAAGGACCGCTGGCTGGGTGCGGCGGAGACATTGGCGCAAGACATTCGCAAAGTCTCCGATACTCGGCTCTGGCAATTCCGCACCGATATGAGCCAGTCGCTTGTCGAATATGCTCGCGCCCGCGTGTCCCTCCAATTGGCCGTGTCCGGTGCGTTGCCCGAGGCGGTTGACAGTGCGAAGCATCTGTTTGACTGCAATACCTTGACCTTGGGTTTTGCCCGCCGGTTTGCAACCTACAAAAGGCCAAACCTGCTGCTCCATGATCCTGATCGGCTACTGCGCCTGCTGACCAATCCCCAACGTCCGGTTCAGATCATGATGGCCGGCAAGGCGCATCCAGCGGATCAAGCCGGCCAGACCCTGATCCAGGAATGGACACAGTTTATCAGGCGGCCTGAGGTGCGCGCCCACGTGATCTTCCTCAGTGACTATGACATGAGTTTGACCGAGCAGCTGGTTCAGGGCGTGGATGTCTGGCTTAATACACCGCGTCGACCTTGGGAAGCGTGTGGAACGAGCGGCATGAAAGTGCTGGTCAATGGCGGAATCAATCTGTCTGAACTAGACGGCTGGTGGGCGGAAGCCTACACGCCGGAAGTGGGGTGGGCGCTGGGAGATGGTCAGGAACATGATGATGATCCCATCTGGGATGCGGCCGAAGCCGTGGCACTTTACGACTTGCTCGAGCGCGCGGTGATCCCCGAGTTCTATACCCGCGACGAGCAGGGCATTCCCCGCGCCTGGGTGGCGCGGATGCGGGAAAGCATGGCGCGGCTGACACCCCGCTTTTCCAGTAACCGGGCTGTACGTGAGTATACTGAGCAACACTACCTGCCGATCGCCTCAGCCTACTTGGCGCGATCTGCCAACAAGGGCGAGTTTGGCGTGGATATGGTGAGTTGGCAGCAGATGTTGAGCCAAAAATGGGCCACATTACGCTTTGGTGAAGTGAATGTTGAAACCGTTGGCGAGCAGCACATATTTGAAGTTCAGGTCTATCTTGATGACCTTGACCCGACGGCCGTGCGGATTGAACTGTACGCCGATGGCGTTGACGGCCATGCTGCGGAGCAAGTGGGGATGGCGTGCGTGCGGCGATTGGTGGGGGCGACCAACGGTTATGCCTATCGAGCAGCAGTGTCTGAAGCGCGTCCGACGAGAGACTATACCGTGCGACTCATCCCCTATCGAAAGGGTGTGTCCGTTCCCCTGGAAGAAACCCACATCCTGTGGCAGCGCTGATTTGATCTTGAATGGAGGATTTTGGATAGACCCGTATGTTTATGAAATCAAGTGACCCTGATATCTTGAAACGATTAAGGTCAAAACCGTAAGGGTAG
>NCAP01000118.1 GCA_002255495.1 Rhodospirillales bacterium 20-60-12 | reverse complement strand
AAGTATATAATAAATATCTGACGCTCACGAAAACGTGATATCTGGTCGAACTTGCCAAAAATTGCGCCGGACAGTCGGTTAGAGCGTGATGCGTTATCACGCACCGGCTCTGATCCATCTTTTCCGATCAATCAGAAACGCTCTAGCTTATATTCTGGCGAGCAACTTTAGCCGATCAGGTTGAATCTACGATTCAACCTGATCGGATGTTGCTCTAGTGACGTAATATGGCTTTGAGATTGCGTGCGGCGATATCGAGCACGCTGGGATCGCCGCTGACCATCAGGGCGGCGATGATGCCGTCGATCAGCAAGAGGAGTTGGCGGGCCAGAAGCTCGGGTTCGGCTTCGCCGGCCTCACGGCCCAGATCGGCCAGGAAGGTCAGGATGAGTTTATGGTGCCCGCCGGCCAGTTCGCGCAGCCAGGCCTCGCCTTTGGCGTGCTCGGCAATGGCGTTCATGAAGGCGCAGCCGTAGAATTTGCCGCCATTGAACCAGAGTTCCAGGGCAGTGATGATGCCTTCGAGGCGGGCGCGCGGGGTTGACCCGGATTGCATGACGGCGGCGAAAAAATGCTCCCGCCAATCCTGGCCTTCATGGCGCAGGACTTCGCGCACCAAGGCCTCCTTCGAGCCGAAGCGCCCGTAGAGGGTCATTTTCGAGGCACCGGCGGCGGTCAGAATACGGTCGATCCCTGTCGCATGAATGCCGTCGCGGCAAAACATCTCGCGGGCGACATCCAAAATGCGCTCATGCGGCGTAGCGGTGTGGGATATAGCCGGTTCTTGCGGCAGTGCGGGACCTGATTTGCCCATGAATTACTCTGTAGCCTGTGCAATTGCATACATTTTAACCGCCTGATTTCCCGAATCGCCGAAAGATTCTTGCGCCTCATCCTCTCCTCTCACAATCCGTGCCACAAATCCAAGGGTTTTTGGCAAGATACGGGGGGCTGGGCAGTTGGCACGGGGATTGCTTGGTGATGTGCGAACAAGACAGACCGTTCTGTTCACGGCAAAATGAACCAAGCTGCAACGACAGTTAGCACAGAAGGATATCCTGGATGAGCGCCTCAGCACCCCCCGCCCCGACCGCCATGGTTGGCTGCCTCGCACCGATCGACAAAGAAGGGCTGAACAAGCTGATCGAAACCGGCAAGGCCAACCCGCAGGCGATCAAGACGCTGAAATGCAAAACCATTGCCGAAGGCCGGTTTCGTCATTTGAACATGATCCGTAATCTGCCGCCTTATATCGTCGATGAGCCGCCGGGATTGCTCGGCGATGATACCGCGCCCAACCCCTCCGAAGCTTCGCTCGCGGCTTTGGGTTCGTGCCTCGCGGTCGGTATTCATGCCAATGCCGTGGCGCGCCATATCACCATTTATAAACTCGAACTTGAGCTTGAAGCCGATATCAACATCACCGCCGTATGGGGCACCGGCGATGTGTCGCCCAAGCCGGTCGGGTTCGATGCGGTGCGGGTGAAAGTGGATATGCAGGCCGACGCGCCGCAGGCGGAGATCGATGATTTGATCGCGCATGCGAAAAAATGGTCGCCGGTTGCCAATACCTTCACCAAACCCGTGGCTCTTGACGTAGAGGCGGTTTGATCATGGCCGACGGCGGACTGTTCGCGGGCGGCGCGGCTGATCATGCGACCCGGAGTGATGCGATCCTGGCCGGCATTGGCGGGCAGACCAACGCGTTGAAACCGCTCGTCGGCACGATCGACAAGGATGGTCTCTACCCTGAGGCCATCCTGAAATCCCTTGGCCAGGCCGGCGCTTTTGGGTTGCATCTGGCGCGCCACAGCCGCCTGGGGCGGAAGGATCTGGGTCAGGCGGTGAATGCCATGGCGCTGGTCTCGGCCACCTGCATGTCCACCGGGTTTTGCATCTGGTGTCAGGATACGCTCGGCTGGTATCTGGAAAATACCGAAAATGCGGCGTTGCGCGAGCGTTTGCAGGGCCGGATTGCCAGCGGTGATATTCTCGGCGGCACCGGGCTTTCCAACCCGATGAAGTCACTCGCCAATATCGAGCAGTTCAAATTGCGCGGCCGGCGGGTTGCGGGCGGTTATGAAGTCTCGGGCATTTTGCCGTGGGTTTCGAATTTGGGTCAGGGCCATTGGTTCGGCACCATGTTCCTCGATGGGGATGACAGCACGCATCGCATCATGGCGATGGTGCAGGTTGGGCAGCCAGGTGTCGAGATTAAGCAGAATGCCCATTTCATCGCACTCGAAGGCACCGGCACCTATGCGGTGCTGTTCAAAAAAGCCTTTATCTCGCAGGATAATATTCTGGCCGATCCGCTGGATGATATGCCTGCACGCATCAAGCCCGGCTTTCTGCTGCTGCAATCGGGCATGGGGCTTGGCGTGACGCAGGCCTGCATAGATCTGATGCGCGAGGCCGATATGATTTATGGCCATACCAATGCGTATCTGCCCAAGCGGGCCGATGATTTTGCCACTGAACTGGCGGAGATACGTGCGCGGATCGCCAGGCTGGCGGCCACACCCCATGAGCGCGACAGCGCCTATATGCGCGAGATATTCCAGGCCAGGCTTGATGTTTCTGAAATTTCACTGGCGGCCTCGCAAGCGGCGTTGCTGCATACCGGCGCGCGCGGTTATGTCATGGGATCGGCGGTTGATCGGCGGCTGCGGGAGGCTTATTTCGTCGCCATCATTACCCCTTCGATCCGGCATTTGCGGCAGGAGCTTGCCACATTGGGGCGGCATTGAGCATGTTGAAGGTGCTGATCACGGATGCCGCCGGCGCCGTTCATGAATTGCAGGGCGCCGATGGCGATAATGTCATGCAGCTTGCGCGCGCGGCCGGGCTGCCAGTGCTGGGCGAATGCAATGGCTCGATGGCGTGCGCCACCTGCCATGTCATCGTCGATCCGACCTGGGCCGAGAAGCTTGATCCGCCGGAGGATGACGAGGAAGCAACGCTCGATACCTTGTTTCAACTCACCAAAACATCCCGCCTGGGCTGTCAGATCCGATTATGCCCCGATGTCGACGGGATTTCACTCCGCCTGCCTGATGCTGCCTGAGTTTCAAAACCCGAAGGAGACGTGACGATGAGTGAGAAAATTCTGATTTCGCCCGCCGAACTTTCCGCCATGATGTCCGAAGGGGGTGTGGTGGTGATCGATACCCGCAACCCCGATGCCTATGCCGCCGGTCATATTCCCGGCGCCGTCAATTTGCATGATATCTTCACCTTCCTTGCCATGTCGACACCGGAGGGCATGGCTGAATTGAAGCAGAAATTCGCCGATGCGTTCGGGGCGGCCGGATTGTCGGGTGCCGAGACGGCGGTGCTGTATGAGCAATCGATGAATACCGGTTTTGGCATGTCTTGCCGGGGATTTTTCCTGCTGCAATTCCTCGGCTACAAGAAGGCCAAAATCCTTCATGGCGGGCTTGCGGCCTGGCTTGCGGCCGACATGGGTGTGACCGGCGAGATGAGCACACCGGCGCCGAAAACCTTCCCGCTCAGCGATGCGGGTTCGGATTTGATGCTGACCAAGGAGCAGATGCTCGCGGTGCTCGATGATGACGCGGTGGTGAAGCTTGATGTGCGCGATGTGGATGAATGGGTTGGCACCAGCTCATCGCCCTATGGCCCTGATTTCTGCCCGCGCAAAGGGCGGATTCCGAATGCCAAATGGATCGAATGGTATCGGATGATGAAACCGACCGCAGCCGGCCCGATGTTCAAATCCAAGGATGAAATTCTTGCCGAATGCGCCTCGGTCGGGGTGACGCCTGATACCACTGTGTTCCTCTATTGCTTCAAGGGCGCGCGCGCTTCGAACTCGTTCGTGGCGTTGAAGGAGGCTGGGGTGAAGGATGTGCGGATGTATTTCGGTTCATGGAATGAGTGGAGCCGCGATCCGGCGCTGCCGATCGAAACCGGCATGCCATTTGCGACGATTGAGGCTCCAGCGAAAGCGGCTGAATAATTCTGATGCATGGCGCGCACCGGCGGTGCGCGCCACAGCGTATCACTCTATCATCCTAGGATTCTCGATGAACGATTTGAAGACAGCGCTTGGTTTGAAAATTCTCAAAATCAAAAAGGCCAAGGGGCTGACCTGGCCTGAGATCGGCGCGAAGCTCGGCCATGCGCCGGTGTGGAGTTGCGCGGCCTGCCTTGGTCAGATGTCGATGACACCCGAGACCGCCGCCAAGGCAGCTGCTCTGTTCGATCTCGATGAGGATGAAGCCGAGATTCTGACAGCGGCTCCCTATCGCGGGTCGTTGCCGACCGCGGTGCCGACCGACCCGCTGATCTACCGGTTCTATGAGTTGATTTGCGTCTATGGCACGACCTGGAAAGAGATGATCCAGGACGAGTTCGGCGACGGGATCATGAGCGCCATCGATTTCGATATGACATTGGAGCGGCAGCCCGATCAGAAGGGTGACCGGGTGAAAATGACCATGTCGGGCAAATTCCTGCCTTATAAGAGATACTGATCACATCATGGCGCATGCGGGATCTCATGTTGTGGTTGAGAATGTCTCATACCGTTATCATGCCCGCCGGCCGGCTGTGTTGGATCAGATTTCTCTCACTATCGAACCCGGCTGTGCCACCGCGATGATCGGCCGGTCGGGATGCGGCAAATCGACCTTGCTGCATTTGATTGCGGGTTTGGTGAAACCAAGCAGCGGGCGGATCAGTATCGATGGGATCGCCGTCACCAAACCGTCGCGGCGCTGGGTGATGATGTTTCAATCGCCCTCGCTCTATCCTTGGATGAATGTGACGGCAAATGCCGGTATCGGTTTGAAATTTGCCGGTTTGCCGCCGAGCGAGATTGCTCAGCGGGTTGGCGAGGCGTTGGAATTGGTCGGGCTTGCGGGGTATGCCAAATCGCGGGTCACGGAATTGTCCGGCGGGCAGCAGCAGCGTGTGGCGCTCGCGCGCTCGCTGGTGATGCAGCCGGATCTGCTGCTGCTTGATGAGCCTTTTGCGGCCCTCGATACATTTACCCGCACATCATTGCAGGGCGATGTCAGGCGGATTTGCAAGGAGCGCGGCATTACCCTGCTCTTGGTGACGCATGATATTGATGAGGCGGTGATTATGGCGGACCGGGCTTTGGTGATGTCGGCCGCGCCGGGCAAAATTCAGGCGATGCAGGCGATCCGCTTAGCCGGGCCGCGCGAGCGCGATGATCCGGCGGTGCAGCAGGCGGTGGCCGCGTTGCGTCGGCGGTTCGAGATGATTGCGGGCGTTCAGGCGACGGATGATGCCAGTATCGCGGCCAGTGCCACCACCGACGTCGGCTATCCGCGAATGTTGCAAGCATGAGCGCGCGTGCGGCAACGGTGGATGCGGCGGGTGAGGATCGGCGGCGCCGGCCATTTTTTTCATCGCGTTTTGCCTTCGGCCTGCTCGGCATTCTGATCCTGCTCGGATGTTGGTGGGTGGGCGGATTGGTTTTGTTGAATAGTGCTTCGGGGCAGGCTTTTGCCGGGTTCGCGCCGGGGCCGACTTTCGCGTCATTCGTAAAAATGCTCGGCAATGGGGCGATTTTGCACGCCGCATTGCCGAGCCTGGGGCGGATTTTCGGCGGCTTGCTGGTCGCGATCCTGCTCGGCGTGCCCTTGGGAATTGCGTTGGGCCGGCTGCCCGCGCTGCAGAAAATAACCCATGTGCCGTTTCAATTTCTGCGTATGATCAGCCCGCTGTCCTGGATGCCGATTGCGGTGTTGGCGTTTCCGAGTTGGAACGGCGCGATTGTGTTTTTGATCGCTGCCGCCGCCATTTGGCCGGTGACATTCGCCACCGCCAATGGTGTTGCCAAGCTTGATCCGGCATGGCTGAAACTGGCGCGCAATCTGGGTGCCAGCCTGCCGCATCGGCTGGCGTTTGTTATTCTGCCGGCGATTGCCCAGGATATGTTCACCGGTATTCGGCTGGCCCTCGGGGTCGCATGGATTGTGCTGGTGCCGGCGGAATATCTCGGTGTGTCCTCCGGACTTGGCTATGCGATCAATGACGCCCGGGATTCGCTCGATTACGCCCAATTGACCGCGATTGTTCTGGTGATCGGGATATTGGGGTTTTCGCTCGACGCCATCTGCCTGTTTCTGATCAGGCGGGTTTCCTATCATCATCATTCATGAGGCGTTGCGATGTGTTTTCGATGTGATGCGTTAGCTGGCTCGCGGGTTTGCGATGCGGCGGGCCCTGCGATATCGCGCAGACGCTCGCTCGATTTTCTGGCCGCTGGTGGGTTGGCGGCGTGGCTTGCGAGCCAACCATCCATCGCCCGTGCCGCCGATGATGAGACCGTGCGGATCGGTTATTTGCCGATCACCGATGCGGCAGCCTTGCTGGTTGCTTATGCAAAGGGATTTTTGACCGATGAAGGGCTAAAGGCCGATAAGCCGACCTTGATCCGCGCCTGGCCGACATTGGTGGAATCCTTCGCGGCGCAAAAATTCAACCTGGTTCATCTGCTCAACCCGATTCCGATTTGGATGCGGTATAATAATCATGTGCCGGTTAAATTGATGGCCTGGGCGCATACCAATGGCTCGGCGCTGACGGTGGGCGGGAAATCGGATATCAAGAGCTTTGCGGATCTCGGCGGCAAGCGGATTGCCGTGCCGTTCTGGTATTCGACCCATAATATTCTGCTGCAGATGGCGCTGCGCAAATATAATATCACGCCCGTCA
Source organism: Rhodospirillales bacterium 20-60-12 (assembly GCA_002255495.1). Lineage (GTDB taxonomy): Bacteria > Pseudomonadota > Alphaproteobacteria > Acetobacterales > Acetobacteraceae > 20-60-12. The sequence goes on along the minus strand of NCAP01000118.1, from coordinate 869 downwards.
TCACCGGGGTCAGCGGTGCGGTGGCGGCGCATGAATGCGCGCTGGAGATTCTCGGGCCGCCTGACATGTTGCCTGCTCTGGCCTCAGGGAAAATCGATGGCTATATCGTCGCCGAGCCGTTCAATGCGATGGGCGAGGTGGCGTTGGGCGCGCGGATTTTGCGGTTCACCGGCGATATGTGGCAAAATCACCCGTGCTGCGTGGTCTGTATGCATGAGCCCGAGGTGACGAAAAATCCGGCCCGGGCGCAGAAAATCATGAATGCCATCGTGCGGGCCGAGGCTTATATCGGCGCCAACCGGGCTGAGGTTGCGACCTTATTGTCCAAGGACGGCGCCGGCTTTCTGCCGATGCCGGCCAAGGCGGTTTTGCGCGCCATGACGCTCTATAACAACAACCCTGCCTATCATCAGGATGGCGCCATCAAGCATCCCGATTGGCCGGTGGACCGGATCGATTTCTCGCCCTACCCCTACCCGTCGGCCACGACATTTCTGGTTGAGCAGATGGGCAAAACCAAGGTGGCCGGTGACAGCGCTTTTCTCGCCAAGCTCGATCCGGCTTTTGTCGCCAAGGATCTCGTGGATTATCGCTTCGTCGAGACGGCGTTGAAAGCCCAAGGTGAAGCCGGGCCGTTCAGCCGCCGCGAGGTGATTGAGATTTGACAAGGACGGCGGAGCCTGTCTAGGTTTTGGCATGAACGCTTTTTTTAACATGTGTGCACTTAATCGAACCGATCTCCACGCAAGTGGGGCGGATGGTGTGCGCGCGTGAGTGAGTGAACGAAGCGTCGAACCATCAAGGCCCCACCGGATCCGGCAGGGGCCTTTTTTATGGGTCTCTGTTCTTCCACAATGATCGAGGATGAC
>NCAP01000002.1 GCA_002255495.1 Rhodospirillales bacterium 20-60-12 | reverse complement strand
TCCACGACCGCTGATGCCACCGCCGCCTCCGCCGAACTCGGCGCATCCCTGGCCCAAGAACTCGTCACACTTGCCGCCGCCTTCATCCGCCATATCGACCGACCATGACCGCCTTATGGATCCCCATCACCATCGCTGCGGCCATCTGCCAAACCTGGCGCACGGCGCTGCAACAAAAACTGCGCGGTGAACTCTCCGCCTCAGCCGCCGGCTTCGTGCGCTTCCTCTATGCCCTGCCCGCCGATGCGTTGTTCCTGCTCGGAGCCGCCGCACTCACCGGCACCGCCCTCGCCCCGCCACCGGCTCTATTCCTGCTCTATTGCACCATCGGCGGGGTGGCTCAGATCAGCGGCACCATCCTGCTGATCAAATCATTTGGCTACCGCAATTTCGTGGTCGGCAGCGCCTATGCCAAAACCGAAGCCGCGCAAATCGCCCTGATCATGCTCGTGCTCGGCGTCAGCCTGCCCGCGCTCAGCGTCATCGGTATCATCATCGCCGTCGCCGGTGTGCTCAGCCTGTCTTTCGCCGGCCGCGCCCTGACCGCGAAAGACCTGCTCGCAGGGTCCGTCCAACCCGCCGCCTTGTGCGGCCTGGGTGCCGGATTCTCATTTGCCGTCACCGCCATCTTCCTGCGCATGGCAAGCCAAGCCCTGCCGCCGCACGACCCTGTGGTGGTGCGCGGCCTGATGACCCTGCTCGCCACCAACCTCATCCAAACCATCCTGCAAGGCCTCTATATGGCCGCGACCAATCGCGAGGAACTCTATAAAACCGCCCTCCTCTGGCGCCGCGCCAGCTGGATCGGACTCGCCTCAGCCATCGGCTCAGGATGCTGGTTCATCGCCTTCGCCATGACCAATGTCGCCCTGGTGCGCGGCGTCGGCCAAATCGAAATCATCTTCACCTTCGCCGTCAGTAAACTCTTCCTGCACGAAACATTGAAAAAATCCGACCTGCCCGGACTCGCCATCGTCACGATCGGCGTCATCCTCATCGCCGCGTGAGCGTGCGGGTCAGGCAGAGAAGGCCAGGAGGCTCTGCCTCCTGGACCTCCGCCAAAGGCAAGCCTTTGGAAACCTTTAATCTGGCTCTGACAAAAAAGGGGCTGAGCACGCTGTTTGACACAGTTTGCTCGGCCCCTTTTTTGTCAGAGCCGTATCAGGGTCCAGGGCATTATGCCCTGGCGGGGTTCCAAGGGGCGGAGCCCATTGGCCTTGGCTTCCCGACCCAGCCCGCGCGCTTACGCCGCGCGGTGCCAGGTTGGGGCGAAGGCTTGGATTTGCAGGACCAGAATGCCTGGCGGGAGTTGGCTGAGATCGATCCTGGCTTCTGGTCCGCTCCAGCGGCCATCTGGTTCGGGAGGGAAAAAGCCGGTTGTCAAAGCCGGGTGATCGAGCGGGATGGGCTTGGCGCCTTGGGCGGTTTGGATGAGGATGCGGCGCAAGGCGACGCCGAGGCACCGGCGATCATTTGAGGCCGGGTCGGATTCGGCGGGTACGGCGCCTTTTGTGGTGAGAATGGCGGTTTGGGCGCCGGCTTGGATGAGGAAGCGCCAGACATCGTCGGTCTTGCCGAGCGGAATGGCCGGCTTGCCGTCGATTTCGAGGCGCAGTTCGGGTGCTGGGCGGGCGGTGAAGCCGGCATGGCAGGCGATCGCGTGCAGGCGCGCACGCAGGCTGGTCAGGATCGGTCCGCTGGTCACTAGGGGTGCGAAGCTGTGCGGGCGGCTGGGCGAGGCGAAATCGGGGAACAGCGCGATCGAGGTCCAGCCATTGGTGAAACTGCCGCGATTGCCGCTATCGAGATAGGATTCCGCGGCGACCCCTTCGGCCAGCAGCGCGTCATGGCTTGCGAGTTCGATATGGAAATAGGTGATATCGGCGCGGCTGAAATCTTGTTTCACGGTCACGCCATTGACCAGATATTTTGCTTCGATCAGCGCGCCATCGAGCAGCAGGGCGTGATCGGGCGAGACGATCAAGGCGCGTTGCGGCAATTGATCGCCGAGGGCGCCGGGTTCGAAGACGATGGGGGCGACTTTGTCGGGCGAGACATGGCGCCGCAGATCGACCCGGCGCTGGCCGATCCAGGTGATTTGGCGTATCCGCGGCTGGCCGGTGGCAATTGTGATCACCTCGTCCCCGGCCGCCAGATCCTCGACGGCGACCTCCCCGAGTGCCGTGAGAATCCGGGTGCCGGCAGCAAAGCAAGGTGCAGTGATGACCAGAGCGCTGACCGCGCTTGACGCACCGGCCGCGAGGAACGTGCCGGCATTGACGGTGAGGTTCGAGGGCGATCCGGCAAAGGCCAGATCATAGATGGCGGTGCCGCCGAGGGTTAAAGCGAGGGTGGTGAAGCCGCCGGCGCTGGTCACGCTGTCGGTGAAGCTGGCGTTATATAAGGCGCCTGTCAGATCGATGGCGTTCTTGCTGCTGAAGCTCTCGACGACCGGGGCAAAACTGCCGTTGGTAAAGGCGGTGGTGCTGTTCAGATCGAGAATGCTCGACGAGCCGTCGGCGAAATCGATCGTCTGGCCAGCACCGAGCGGGCCGTTGACGATGATGATGCCGGCATTGTCGAGTTGCACGATACCGGTGCCGGTGACCGTCGAATCGATGATGATTTCACCAGCCAGCGTGTTGGCGTTGCTGGTCGCGGTGCCGTTGGCTTCGATGGTGCCGTTATTGACGAACGTGCCGCCACTGATGGTCGCGGGATCATTAGCGCCGATGACTTCGAACAAGCCGTTATTAATCAGGCTGGCGCTGCCGGCCAGGCTGACCGCCAGACCATCCGATGAGGTTGTGCCGGCGACCAGAATGGTGCCTAGGTTACTCATCAAAGTGGCGACATTGAGATAATTCTCGCCATAGGTGCTGACAAGTTTGCTGTTGGCGCCGAGTGTGACGCCATCGACAGAAACGGTTGCAGCGTTTGATAGCGCGATAGTGGTGTCGCTGAGAGTCGCTTGGGCCGCCGAAGTCGGTTTGATCGCAACGGCGCTACCGCTCAACTCCGCGATATGGGGAAATGTGAAAGGCTGGCCATTGACCCCGGTGCCGACCACTTGATCGGGCAGAAAACCGAGATTCCAATTGGCCGAGTCGAACCAGCTATGTTGTGAAGTGCCGACGAAATTTTCTGCCGAATTGGCAACGATATAGGTTTTGCCGGCGGATTGAAAAATCTGCGGCGACAGCAGAGCGGTATTATCCGAGAAAGGCAGCGCGAGAGTGGTCAGTGTGCCGGCGAGCGTTTCATCGAGATAGAGGGTTTCAGTATTGCCGGTGATGGACGTGCTGTAGCCGACGATGCTGCCGGGAATGGCGGTGCTGTTGAATATCAGCGCATTGCTGCTCAGCGATGCAAGCGAGGTGGGTGTTGCGCCGCCAGCGCCATAATTGAACCCGTGAACCGCCGGAATATCGAAACCCACTGTGCTGCCCAGCGTGATTCCAGGCGCCGTATCGACGAGCATGCTATTGCCATAGCCGTTTGTAAAAGTGATCAATTGCTGACCATTGACCGAAGCGCCGACCACGAATGTGCCGGCGTCGCCAAGACTGATCGTGCCGGAATAACCGTTGGTCAGGGTTTTGGAACCATAGACGGAACTGCCGACGACGACCGTGCCGTTATAGGCGCTGATGGTTGAATAATTGAAAATCGTCCCGGCTCCGCCGATGGACAGATAGCCGCCAAAATTCGCACCGAGCGTGCCGTAAACCTGGCTCGACGTTGTTGTGCCGTTCTTAACAGTAGTCTTGGTGTAAACACCATTCACCAGCGAGCCGCCGGAGCCGATACTCACCAATTCGGAATTGCCGATACCCGAGGCGAGAATAACACCGTCATTGGTCGAGGCACCATGAATCGACAGATTACCGACCGCGCTGGTGCCGGCGATGGATGCGTTGATAATACTCACGCCATATTGCAATTGGGTGTCGTAGAGATTGAGCGTGGCGTGCGGCCCGAGCGTTATGCCGAGTCCCACCACGTCATCGAGAATGGTCGTCGGAATGAAAATGCCGGGGCTGTTGGTGGAGGCAACGGTTACATCATAATTGCCGATATAAGCCCCGACAACGAGTGACGGGTTGCCCGCCAGCCCCGATGCCGTTCCCGGCGCCAGGAAACCACCATGATTGGGCAATGCCCAATGATCCGTTGTGAAAAAGTTACCCGACGTCGTGGTCGTCCCGTTGGATATGATCGGCACCCAAGTGACCGTAACGCCTTGCGAACTAAAACCCATGCCATTTCCCCGCTCGTGACGCGAATGCTGCCGATCCACCAAGTCGGACCGGTTTCATCACCGCTTTGACGCGTAACCTAAAACTGCATCGAACGGCACCGCATACACGCTAAACGCAGCATTGGCGGGACGGCCTCACGAGTCAATATCCGGTTTACAACTTGAAATTGTAAACCGATAAAAACGGAAATTTAATTGTTAAACGACAAGCATCGGCCCCAGTGGCCTGCCGCCGAACACGTGAACATGCAAATGCGGCACTTCCTGATGGCTGTTCGGCCCCATATTGGTCAGCAACCGATACCCATCATCTTCCAGCCCCAAGGCGACCACAACGGCACGGATGGCGCGGCTATATCCGGCAATTTCAGCATCCGACGCGCCGGCGGCAAAATCGCTGTAAGCGACATATTTTCCCTTCGGGATCACCAGGACATGCAGAGGCGCTTGCGGGTTGATATCGTGGAACGCCAACGCCCATTCATCTTCATAGACTTTGCGGCAAGGAATTTCGCCGCGCAGAATACGGGCGAAAATATTCTGCTCATCGTAAGGCGGTTTGCCGCTCACAGCCATTTCAGCGCTCCTTGATCGATGGGGTTAGATCAATATTGGTTTAGCTGGAGTCAAGTGACTCCATCCAAACCAATATTGATCTAGGGAATTTTGCGGGTCAGGCCGGGTCTTGCGGCCTTCTCCACAATGCCGCTGATCCCCTCACGCCGGCTTAATTCCTGCCAGACATCTTCGGGCCTCAGCCCGGCATCGACCCATAAAACCAGCAAATGATACAGCACATCGGCACTCTCGCCGATCAGCGCGCCGCGATTGCCGGCGACCGCCTCGATCAGGCATTCCACCGCTTCCTCGCCGAATTTCTGCGCGACTTTGGCGGTGCCGCGCGCCAACAAGCGCGCCGAATGGCTGACCAGCGGATCAGCCGTTTTACGGGTCAGGATCGTCGACCAGAGCCGGTCCAGGATCAAGGCATTCGGCCCACCGGGCGGCGGCGGCGCAATGAACACGGCTTTCGGCGCAGCTTTGCGCAACGAGGCCGCTTTCGGCTTCGCACGCTTGCTCTCACTCACTTTCTTGACGATTTTTTTGGTGATTTTCTTGGCCATTATCGATCCTACGACTCGCTCATGGCAGCAACATCGCGCGTGGCAGGCGCACCGGCAAGCCGGCGTCAGCCAAAGCCTGCTTCACCTGATCGATACTGAAAACACCAAAATGGAAAATACTCGCCGCCAGCAGCCCTGTCGCGCCAGCACGCGCACCGGCGACAAAATGCTCAAGCGTGCCGACACCGCCCGAAGCCACCACGGGAATATTCACAGCCCCCGTCACCGCGCGCAGCAAATCAATGTCGAAACCCTGGCCCGTGCCATCGCGGTCCATCGAGGTGAGTAAAATTTCCCCCGCACCCAGGCTCGCCACTTGCCGGCACCAGGCGACGACATCGATCCCGGTGCCTTGCCTTCCGCCATGGGTGAACACCTCGAACCCGCCGGCACAGGCCCGCGCATCGATGGCGACCACCACGCATTGGCTGCCGAATTTCTCAGCTGCCTCGGCGACCAGGGCGGGCCGCGCCACCGCCGCCGAATTCATGCTGCATTTATCCGCCCCGGCCAATAACAACCGGCGCATATCCTCTGTCGAACGCACGCCGCCACCAACCGTGAGCGGCAAAAACACCCGCCTTGCGGTGCGCGATACGACATCGAGTATGGTGTCACGCTGATCGGAGCTTGCGGTGATGTCGAGGAAGGTCAGCTCATCGGCGCCCGCCCGATCATAAAGTGCCGCCTGCTCCACGGGATCGCCGGCATCGCGCAGCTCGACGAAATTGACACCTTTGACCACGCGCCCGTCTTTCACGTCCAGACAGGGAATAACCCGCAATTTCAGCATCACATCGCCGCCTTCAATGCGGCCTGCGGGTTCAGCGTGCCATCGTAAAGCGCCCGGCCGATGATCACACCGGCGAGATTGGGGGTGGTGATGGAGGCGATTTTCACGGCACGGATATCCTCGATATCGGCAACCCCGCCGGAGGCGATCACCGGCACCGAAATCCGCCGCGCCAGAGCTTCGGTCTCGCGCATATTCAGCCCGCTGAGCATGCCGTCGCGCGCGATATCAGTATAGATGATGGCCGCCACACCGGCATCTTCGAGCCGCATCGCCAAGGTCGAGGCCGGCATGTCCGAGGTTTGCGCCCAGCCTTCGGTCGCCACCATGCCGCCGCGCGCATCGATACCGACGGCGATACGCTGGGGGAACAACGAAGCGGCCTGCCGCACGAGGGCGGGATTTTTCACCGCCACACTGCCCAGGATCACCCTGCTGATGCCCGCTTCGAGCCAGGCTTCGATGCCCGCCAGATCGCGGATGCCGCCGCCCAATTGCACCGGCATGGAGACGGCCGCGATAATCCGCCGCACCGCATCGCCATTCACCGAGGCTCCGGCGAACGCGCCGTTCAAATCCACCACATGCAGCCAGCCGAAACCCGCCGCCTCGAACGCGCGTGCCTGCATCGCCGGATCATCGGCATAGATCGTCGCCTGATCCATCTCGCCGCGTTTGAGCCGGACACAAGAGCCATCCTTCAAATCGATGGCCGGATACAGAACAAGGCTCACCCGCGCGAAGACTCCTGCGTCTGCAACAATTTATAGTAAAAATGACCGCTGACCGTCTGTCCTTCGACGCGCGCATAAGCCGGATGCGTGCCCCAGCGGATAAATCCTGCGGCCTCATACAGCGCAATCGCCGCCCCCTGGCTCGCCCGGACATCGAGATTGAGCGCGTGATAGCCCAAAGCCCGTGCGCCCTCTTCCACCCGCCTGATCAGCAGCCGCGCCAACCCGTGGCCACGCGCATAAGGAGCCACGAAATTATGCATCAAAGTGGCGCTGAACGCCTGGGCCTCGTTATTGCGTGCCGGCCTGCCGAGCTGGGCCGCGCCATAAATCACCCCGTCCATCCGGCCGACGAATAATTCGCGTTCAGGGACCATCATGACACCGCGGAAATAGCGCTCCAGGGCCTGGCGTCCGGGCGGACGCAGCCAGCCAAATCCGCCGCCATCGATGATCGCCGCATCCGCCGCCTCGCACAACGCCTCAAGGTCGGTCTCGGATAATTCAACAATTCGTTCAGCCACCAAAGCATTCGGTGGCGGCAAATCCTGGCGCATCATCATGGCGTCCACCCCAGAAAATTACCTAAAATCCGCAGCCCGACATCCTGGCTTTTCTCGACATGGAATTGCACACCGGCCCGATTGCCGCGCACCACCATTGCCGGCACCGCGCCACCATAATCGGTGGTCGCGATGATATCCTCATCAGCACCCTCGCTCAGCGCGTAAGAATGCACGAAATAGACATGATCACCCGGGCATAATCCATCGAGCAATGCATGCCCGCCGACGGCAAAGCGCAATTCGTTCCAGCCCATATGCGGCAGGCGCAAACCCGGTGCCTCAAGCCGCGCAATATCGCCTTTGATCCAGCCAAAACCAGGCGTCACCTGATGTTCGAGGCCACGCTCAGCCATCAATTGCATACCCACGCAAATACCCAAATAAGGAGCACCGGCCTCGATTTTCTCGAATATTGCCGCTTGCAGTCCAGGCCGTGCGGCAAGCCCGTGCGCGCAATCGGCGAACGCACCCTGCCCCGGCAGCACCACCCTGTCCGCGCGTGCGACTGCGCCTGGGTCGTCGGTTACGATCACCGTGGCGGCGATGCCGGCGCGCAAGGCTGCAACCTCCAGCCCGCGTGCGGCGGACGCCAGATTGCCGCTGCCATAATCGATAACCGCAACGATCATAGACTGCCCTTGGTCGAAGGCACGTCGTCACCTGCCAGCGGATCGATGGCCACCGCCATGCGCAAGGCGCGCGCCAGAGCCTTGAAACAGGCTTCGGCCACGTGATGCGCATTGCTGCCGGCGCGCTGAATGACGTGCAGATTGATCAAGGCGTTGCCGCCAAACGCGCGGAAAAACTCCTCGACCAATTGTGTGTCCATGTCGCCCAGCATGGGCCGCTCGAAGCCGACCGACCAGGCGACATGCGCGCGGCCCGAAAGATCGATTGCGACTTCGACGAGCGCCTCGTCCATCGGCACCACCGCCTGGCCGAAGCGGACAATGCCGCGTTTCTCGCCCAAAGCCTGACGCACCGCCTGGCCGAGCACGATCCCGACATCCTCGACCGTATGATGCGCATCGATATGCAAGTCGCCATCGGCCTCGATGCTCAGATCGAACCGGCCATGGCGGCCCAGCGCAGTGAGCATATGATCGAAAAACCCAACCCCCGTGCTGACCTCGACCTGCCCGGTGCCGTCCAGATCAAGCCGCAGGCTGATCGAGGTTTCGCTGGTAACCCGTGTCAGTTCTGAAATACGTGCCATGGCCATCCCCTACCCCAAACGCCGCAGCGCGCCAATCCAAAGCCTATCGCGCGCAATCAGGCGCGGATCATGGTGCCGATGCCGCCTTCGGTGAATAATTCCAGCAAACAGGCGTGCGGCATGCGGCCATCGAGAATGGTCGCCCCGCGCACCCCGGCGCGCACGGCGGCGGCACAGGTTTCCACCTTCGGGATCATGCCGCCGGAAATCGTGCCATCCGCCATCAGGGTTTCGATGTCATTGAGGCTCAATTCGGGCATCAGAACCCGCTGTTTATCCATCACACCCGGCACGTCGGTCAGCATCAGCAAGCGCGTCGCCCCCAGGGCGCCTGCAATCGCACCGGCTACGGTATCGGCATTGATATTATAAGTCGCGCCATCAGCACCCGAGCCGACCGGGGCAATGACCGGGATCAGCCCGGCGCCGGTGAGGGCATGGATCACCCGCACATCGACATGCTCGGGCTCGCCGACAAAACCCAAATCGAGCATCTGCTCGATGTTACTGCCCGGATCGCGTTTGGTGCGCTGCAATTTGCGCGCCCGGATCAGCCCGCCATCCTTGCCGCATATGCCCACCGCCAGTGCGCCGGCCCGGTTGATCAGCCCGGCGACATGCTTGTTCACCGTCCCCGCCAGAACCATCTCGACCACTTCCACCATCGCCCCGTCAGTGACCCGCAGGCCATCGACAAATGTCGATTGGATGGCAAGGCGCTTGAGCATCGCGTTGATCTGCGGCCCGCCGCCATGCACGACGACAGGGTTGATGCCGACCTGCTTGAGCAAGGCAATATCGCGGCCAAACTCCTCGGCCAGATGCTCTTCGCCCATTGCGTGCCCGCCATATTTCACGACGATCGTGGCACCGGCATAGCGGCGCAGATAGGGCAGAGCGCGCGCGACGATGCGCGCCTGTTCGGTGGCCGTAGCATTCACCTGCGGCGCAATTTCCATCTTCACATCCTCTTGCCGAACCTGCCCGGGGTCCTATGGCCGCAAGCCCGATCGGTCAAGCTTGGCCAGAGCGTGATCGTTTTACAACAACACCCTCTTTGTCGATTTTGCCGGTCTATTTCGCCGTGGTGTCAAGCAACATCGCCGAGACGGCGATTTTGCCGCCATTGGCGCGAGCTTGCTGCAACGCCTGGGCCAGTGCCGGCAGATAGGTGCTGGCGGTCGTGGCCGTTGGCGGCGTGGCAAAGAGCGGTGCTGGGCTGGCCACGACAATCACCATATCTTCACCATAAGGCGGCCCGACTGCGCCGATCGCCCCGCCATCGACCTTCGGATCACCGGGCACCATGGAGGATTGCGGCGGGTAGAGCGTATCGGGCAGCGTGGAACTCGGGAAAATATGCGACACCGAGCCGTCATGGGAGAAATAATCGACCGAGATATAGGCCGGGAAATCGGGTGTCGTGATCGCGAGCTTGATCAGGTCGCCGTCTTTCAAGGTGCTCACCCCACCTGCTTGCGTGGCACCTGCCAACACCACACCCACCCGCGCAGCGGCGGGTGCGAGCACATCATCAAACGGCGCCAACGTATCGAGCACGCTGCAATAAGGACCCGAGAAGGCCCGCGCGCGGACATCGACCGGCACCGGCAACGCCCTCATCGCCGTCGCGAGTGCGGTATCCGGCCCGGCGCTACCGACCAGGCCGCCGAGCGTGACCGCATGGCCCGAGAGCGCATTGACGTGCAGCAAGGCGCAATGCAGCCCGGTCGTGGCATCGGTCAGGTCGCCTTGAATTTGCGCCACACTCGGGGCCGAAGGTGCAGTGATAACCGGCGGCGCGCCGGGCTGCGGATTGATCTGCGCGACAGGCGCCGCCTTGTGACCCGAGAGCAGAAAAACCCCAGCCCCGGCCGCGAGCAGCAAAACAACCGCAGCACCGATCACAAGCGGCATTTTGCTGCCTGGCTTGGCCGGCATTATGGCCGCCGGGACCGCAGCTTGCATATCAGCCGGCAACGTTGCGGGTGCCACTTTGCGCGGGGCGGCGGCAATGATCGTCGCGTCGTGATCCGCCTCGCCGAACGACATCGACAGGCCAATACTCTCGCCGCCCGCCGCGGCCTCGTTCAAGGCGGCGGCAAAATCCTGCGCCGTGGCAAAGCGCTCTTCCGGCCGTTTGGCCATCGCGCGTCTGACCACCGCATCCAGCGCCGGCGTCGCGGTGACCGACAAGGCCGAGGGTGCCGGCGGCTCGGTATTGAGCACTTTATGCATGATCGAGGTCACCGAGCCCTCGAACGGTTTTTCCCCGGTCAGCAATTGATAGAGCAGCACGCCCGACGCATAGAGATCGGTGCGCGCATCGATCGCCTGGCCCATGAATTGCTCGGGCGACATATAAGAGGGCGTGCCGATCATGGTCCCGGCCTGAGTCATCGAGCTGCTCTCGATCCGCGCCACTCCGAAATCGGCGATTTTCACCCGATTATCACTGGTGATCATGATATTCGCCGGCTTGATATCGCGATGGATCACGCCGTTCTCATGGCTGTAGGCAAGGCCGCGCAGCAAATCATCCATCACCCGCACGATATCGCCGATCGCCATGCGTTCATGGCGATCCAGCGGGGCCTTCAGCGTCTGCCCATCGACGAATTCCATGACGATGTAAGCAAGCTCAGGCGTTTCGCCATAATCAAAGACGCCGACGATGTTCGGATGGGTCAGCCGGCCGGCGGCCTGCGCCTCGCGCTTGAAACGCGCCAACTCCTCCTGCGCGTCCAGATCATCCGGGTCGGGCAGGCGCACGGTCTTGATGGCAACGCGGCGGGCGATGATCGGGTCGAACCCTTCATACACCACCCCCATCGCCCCTTTGCCCAAGGTCCGGCGCAGCTCGTATTTGCCAAGTTTATCAGGCTCCATGACCTGATTTATAATCCGGCTTTGCCGGAATCCGAAACACCCTGCCGGGCCTGAGCATCGGCCAATGAGGATCCGGCGATTTTGCCGCCATCGCCGATCACCACGAAGGCTGCCCAGAAGAACGGATTGGCGAGGTTGGCCGGCATGCCGTGCCCGGCGCCATTGATCAAAGCGAGTTGCGCGGCGCGCAGACTGCTGGCCGAGCCGCCGTCCTCGCCCGATTTGAGATCCTGCAAGGTGCTCGCCACCAGATAGGCCGAGACCTGATCATTCACCGACCATTGCGTCACCATCAAGCCACGCGCGCCGGCATAGAAAAAACTGCGCGCCAACCCGGTCAGCGCTTCGCCGCCGGCCCGGCCATCCGAACCACCCGTATTACACGCTGAAAGCAGGATCAGATCCGCATCGAGATGCAAATTGGTGACATCCGAACTGGTCAACATCGCCCGATTGGCCGATTTCGCGCCCGCGGGCGCGGAGGTCACAATGGCGGGTTCACTGGCGCAGGGCAGATCGCTCGGCAGCAGCGCATGGGTGGCGAAATGCAGGATGCGGAAATCCTTCAAATCGGCCGCTTCCACCGCCGGCACGGTGAAGGCAGCCCCGGTCAGCTCATCCTGCGGCCCGGCGCCGAAAATCCCGGCAGCGGCGGCCAGTTCGAGCTTGGCGAAGGGCAATTTCGGCAGGCCGGCGAACAGGCTGGCACTTTCGCCGCACGAGGGTCCATCGAAGGTCGCTTTGGCCTGCGCCAGACTGACCGCATGGAAATCACCGAACCCGAACCACGGTTTGGTCGCCCGGGAATCGCCTGCGATTTTGCGCAAACTGACGAAGTTTGCTGCGGCCGGCACATAAGCGAGCGTTTTGGTCCGCACCAGCCAGGGTGCATCGGCCAGATCATCCGGCTTGGCCGGGCCGGTCGGCAGCAGCGCGAAAGGCAGGGACAAAAGTGGGCCGGAGGGGGCGACCACAAGCGAGGATGTGTGCGTGAGCGAGGCTGCGAACGGCGCGATCGTCGCCTGATAGATGGCACTGGCATCTTGCATCGCGAAAGGCGGCAAGCCGGCCTGGGTGGGCTCGATGCTGGCGCGCACGGCATTGACCAATTTCGTCATGCCCGGCGTCCCGACATCGCTGCGCGCCACTTGCAGTCTCTGGTTCTGCAACAAAAACAGCCACGCATGATCGCTGGTCAACGTAATGCCGAGAAACGCCTCATGCGGGCGCAGCAAATTCAGCACCGCACGCGCCGGCACCACCTGCTGGACCAATTGCCCGAAATTCGGCGCCGCGGCCTGCACCGCCAGATCAGCCTGCTGCAAATTCGTGTTGGCAGCGGCGATTTTCTGATCAAAGGCGGCAAGCTCGGCCGGGGTCGTCGGCTTCACGCCGGGCCCGCCCTGCTGCAATTCGTCGCGCTTGCGATACAAGGCGGCCAGATGGGCCGCCGCATCCTGGCGCGCGCGAATGGCGCTGGCCACTTTCGGATCTTTCGCATTCGCCGAAAGCCGGGCCGAAGCCTGGGCAATTTCCTGGCTGGTCACGCTGCCCTGCGCCAGCTCGGCCATTTCGAACATGGCGGTATAATCGGCCTGGGCTGACGCGGGATCAGCCAGGGCGGCTTTATATTCCACATCGAGGCACGGTTCGATCAGCCGGGCCGAGGTGCCCAGCCGCAATTGCCGCAATAGCCCGATGCCGCTGCGGCAAGCGGACAAAGCGGCTGCCCCGTCGCCTTGGCGAGCCAAAGCACCCGCCCGCAGCAATTGGGTTTCCGCCACCGGACGGGAGCCTGGCAATGCCGCTTCAAAATCACTTTGCGCCGCCGCCAATTGAGCCGCCGCACCGCCCGCATCGCCGATGCGCTCATCGATCGAGGCGCTGGTCCGATTCAGCCGTGCGTCCAGAATCGGCGAGGCGATGCCGTTACTGGCGGCAATCTCATTGGCCTCGCGGATCGCCGCAACCGATCCCGCCTTGTCGCCCAATTGCGCGAGCACGATCGATTTATAGCGCAGCGTCTCCAGCACGCCGAGCAGGGCCTGCTGAGTGACCGGACTGGTCAATGTCGATTGATCCTGCCCACCGCCGCCGGCGCTCGACTGAGTCAATTGCGCGAGCACCGGATTGGCATCGGCCGCCGGCCGGGCCTGCAGCAATTGCGCCGGCACCAGGGCAGCATAGGCATCGTGGGCCTGACCCAGCAGTTGAAGCGCCTTTTGATCCTGCCCCTGATTGAGCGCATCGAGCGCGCGGTCATGCAGCAATTGCGCTTCCGCCGTCGGATCGGCGGCATAGGGCGCGAGCAAGGCGGCCTGGGCGAATAGCGTGTCGGCCTGATCGTAGCGGCCCTCATCGGATAATTGCAAAGCCAGATCGGTCATCGGGGCGGCGGTATTGGGGTTGGCCGCACCGAGGGATTTTTGCTGCAACGCCAAGGCCGCCCGATAGGCGGTGGCGGAGGCCGGAAAATCCTCGGCCTGATTGGCCGTGCTGCCCAATTGCATCAAAGCCTCGTAATGGCCGATATCGCCCGACGAGAAGGCTTCCGCGGCCAGCCGGGTTGCCAATAATTGATCGGCGCCAGCGACCGACGCCGAACTCGCCGATTGGGCAGGTAACACACCACTGACCACACCGACGGCCCGCTGCATGGCGGGCAGTGCGGGCAATACGCCATCGGCATAATAAATGCGCCCGCCGATCAGGCTGACCAGGGCAACGTGCGGCCAGCCGCCGATCCGCTGGGTGCAAGAGAGAATTTGTGCCGGGTCATTGCCCAGAATCGTCGCGGCACTCGGCGCGCCGCAGGCATATTGCGCCTCCAAGGCGGCCCGCCACGGGCTCGCCGTGGCCAGTGACGGCAATTGACCGGGCTGAGCGGCCGGCCCGACCAGAACATTCGCACTCGGTTGATCCCAACTGCCGCAATAGACCGCAGCGCCATCCGCGCGGCGCTGGGCAGTGCAGGATTCGCCGGCACTATTTTTCCCCAGATCGATCGCCGACACAGCCGGCCCCTGGGCGTTCGTTTGGCTGGCCGCCTCATAAGCGCTGGCCGGTGGCCGGGCGCATGAGCCCAAGGCCAGCAACATCGACAAAGCCGGGATGAGATATATTTTCATGATCAGAAATCCCGCGTTGCGATGCCAGGCAATTGCACATCATGGTCGAGCTTCTTGCGCCGCGACGGCGAGAGATTGAAGCTCTCCAGCGGATTGCCGGGCGGCACCGTCTCGATCGGCAGGATCGTGCAATTCACTGAACCAAGCGGGCAGGCATTGAATTGATAATTGGGCTGCGGGAAGGGAAACACGCTGCCATTATGTGCCGCCGCCTGACCTGGAATATTACCCAGAGTGCCGGTGAAATTCACCTGTCCCTGCGCGCCGCCGATCACACCCAGCCGGTTGAGATTGAGCAGGCCGCTCGCCGTGCCGCTGCCCAGACCCAGCACCATCTCCACGCTCGGCCCGTTCAAATCGGCAAAACGCGCCCGGCCATTGGGGGTCAGTGTGACGAAAATCGTTGCCGGTGCACCGATGGCGGCCTGGGCCTGAGCGAGGCTTGAGCCGGTATTGATGTTGAACACACCGGTCTGCACCAGATTCTGCACGTCCCCATTGATCACTTTCAAGACGGAATCCTGCGCCGTCGGCAGGATCTGATTGATCGGCGCGATCGTGCCGGTGATGAATAATCCGCCGCCCGGCACACCATCGAGCACCATCTGTCCAACCGAGGTGATGCTGACCTGATTGGCCACGACCGGACCGGTGATCGTCAAATCGCGGGCATCGTTCAAAATAAAGGTGCTGTCCTGCAATATGAAACTGCCCAGCGTGCCGATCTGATTAGCGAGGTCGAATTTCGCCAATGTCCCGGCACTGCCGGACAATGTCGCGGTGCTGATCGACCCGCCGGTCTGGATGATCGTCGTGCTGTCATTGAGCACGATATTGCCCGGATCGCTGAGCACGCCATTGACCACCAGCCCGGCCAGATCATTGAGTGCGAACTGACCATTGACGACCGCCATATTGCCCAATGTCGCGATATGATTGCGGCCTAACAGATCGGTGACACCGTTGATGACGCCATTGCTGGATAATTGCGTGGCAGTGACATTCGATGCCGCAGCCTGGGCGATTTCGCCATCACTGCCGATGACCAGATTTCCGGTATTGATGGCACCGGTGAGTGCGAGGCCTTGGGTTGCAATCGATATGTTATTGGCACTGACAGCGCCATCGATCCCCAGCAATTGCGCGTTGGTGACATTGAAATCACCGTTGCTGAGGGTGAAATTATCGATATTGCCGAGATGATTGATCCCGGTCAGATCGACATTACCCTTCACCGCCCCATTGCTCGCCAGATGCAGCGCGCTGATGCCGCCGGACTCAGTAATCCCCGCTTGACTGCCCAGCTCCACAGTGCCGTTGGCAGTGATGCTGCCGCTGATCGCCAGACCATCGGCGGTGAAGCTGGCATTGGGCGCATTGACCGCTCCGGCGATAGTCAGGAACGATACATCATCGATGCTCAAATCACCGCCGGTCGCGCCAAAATGTCCCAATGTGGCAATCTGGTTATTGCCGGTGAGTGCCGCATTGCCGGTGATCGCGCCGCTTGAGCTGAGATTGGCCGTATCGATGCTGCCGCTCTCGCTGACACCATCATTGCTCGCCAGAACCAAGCCGCTGCTCGCGCTGACCAGGCCTTCTATGCCGATCCCGGCGGTCGTGCCTGTCGCGGCCAAGGTCACTTGCGGGGCATCGATCGTGCCGCCGGCCGCGACATCCAAACTGCCCGTGCTGTTCAACGATACGCTGTTGCTCGCCGAGACCAGATGATCAACCGTGATGCCCGCCGCATTGACCGCCATATCAGCCGCATTCACCGGTCCGCTGAATGTCAGCGCCGTCAGATCATTCAGCGCAAGGCTGCTGGTCGCGTCGAAATTGCCGATATCGGTAATGTTGTTGCTGCCGGTCAGCGCAATCGCCCCGGCGATCGGGTTGTTATTGCTGGTCAACAAGGCCGCAACGATGCTGCCGGTTTCAGTAATCCCCGCACTGCTCGCCAGGGCGAGCGTGTTCGCCTCAACAATACCGGCATTGCCGATCGCCAATGTGCCCGCACTGCTAAGCAGAATTTCGCCCGCAGCCGAAACCAGATTATTGATCGCAAGACCCGCCGCCGAAAGCGACACAGCCGGGCCGCTCACCGCACCCGCCATATCCAGCGCGCCTGAATCATTGACCACCAGCGAGCCGGTGCTGACCGCGAATGCGCCGAGCGTGCCGATCTGGTTGGCGCCGTTCAGCACCACCGCACCACCGATCGGGCCGCTGCCCGAGGTCAGCAATGTTGCAGCGATCACGCCGCCATTTTCGCTGATCGGGCCGCTGCCTGCCAGGTTCAACGTGTTCGCCGCTCCGAGCGTGCCGATGATCGACAAGGCTGAGCCATCATTGAGGGACACATCGCCGTTGCCGGCAAAATTGCCGATATTCGCGATGCTGTTGCTGCCGGTCAGCGCCACAGGTCCGGTGATGGCGTTGCCGGTATCGACCAGGATTGAAGCATCGATCACGCCGCCGCTCTGGCTGATCCCGGCCGAGCTGCCCAGAGCCAATGTGCCGGTGCTGATGCTGCCGGCGCTGAAAGCAAGCCCCACGCCGGCAAGCGTCGCGCTCGGTGCCGTCACATCACCGACCAGGCTGAGCGCGCTGCCATCGATAATATCCAGCGCCTGACCTGCCGTGAAACTGCCCAATGTGGCGATCTGGTTGCTGCCGGTGAGATTGACCGGACCACCGCTGATCGAACCCGCGCTGGTCAGCAATTGCGTGGTGATCGACCCGCTCTCGCCAATGCCGCCCTTGCTCGCCAAAGCGAGATTCGTCGTCGCATCGACAAAGCCGCCAATGCCAAGCCCGCCTGAAATCCCCGTCGCCGCCAAGGTCGCGGTGTTTGCCGTCACAACACCCGCCGCTGCAATCGACAAAGAAGATGCCGCCAAATCGACGGAAGGACCACTGACCGTGCCCTGCACGGACAGATTCTGGTTGTCAGTCAGATTGACGCCGGTTGTCGTGACTGCAAAATTCCCCAACGTTGCGATTTCATTGCCGCCTGTGAGGTTCACCGCGCCGCCGATCGGCGTGCCGTTATCGCTCAGATAGACAGTGGTGATGCCGCCCGTTTCATTGATCGGCCCGGCACTGCCCAGAACCAGCGTGTTGAGCGCGGTGACTTGTCCCGATATGGCAATGTTCGGCGCAGTTAATGTCATCACCGGCACATTCACGGTGCCAGCAACATCGATGGCTGCATTATTGTTCAGGTCAAACAATCCGCTATTCAGCGTAAAACCGCCCAGCGTGTTGATGCTGTTGGCATTGCCAAATGTCACCCCACCGCCGATCGCCATGCCATCGGAGGTCAGTTGGCCGACATCGATGACACCGGTGGTCTCGCTGATGCCGCCCAGATCCGCCAAAGCCAGGGTCTGGCCAGTCGCAACCGTGCCGGCAATCGCCAAAGGTGAAGCATCAGCCAGCGTGATATTACCCAAAGCGGCGAACGGACCGAGCGTATTGATGTTGTTATTCGCCCCCCCAAGGCTGACATCGCCTTGTTCGGTCTGGCCATCAGAGGTCAGAATATTGGCCGAAATCGTGCCGCCGGTTTGGTTGATGGTCCCACCGCTATAGAGCGCCAGCGTGCCGGTGCCGATCGAGCCAGATTGCAGCGCGAGATTACCGGCTGAAAATGTTATGTCATTGGCGCGCACGGTGCCGATGACACTCAGCGAACCGCCATCGGTGAGGGCGAAATCACCGCCGGTGACAGCAAAATTGCCCAAGGTGCCAATGGCGTTGGCGTCGGTCAAACTGACCGGCCCACCGAGCAGCGCACCGCTTTGCAGATCGGTCGCAGTGATGCTGCCGGAAATTTGAGTGATCGCGGCGGCGCTGGCCAGAGTGAGATGATCGGCAGCCGTCAGATTCCCGGCAAAATTGATCGCCGCACCGCTCAGCAGAAGATTTTGCGTCGCAACACTCACGGGCCCGGCGACATCGAGGCTGCCAATGCTGGTGCCGATATCCAGCGTCGCGGCATTCGTGCCGATGGCGGAGAGAAATGCCTGGCCGATATTCAACTCATTGGCAGCCGCCCCCGCGAGCACAACGGCATTCGTGCCTGTAAAGGGCGCAAGCGTGACGATATTGCCCTGCACAACCCCCGCGGCACCTGCACTGAGCGCATCGCTGTTGATCGTCACCGCACCGGACGCACCGGCGCTGAGCGTGCCGTTCACCGCGAGACCGGCAGCATTCGAATCAATCATTGCGAGTGCCGCGCCGGTCAGCTTGCCGTTCACGGCGAGAGACGCCGAATCAGTCAGCGCAAAATCGCCCGGTGTCGACAAACTGCCGATCACGGCTATGGAATTTTGTGGATCGGTCAGTGCGATAGCAGATTTGGCACTGCCGACCAGCGTATTCGCCGCAATCACGCCCGTTGCCGTCTGGCCTATGCCGGCACTGCTCTGAATATCCAAAACCCCTGGTGCCACAAGTGTATTGCCGATCATCACACCGGCACCGACCAAGGCAATCGTCTGTGCCGCGAAGGTCACGGGCCCGGTCATGTTGATTGCGCCGCCAGCCGCGCTACCGATCACCAAATCAGCGACATTCGATGAAATCGCGCCGAGCAAACCGGTCGCAATATCCAAAGTGCCGGCACTCAGCGCCGTGCCACCGACATCGATCATGTCGCTTGCGGTAAACGCGCCGATCGACACTGTGCCGCCGGAGGTCAAAATTGTGCCACCCGCACCGACCGCAAAACCATTGGCCAGCAGATTGACGGCAGCACTGGGCGCTGCATTGAGCGTGCCATCGAGTGTGAGTACACCGCTATCGGCGAGTGAAATATTGCGCGCCGATATGATGTTCACCAAGCTCAGCGGCGCATTATCACTGAGCTGCAAATCGCCGTTGGTCAGGCTCAGCGGACCCAGATGGGCGATATTATTCACACTATTGCCGAGCAGGACATTGCCGGTGATGCCGGCCAGGCCGTTGGTGAGGGTTCCGGCATCGATGACACCCACGCGGGTTTCACTCACGCCATTGGCGCTTGAAAATTCAACGATATTGGGCGCGGATAGCGTGCCGCCGATCGTGATGCTCTGCGCTGTCAGTCCGATATTGCTGGCACTCAGCGCGCCCGATACCAGCAGGCCGCTCGATGTCGATAGATTGAAATCGCCATTTGGAACATCGAATGATCCAATTGAGATCATCGTATTCAGCCCCTCGGTCAGATCGACCAGACCATTGCCGACCGATCCGGTGAGTAGCGATACATCGATCGCTGAACCTGTGCTCTGCGCCACGCCATTTGCGGAATCAAGATTGAGCGTGCCGGTTGAAACCTGACCCGCGAACAATATATCACTGCCGATCGTCGAGGCATCGGTCAGCGAGATATTGCTCGCCGAAACCGTGCCGGCCAATGTCACCGGTGTCATATCGGCAAATTGCAAGCTGCCGCCGTTGACAATGAAGTTACCCAAAGTGGAGATGCTGTTCGCCCCGGCTTGCAGAACCGCATTGCCGGCGAAATTGCCGATACTTTCCAGCAGACTGGCATCGAGCGCGCCCAATGTCGTCTCCACGGCACCGGCCGCGAGGCTGAGCCCTATCGTCGCAGCACGGGCGGTGCCGATAATATGCAGCAAGGGCTGGTCGGCAATCAACAAATTGCCGCTGGATACCACGAAATTGCCGAGATTGGTGATGCTGTTGGTGCCGCCGCTCAAATCCACCGTGGCACTCGCACCGCCGCTCAACGTGCCCGTATTGATCACGCCAGCGCCGGCCTCGCTCACGCCGCCACCGCCGAATGCCAGATCATTGCCGATGATCAACGAGCCGGTAATACCCAGGCTGGCAGCGCTCAGCGAGGCATTGCTCGCAGCAAGCGGACCCGCCAAAGCGAGCGATCCGGAATCGGTCAGATCGAAAGCGCCATTGGTCACGGTAAAGCCCGCGAGCGTACCGATGGCATTGAGGCTGTCGGTCAGCGCCACGCCGCCGGTGCCGGCACTGCCGATCAATGTGCCCGCGGTGACGGCACTGGTCTGGCTGACGCCACCATTGCCGGCCACGAGATCAAGCAGGCTGATCGCATCGATCGGCCCAAGCGAGAGGCTGGTGCCGTTGAATGCAATGGTCTGCGCGCCGATCGAAGCCTGATCGGTAATCCCGCCGCTGCTGACAAAAGACAGGCTGGCGAAGGATGCCAAAGCGCTGGCAATCGTCAGTGAGCCTGCTTCATGGCCGCTGGCGGTGCCGAACACGAGCACATTGGCGGATGTGCCGAGCAATCCGGCAAGGGCCACATTCACATCGAGCACGCCATTGGCGGCAAAAGGTGCCACGGCAATGGTCCCCGCCGGCGCACTGATCGTCCCGCCCGCTGTGCCGGTGGCAAAATTATCAAACGCCAGATCGATCGCGCCCGCATTGCCGGCGCTCAACAGGCCGGCCAAAGTGGCGCCGCCCAGCGTCAGCCCATTGGCACCGGCCAGAGTAATATTATCCGCCGACACCGAACCCAGAACGCCCAGCGCCTGCGCGTCGTCCAGGCGGAAATCGCCGCCCGTGATCGTGATATTGCTCAGATCGGCGATGTTGTTGCTGCCGTTGCTTAAATCCACGGTCGCGCTGTGGCTGCCGGTGAACAAGCCCGCCACCACCGCACCGGTGGATGCCTCACTCACGGCGTTGCCGCCCAGGGTCAAACTGGTGCCGACACTGACGGCGCCGGCAATATTCAATGCTGCGTTATCGAACAGATCAAACGCGCCCGTGGCGGTGATGTTGCCAAGCTCGGAGACGCTGTTGAGCGTATTGGCCAGGGTTGTATTGGTGCCCAAACTGCCGGCCAGAACAGCAGCGGCGAAAGGTGCCGTCTGGCTCGCGCCACCCGCACTCAGCAGATCCAGCGTGCCTGCCGCATCGATCGTATCATCGAGAGCGAGGCTTGATCCTTCGAGCGTGACATTGGTTGCAAGCAGGCCCGCATTGTCGGTGACGCCGCCGGTGCCGATGAACGCAATATTTTGTACCGACGGCGGCGCGCTATCGATATTGATCGACCCCGCCTCGAAACTGCCCACCGAACCGAAGGCCAAAAGATTTGCCGATGTATCCAAGCTCGCGAGCAATGGCGTTGCAAGTTCAAGGCCATTGAACAGCAGCGCGTTGCCGATTTCCAAAGCTGCACCCGATGTATACGGGGCGAAGGCAATGGTGCCCGATGGCGCGATAATGGTGCTACCCGCATTCCCCACGCCGATGGCATCGGCCACCAGATCAACCGCACCGGAGGTTCCTGCCGCCAGCGTGCCCTGTTTGACAGCATCGCCAATTCCCAAGCTGGTCTGATCGGTCAAGGCGATGTTCTGCGCGCTGACCGCCCCTTGCACCGTCAGCGCATGTTTATCGGCCAGCGCCAGGTCGCCGCCGGCTATGGTGATGTTACCCAGATCGGTGATCGCATTGGCGCTGTTGGTCAGCGCCAGCGTGCCCGTGCTCAATGTCCCGGCGAGCGTGCCTGCGGTGATCGCGGCGGTTTGACTCACACCACCATGGCTCGACAAACTCAGCGCGTTCGCCGCATTCACGGCCGCATCAAACGCAATGCCCCCACCGGTGACATTGATATCAGTGGCGCTGAGCGAGGCATGATCCGTGACAAGGCTGCTGCCCGTGAAAGCGAGATTGGCGAACGAGGTCAGCGCCGTATCGATATTCAGCGCGCCGGCGACGAAGCTGCTAAATCCGCCGATCGCCAACTCATTGGCCGTGGTGTCGAGGCTGGCCAGGAAGCCCGGACTGATCGCAAGGCCGCTGGTCGCCGCGGTGCCGATCTCGATGGCATCCCCCGGCGTGAACGGCGCCAGAGCGATGGTGCCGGATGGCGCGATGATGGTATTACCGCTCACCAGCGAGCCCAGATTATTGGCGATCAACGCGACCCCGCCGCCCGTGCCGACACTGAGCACGCCCGCCGTGGCCGTGCTGCCCGCACCAGCGCCGAACTGCAAGCCGCCGGCGGCGCTGTCGATCAGCGAGATGTTATTCGCTGCAATCGTGTTGGTCACACTCAGCGCGGTTGCATCCTGCAGTGTGAAATTACCGTTATTGAGGCTGGCGCCGGTCAATGATGAAATCGCATTGCCGACATTGCCGAGCAGCACGCTCCCATCGGATGCCAAGGAGAGCAATGGCGTATTGATGATGCCCGCCGATTGCTCGGTGATCCCGCCGCCGGGAACGGTCTGGCCTGCCGTCATCGACAAATCGCCGCCCGCATTCACCGACGCATTGATAACGATGGAGGAACCGGCGTCGATTTCCAGTGATCCACCCAGCGAGATATTGGCGCCGATCGTTACCTCGCCCTGCGATTGCAGGGTAAAATTTGCTCCCAAGGTATTGCTGACGGCACTGGCAACATCGATGACATTGGCCGCCTTGAGAACAACATTACCAGACAGCCCCCCGAGCACCGATGGAGCAATATTGCTCGAGCTATTGGGCGGTCCGTTGAAACTGCCAAACGTCGTGTTGCCGATTGGGTTGGCTTGCGGATTTCCCGCCGTCACCACCAATGTCGCCGGATCGAGCAATATCTCGCCCGACTGGCCATGATCGGCGAACACGCTCTCGGTTCCGGACAGCGAAATCACCCCGTCGGAGGACGTCTCGATCATCCCGCCGTTGCCGCTGCCCGCACCTTGGGCGGACAAAGCGCCACCCTGATCGGTGCGCTGCGCGCTCAGCAGCGTGATCGTGCCGCCATTGCCGCTGCCCGTGGCATCCGCATTGATCATGGCCCCTTGCGCGATCGAGACCTTGGCCGCGCGCGGCGCTGTGGTATCAACCGCACCTTGCACAGCGCGCTGAATGCTGGTGCCGACCGCAACCACACCGCCGCCGGCCGCACCCGAGGCATTGATGCGCGCGGATTTGGCGACACTGACATTGCCGGTCGCATCGATGCCGATCGTCCCACCGCTGCTCCCCGGCGCCGGGCCGCGGGCAAGCAGATTGCCGGCAATCTGAATATCGCCGCCGACCCCGTCGATCGTGATTTGGCCCTTGCTCTGGCCGACGCTATCCGCGCGCAACGTGCCGCCGACATTGAGCAGGCGTTGGATCAGCCCATCGGCCTCGCGCGCGGTCAGTTTGATCGACCCGCCATCGGCTATGATAACACCGTGATTGGTCACCAAGGCCGCCACTTTGCGCCCGGCAAAATCCACCGGCCGCACCGCACTCGTGACATCGAGCGAAATCAGCTGGTCGCCGTATAAATCCAGAGTGAAGGTCTCAGCACCGGCCAGCACCACATGCGCCAACCGCGCGGTAATGATGCCGTTATTGGCCACTTGCGGCGCGACGAATGCGGCAAGGCCCGCCTGCTTGACCGTGATGGCGCCATTATTGACGATTTTCGCACCCGGCTTGCCCGCCTGATCGAACGCCAGATTGCCGGCCATGAAATTCTTGTTCGAGATATTCGCCGTGGACACAACCAGGCTTTGCGCATTCACCTGAGCGCCCTTGGCGAACACCACGCCGGACTGATTGATCAGCACCACCTGACCATTGGCATTGATCCGCCCTTCGATCAGCGACGCATCAGGACTGGTGACACGATTCAAGGCGATGGCGGCAGCGTCTGGCTGTTTGAAATTCACGCTCGCCGCCGCACCGACATTGAAACTCTACCAATCGATCGCGGTGCGCTGGCTGGTCTGCGTGATATCGGTCTGCCCGGCACTCTGGCTGATCGAGGCCGAGCCACCCACAACCGTGCCGCCCACCGGCGTTGTCGTCGGTGCAAGCGGCGCCTGCGCGTGCGCGGAACCGCCGGCGAGCAGGAAGGCTGCGGTCAGCGCGGTCGAAGCCAATAAAATCTGCCGCTTTTCGGTGCGATCCATCAGCCGATCTCCTGCGCCGGTTTTTTTCGGCGCGTGGGTGAATTCAAAAACTCAATAGCGGGCCACAACACCCCAATAGATGGCGGTCTCCGACAAGGGTGCGATACTATCGGCCTTCGGCGTCAATTGTGTTGTGATCCGGTGCACAGCTTCAACATCAAGCTCGAGAAACCGCGTCAGCCCGAGCCGCAGCCCGACCCCTCCCGATTCCAGCCGGTGATTAGGGTCGGTCTTCTGGTTTTGCCAGGTTTCGCCCCAATCATAGAAGGTGTAGAATTGCGCGGCCGTGTTGATGTCATGCTTGAGCAAGGTGAAGCTCACGCCGGTATTCAGCTGCAATTCCACGGTTGCGTAGGCGGCGTTATCGCCGACCACTTGGCCGGCATAGAAGCCGCGGGTGAATTGCGTGCCGCCGAGATATAATTCCTCGGCACTGGGCAGAATATCGCTGGTCACCTGCCCGCCGACCACACCACGCAGCGCGACGCTCGCCTGATCCCATGGGCTGAAGAGAGTTTGCACCCGCTCCAGCTCGCCGTTGAATTTGTAGAAATCGATCCGTTCTCCCGCCCGCCCGGCCACACCGATCGGCCGGCCATCGGCCGAGGCACCCAAAATAGGCAAGCCCTTGGAGACGCCGAACGTGATGTTGTTCAGCGCCGTACGGTCGCCGCCCAGCCAATCGTCTTCGGCTGACCCTTTCAGCCCGAGCCTTATCGTGCGCAGGGAATCCGCCGCCTCGCGCAAGCCTGCAGTATTAATCTTGCCGTCAAACCCATCGAAAAACAGATTGCCTTCAAGGGTCGCATCGCGCCGCAGAACGAGCGGATATGTCGCGTGCGCGCCGAATACGGTGGTGAAACTATGATACCCGATTTGCCGCAGCAGCCCGCCTGGGGTCGCCTGACCGGCACCATAATATAGCCGCACCCGCAGGCCCGAACTGCCGATGAAAAACCCTTCGGAAATCTGCCCGAAATTATCCGTCCCGCCCGATGTATGGAACAAAGAGACTTCGGTCTGATCGCCAAAGGAGGTCAGGCTGTTCACATCGAGCACACCGACGGCTTCCTCCGGGCCAGTTTCCCTGAAACCCCGATTATCCGCCGTGACCAAACCCGACACAGCAGCCCGGCTCACTTCGGCGATCAGCACCAGCGCGCCCGGATCGCCAGGACTGGGCTGCAGAACCGCATGAACCGAAACGCCGGGCACCTGTTCGGCCAACAACAGCCAGCGTTCGAGCGAGGCCTCACTCACCGGCCGCTCTGCGGTCAAATGATCGAGAAAGCGCAGCACCATCGTGCCCGCCGGGCCGATATCTTGGGATAATTTCACCTCGGTGATGCGTCCCTCGGTGACGATGAAACGAACATTACCGGCATTGTCGATTTCCGCCGACACCGAACTCAGCACAAACCCATGTTGGCGATATAAATCCAGAATCGATCGCCGGGCTGCCTCGATCCGCGCCAAAGGCACGCTTTGTCCGGCGAGCCCCGCCGTCAGCCCATCTAACTGACTGGCCGGAAAAGCGGTTGCACCGATAATACCGACCGACCGAATGGGAATTGTAACACTGGGGAGGGCACCCGCCGCGTTGAGCGGTCGGAATTGCGGCAAGCCCGCCCCCAAAGACGAAGGTTGCGGCGGCAATATATGCGGCAAAGGTGAGCCTTGCGGAACCTGTTGCAAAAGCGGGCTTTGGACGGGCGGTGTTTGTGCCGACGCAGCGTAAGGCACGGTGAGCGGTGCAGCCGTAAAAATACAACCAGCTAGCCAGGCCGAGCGAGACAGCTTGATGCTTGGACGGCGCCTTTCCATCATTCTGCCAGGTTCCCCGTCTTGCTGCGTCATCGCTCTCAACCAACCCTTGTTCGGAACTGTAATTACAATTTGTTGAACAGGTTATGGCGTGAATCAAACCAAAGATAAAGCAAGGCTTTTAGGAAAATCCCCTTGCCGTAAGCGCCAACGCATCCGGCACCGATGTTTTGAATTCAAAATGTAATAATGTCGTTGCACAATCTGGATCAACAACGAATTGGCCGGACAGGCTGCGCCATAACCCCGAGCGCCCGAGCAATCTCGCGGCGCCAGATAATAAGATTGGCGGACAACGAAACAACCTGGGATTGCGACCAAGCCCGCTTGCCAGTGCGCGGATCAAATCCGGCGTCGAAATCGGCACCGGATGAGCAGCCATCACGCAGGCAGGCGGTGCCGCGCATGTGGCCGCGCGCATGATCAACGCCGCGACATCACTCAACGCGACGAACGCGCGCCGATTATCGATGGCAGCGAACGGCAATGGTACACCCCGCCTGATCAGCCCGATCAAGCGCGGAATATTACCCGCACCACCCGGCCCGATAACGGCAGCGGGGCGAATGACGCAAAGCTGCGTGGCCGTGCCGGCAAGGGCAGCGCACACCGCCTGCTCTGCCGCCCATTTGCTCGCCGCGTAATCGTCATCAGGGGCAACCTCGGAGCGCTCGCTGAGTATGTCAGCGCGGGATTTGCCATAAACACTCGCCGAGGAAATCAGGATGAACCGGCGCACACCATGCCGCACACTGAGCAATGCCAGGCGCCGCGCCGCCTCGACATTCACCCGGTTGAGGGCGGCAGGGTCGGGACCATAACGATGCGCGAGCCCGGCCGCATGGATCACCACATCGCACTGCCCGGCGACATCCTGAAATCCGCCGCCGAACAGATCGCCTATCGTTCCGAGATCGCCGATTTCGACCGCCGTCACACCTGCGGGGACCGGCTTGAACTGTCTCAATCCTGCGAAAATACGTCTATTTTCTAGGACAGCCTGATCAATAATCGCCCGCCCGATAAACCCGCCGGCACCGGTAACAAAAATACCCGATTGATCAGTCATGCTGCCCTGACCGTCATAAATCCGCAGCTGGACATGCGCCGCGGGGCCCGGATGACGGGCTCAGACAAGAGATTTTTCAATTGCTGACAGTTTAGTAAAATAACACTTGCGCTTCATTTCATATATCCTATACGTTATGCCTATTGTCAGAACAAAAAAATATGGAGCGTCTCGATATGAACAGTACTGCACGAAGCCTGTCGATCACTGCCATAGCCGTCACGTTTCTCGTCCTTATGGTGTTGGGCGGGCCGTTTTATTATTTGGCGGCCCTGATCATTTCAGGCGTCTTTGTCGGGCTCGATTTGTTTGCCGGCCATGATGTTGAAGATCCCGAAGTTAAAATCCCGATGCAGATGAACATGCAGCTTTATAGCGTGCTGCCGATGATGGTCATCTTCACCGTGTTTTATGCGTGGTATATCAGCGCGGGCGATCCGTTCCATCTCGGCGCCTTCATGAAAGCGGCGACCGGGCTCGATATGCAGGCCGCACGCGCGCGCATGACCCTACCCGAATTTATCGTCGGCGCTTATGCGCTGGGCACCATCTGGGCCGGGTTCGGCACGGTCGTCGGCCATGAACTGACGCATCGCACCTGGAGCCAGCCTGCCATGATCGTCGGACGCTGGCTGCTCGCTTTGACCGGCGATGCCAGCTTCGCCATCGAGCATGTCTATGGCCACCACATGAATCTCGGCACGCCGAAAGACCCCGCCACCGCCTATCGCGGCGAGAATGTGTATCATTTCATCGTCCGTTCGACGATAGGTCAGATCAAAGGCGCGTGGCATATCGAAGCCGGCCGCATGAAACGCCAGGGCCATGGCGTATTTTCCTGGCGCAATCGGATGTTCTCTGGCTGGCTGATGACCCTTGCCTATGCCGGCATTTTCTACGCGGCCAGCGGCTTGCGCGGTGCGGCCATCTATTTTGCCATCATGGCGTTTGGCAAATGCTATCTTGAAGCGGTGAATTTCATCGAGCATTACGGCATCGTGCGGGTTCCCAACGAGCCGGTCGAGCCGCGCCATTCATGGAACTGCAATCATCGGGTCAGCTCGTGGCTGCTGTTCAACCTGACCCGCCATTCCCATCATCACGCCATGGGCGACAAGCCCTACTGGGAATTGCGCTCCTACCCCGATGCCCCGATGATGCCTTTCGGTTATCTGACCATGATCTATCTTTCCTTGATCCCGCCTTTGTTCCGCAAAATCGCCAATCCGAAAGTGCTGGATTGGGATCGCCGCTTCGCCTCGCCTTCGGAATATCGCCTGATCGAAGAGGCCAATCGGAACAGCAATGACCCCGATTTCACCGGCTCGCGCGCCCATCTCGCAGGCAATCTCGCAGCGGCCGACTAACCGCCCTTGCGTCCACCCTCAACGCGCATGCAAAATCCAGGAGGAAGCTCCTGGATTTTGTATTTTGACTGATCGGTCAGATCACGTTCCCGCTTTTGTCGACAAAGGTGACAGATAATGTTTGGAAAATTATTCGGCTCGAAGGCCCAAGCGGCCACGGTGCGCATCACGCCCGCCGAAATCTCGTTCATTGTCCCGGCCAAGCAGACGATTTTGCAAGCCGCCCTGGATCAAGGGCTCGCTTATCCGCATAATTGCCGGATCGGCAGTTGCGGCAGTTGCAAAACCCGCCTGGTGTCCGGCCAGGTGCGCGAACTGACCGACAAATCCTATTTGCTGACCGAGGCTGAGATGGCCGACAACATCATCCTCGCCTGCCAGAGCGTGCCGCGCGGGGACATCGTGGTCGATTTACCGCGCTTCTCCGCAGCCGGCCCACGCCACGATGTTGTAGCCACCGCCGCGACCATCGGCGCACTGACCCGTGTCACGTCCGATATCATGGCGCTCGAACTCGCGCTCGACTCCGCCATCACCTACACGGCGGGGCAATATGCCGAACTCGGCCTGCCCGGCAGCGCCGAGACACGGCATTACTCCTTCGCCGAAGCACCGCAGCAAGCGGGCAACCTTCAGGCGAAATTCTTCATCCGCCATGTCCCCGGCGGCGCCTTTACCGACTGGCTGTTCAGCGCCGCGAAGGCCGGCGACAAGCTCACATTACGCGCCCCGTTCGGCGATTTCTGGCTGCGGCCGGGCACCGCCCCGCTGATTGCGATCGCCGGCGGATCAGGGCTGGGCCCGGTGAAAGCCATGCTCGATCAGGCGCGGGCGGATAAGTTGCTGCGCGACGTGATTTTACTGTTCGGCGTGCGCACGGAGGCCGATCTCTACGCGCTCAACGAGCTGAGCAACATGGCCCGCAACTGGCCGGCGCGGCTGGAATTCATCCCCGTCCTGTCGGCCGAGCCCGCAGGCTCGAACTGGACCGGCAAACGCGGCTTCATTCATGATGTTCTGGCCGAAATCCCGCGTGACAAGCTTGCCCGCCATCACGGCTATCTCTGCGGCCCCCCGATCATGATCGACCGCGCAGTGCAGGTGATGCGTGAGGCAGGGATCGGCGATGATCATATTTTCTACGATGCCTTCACCGACAAATCATCCCTGGCCACAGCAGCCTAACAGACGCCAAAAAAAACGGGTGGCATGAGCACATGCCACCCGCTTACATCGTCCGAATGATTGGGATCGGGCGGCTTATTCGGCCGCGACGGCCCCCGCCATCGTATCGCTCTTGGCGCTCCGGCCGAACGAGACATACAGGCCAAGTGCGGTAATCACGACCGCGCCGACAATATTGCCCAACGTGACCGGAATTTCGTTCCAAATCCACCATTGCGCGACGGTGACATTGGCGCCCAGCATGATGCCACAGGGGATCACGAACATATTGACGATGCAATGCTCGAAGCCCTGAGCCACGAAAGCCATGATCGGCATATACATGGCAATGATCTTGCCGATCGTCGAACGGGTCACCAAGCCCATCACCGCGCCGAGGCTGACCATCCAATTGCACAAAATGCCTTTGGCAAAAGCAGTCAACCAACCGGCCCCGCCGGCTTTCATGTAAGCAAGCGTCTTGAGCCCGGTGATGGCCACCAGCTTGGCGCCGATCGGGTCAGGGGCGTCGGAGAAAAACTTGGTGTCGATGGCGGCAAAAATCGCCGCATAAATCAAGCAGCCGATCAGATTGCCGATATAAACCGTGACCAGCGATGAAACCACTTTGCCGCCGGGGACTTTGCCCGCCATCGCCGCATAAGGAATGAGCGCTACGTTGCCGGTGAAAAGTTCCAGCCCGAGCAGCACGATCAGAATAAAGCCGACCGGGAAGAACAGCGCGCCGGTGACCAAATTGCCGCTGGCGACAAACGCCGAGACGAACAACGTGGTCGTGAAACCCAAAAACATGCCGGACAAAATGCCCGTCACCAGAATGGTCTTTGTCGGAAGGTTTGCTTTTTTGATGCCCGCTTCAATCATCGCGGCGGCCAGCGCCGGTGGTGATAACCAATCCATTTTTAATGCCCCTCGTCTTGGTTGTTTCCGAGCCGCTTAATTACAGATTTAGCGCCAGTCTGCCATTAGGATTACAAGCGTTTCATCCGGAACGCTCTGTCTTATTTTGTGAGACCAGACAATGTTGACTATTTTATAATCAATATTTTTAATTTATGATTAAAATATAACCAACCTCCATCTCTGCCATCTGGAAATGCCCGATCAGCCTGGCGTGATTGCGGAATAGATATTGCAGAGCAGCATTCAGGCTGACAAACTCGTTTTAGAGGTTCTCGTGGCAACATCAGACGAACATGCAGGATGGGTCTATCTGGTCGGCGCCGGCCCAGGTGACCCGGACCTATTGACCATCAAAGCCCAGCGCCTGCTCGGCCGAGCCGATGTCGTGCTGCATGACAGCCTGATCGACCCGCGGACGCTTGCTCTGTGCAAGCCCGGCGCCAAACTGGTCGATGTCGGCAAGCGCAGCGGAAAACGCTCGACCAAACAAACCGAAATCAACGCCATCCTCTGCGCCGAAGCCCGCACGGGGCAAAAAATCATCCGCCTGAAAGGCGGCGACCCGATGATCTTTGGCCGCGCCGCCGAAGAAATCGAAGCCCTGGCCGCCATCGGCATAACCGCCCAGATCGTCCCCGGCATCACCACCGCCACCGCCGTCGCGGCCGCACTGGGCACTTCACTGACCAAACGAGGCGTCGCACGCGCGGTCCATTTCCTCACCGGACACGGCGCGGATGGCGGACTGCCGCCACAAGACTGGGTGGCACTGGTACGCGCCGGCGGTACCATCGCCATCTATATGGGCAGCCAAAGCCTGCCCGGACTCGCCACTCATCTCATCGAAGCCGGCATGGACCCCACAACACCCGCCATCGCCATGGAAAGTGCGACCTGGGCCGAACAACGCACCATCCGCGCCACCATCGGTACGCTGCCCCGCCTCGCCGCCCCGTTCCGCAGCGCCGGCCCCTGCCTGTTCCTGATCGGCGAAGCCCTCCGCACCACACAGGCACACACAACAATCAGCCAAGCAGATCAGGGGACGCTGTCCCCTGAAACCCCTGCCAGGGCATGATGCCCTGGACCCCGTAAGTTTGGATCTGGCAGGGAGGGGGCCAACCGCGTTGTTTGAACCAGTGTGCTCGGCCCCCTTCCTGCCAGATCCAGATTAATGGATTCTCAAGGCTCAGCCTTGAGTGGGGTTCCAAGGGGCAAAGCCCCTTGGCCTGGCCTGCTAAATCGTACGTGTGCCGCGCGCGATCGCGGCAACACCGGTGCGCGAGACTTCGACCAGGCCGAGCGGGCGCATCAGGTCGAGAAAAGCGTCGAGTTTGTCGGTGGCGCCGGTCAGTTCGAACACGAAGCTTTCGGTTGTTGCATCGATAACGCGGGCGCGAAACGCGTCGGCCAGGCGGAGCGCTTCCTGGCGGGCATTGCCGATTCCCACCACTTTGATCAGCGCCAGTTCGCGCGAGAGATGCGAGCCTTCGCGCGAGAGGTCCGACACGCGATACACCGGCACCAACCGATCAAGCTGCGCCTTGATTTGCTCGATCACCATTTCGGTCCCTGAGGTAACGATGGTGATGCGGCTTTTGCGCTGATCCTGTTCCACAGGTGCGACGGTCAGGCTGTCGATATTATACCCCCGTCCTGAAAACAGGCCAATGACGCGAGCGAGAACCCCAGACTCGTTTTCCACGAGCACCGAGATGGTGGCCGAACGATGCGGCCCCGAACCTTCAACTTGCATCAGACCAGCACCAGGCCTTCATCGGTTATGCCGCGGGCTTGTCCCTCATGTTCGGGCCCGAGGATCATTTCGTTATGGGCGGCACCTGAAGGGATCATCGGGAAGCAATTTTCCTTCTGGTCGACGCAAATATCGGCAATGACCGGCCGGTTGACCGCGAGCATTTCCTGGATGACGCCGTCAAGCTCGCCGACATTATTGGCGCGCAGCCCAACCGCATGGAAGCTCTCGGCGAGTTTCACAAAATCGGGCAGGGCTTCGGAGTAGCTTTCCGAATAGCGGCTGCCATGCAGCAATTCCTGCCATTGCCGCACCATGCCCATATATTGATTATTCAGGATGAAGATTTTCACCGGCAGGCGATATTGCGCCAGTGTACCCATTTCCTGAATATTCATCAAAATGCTGGCCTCGCCTGCAATATCGATGACCAGCGCATCCGGATGCGCGATCTGCACGCCCATCGCCGCCGGCAGACCATAGCCCATCGTGCCCAAGCCGCCCGATGTCATCCAGCGATTGGGTTTGTCGAAGGGGAAATATTGCGCGGCCCACATTTGATGCTGGCCGACCTCGGTGGAGATGAACGTATCGCGCTTGGTCGCCGCGGTGAGTTCATGCAGCCGCTTGATCGCATATTGCGGCTTGATGATGCCGCTCGGGTTTTGCGTCTGGGTGAATTTCAGACAATTTTTCGCCCGCCAGCCTTCAATCGTCTGCCACCAATCCGCCAAGGCAGCCTTGTTGGGCTTGGTGCCGTCGGCTTTCCAGGCGGCGAGCAAGGCGCGCAAAATCTGCGTCGCATCGCCGATAATCCCGACATCGACGAAAATATTTTTATTCAGGCTCGACGGATCGATATCGGCATGAATTTTTTTCGATCCAGGCGAGAACGCATTAACCCGCCCGGTCACGCGGTCATCGAAGCGCGCGCCGATATTGAGCATCACATCCGCGCCGTGCATGGTCATGTTGGCTTCGTAAGTGCCGTGCATGCCGAGCATGCCGAGAAATAATGGATCGGAAGCCGGAAAAGCGCCCAGGCCCATCAGGGTCGAGGTGCAGGGATACCCTGTCAGACGCACGAACTCGCACAATAATTCAGCCGCTTCCGGCCCGGCATTGATCACACCGCCGCCGGTATAAATAATCGGCCGCTCGGCGCGCTTGAGCAACGCAATGGCGTTGCGAATGGCCGCCGGATCTGGCTCGGTGCGCGGCGTGTAGCTGCGATGCGGCGATGTGGGTTTTTCCGAATAAGGCGCCGGATTGATCAGAATATCCTTCGGTAAATCGACCAGAACCGGACCCGGACGGCCCGCCTTGGCGACGTAAAACGCCTCATGAACAATCCGCGCCAAATCACCCGATTGCTTGACCAGATAATTATGCTTGGTCGCCTGCCGGGTGATCCCGGTTGTGTCGGCCTCCTGAAACGCGTCATTGCCGATCAGATGCGTCGGCACCTGACCGGTCAGACACACGACCGGAATCGAATCCATGAGTGCATCGACCAGCCCGGTGACCGCATTGGTGGCGCCAGGGCCCGAGGTGACCAGCACAACACCGACCTTGCCGGTCGACCGCGCATAGCCTTCAGCCGCATGCACAGCCGCCTGCTCATGGCGGACCAGAATATGCCGGATTTCGTTTTGTTGATACAACGCATCGTAAATCGGCAGGACTGCCCCGCCCGGATAGCCGAAAATCACCTCAACGCCCTGGTCCTTGAGCGCCCGCAACAGGATTTCCGCCCCCGATGCCGTGGTAGCGGCTTCGGTCATATGCGTGTCCATCATCTCACCTTTGAAATTACCCGCGCGCCTGAGCGCGATCCAGGTCAGACGGGTAGCCTTTGCCCACCTTTACGTCAACCCCTGGAATTTATGAAACTTTCGGCATCACCTACTATTTTGTCATAAAATTCTATTTCAGGAGCCATTCGCGCATTGATTATCTGAATTGCGGATTCATGCACCAAAGCCTGATGGCGAAACCATGTCGCCTGCCGGCGGGTATATTGCGCGGTTGCCGTAATCGCCCGCGCCGCCGCCTGCGCCAGATCGATCTCGCCGCGCAAATAAGCCCGCAATTCCGGCACCCCATGCGCCCGCAAACCCGGCAAATCCTGGTCCAGATCATCCGCCGCCAAAGCCCGCACCTCCTCGATCGCGCCGGAGAGCAGCATCGCCTCAAACCGCGCCGCAATCGCTGCCCGCAACTCAAGCCGCGGCGGGTCCAGCATAATCATCACCGGCCGCCACCCCGCTAAAGGCACCGCCGGCACCGCCTGCCATGCCGCGAGCCCGCGCCCCGTGCCGCGCCATACCTCCCACGCACGCGCCACACGCTGGCTGTCGCTCGGCCGCAACCCCGCAGCCGTCTGCGGATCAACCGCCTGCAACCGCGCATGCAAAGCAGCCGCCCCCTCGCCTGCCACCAGCGCCCGCGCCTCAGCCCGCGCCGCCGCACCCGGATCAGGAATGTCGGCTAAGCCCTGGAACAAACCGCGCAAATAAAGCCCGGTGCCGCCGCATAAAATCGGCGTTCGCCCGGCCGTCCGCGCACGCGCCATCGCGGCCAGCGCCGCCCAGCGCCACCAGGCCGCATCCGCCGGCTGCGTCACCCGACGCACGCCATAGAGCTCATGCGGCGCCAAACCCTCATCCTGCACCGAAGGCCGCGCCGTCAGCACCCGCAATTCGGCATAGCACTGCATCGCGTCGGCATTGATGATCACCCCGCCGAACCGCTCCGCCAGAGCCAAAGCCAGCGCCGATTTGCCGCTCGCCGTTGGCCCGGCCAGCACAATCAGGCGCGGGTCGCTTGCTTGGCCGCCATACTCTGCTCTAGGGCTCTCCGTCATGCGCTTCGTTCTGACCCTGGTCGCTGCCCGCGACAAGACATCCCTCACCGGCCCCCTCCTCAAACGCGTGCGAAGCGCCATCGAAGGCGGCGACCCGATCTGGCTGTCAGCCGGTGAAGCCGCCGATATTCCCTGCATGGCCGCGCCCGACCCGCGGGTGCTCGAACAAGCGCTCGACGGCAAACCCATCGATGCGATCATCGTCAAACATCGCGCGCGCCGCAAAGCCGTGCTCGTGGCCGACATGGACAGCACCATCGTCACCAGCGAAACCCTCGATGAACTCGCCGCCGAAGCCGGCATCAAAGACCAAATCGCCGCCATCACCACCCGCTCCATGAACGGCGAAATCGACTTCGCCACCGCCCTGCGCGAACGCGTCGCCATGCTGCGCGGCCTCGAACTCGGCGCCCTCGAACGCACCTGGCGGCGCACCCATTTCATGCCCGGCGCCGAAGAACTCGTCGCCACCATGCGCGCCCACGGCTCCACAACCGCCCTCGTCTCCGGCGGATTCACCTTCTTCACCGAACGCGTCGCCGCCGCCCTCGGCTTTGATCAGCATCGCGCCAATGTCCTGCTCGATAACGGCTCCTTCCTCACCGGCACCGTCGCCGAACCAATCCTCGACCGCGACGCCAAACTCACCGCCCTGCAAAACATCGCCGCCGCACGCGGCGTCCAACTCAGCGCCTGCATCGCCGTCGGCGACGGCGCCAACGACATCGCCATGATCCGCGCCGCCGGCCTCGGTGTCGCCTATCACGCCAAACCCATCGTGGCCGAGCAAGCCCGCACCCAAATCCGCCACGCCGACCTGCGCGCCCTGCTCTTCGCTCAAGGATACCCCGCCTCAAGCTTCGTCACCTGATTTTCGGGGCTGGGATGCGTCAGTAAGCAAGGCCGGGGGACTTTGTCCGCCTGGACCCCCTACGAAGGGCTGGCCCTTCGAACCCGCGCGTTTGGCTCTGGCCAAAAGGGGGCTGAGCATAACTGTTGAACCACCGCGGTCGGCCCCCTTTTGGCCAGAGCCAGTCATGGTTTCCAAAGGCGTGCCTTTGGCGGGGTTCAAGGGGCAGAGCCCCTTGGCTTTACTGTCTCACGGCACCCGAGCCCCGAAAATCAGGTGAAAAGATTGAGGGGATAATCCACGCGCATGAGGGTGAGGCCTTGGGGTTCGGCGGTGGGGCCGGCGGCGGCGCGGTTGCGGGCAGCGAGGATTGTGGCGATTTGGCTTGTCGGCCAGCGGCCTTCGCCGACGAGTTTCAGGGAGCCGGCGAAATTGCGCACCATGTGGTGCAGGAAGCTGCGTCCTTCGACATCGAGTGTGATGCGATCACCGTTTCGGGTGACATTGAGTTTATCGATGGTGCGGATGGGTGATTTGGCTTGGCAGGATGAGGCGCGGAAAGACGAGAAATCATGCTGGCCGATCAGGCAGCGTGCGGCCTCCTGCATGGCGATCTCGTTGAGCGGCTTGGCAACATGCCAGACCTGTCCGCGATCGATGGTGGGGCGGGCGGCGCGGTTGAGGATGATGTAGCGATAGACCCGGTGGATGGCGGAGAAGCGGGGATTCCATCCCTCGGGTGCGGGGACTGCTTGCAGGACCGAGATTTTATGCGGTTTCATGTGGTAATTCAGGCCGTCGCGGATTTGCCGGGGCGTGTAGTGGCTGGGCATGTCAATGCGCACCACTTGGCCTGCGGCGTGTACACCGGCATCGGTGCGGCCGGCGGTGACGATGTCGGGGATTTGGCCGTCATTGAGCCGCGCGGCGGCTGTTTCCATCACTTCCTGGACCGACAGCCCGTTATCCTGACGTTGCCAGCCGACGAGGCCGGTGCCGTCATATTCGACCATTAGGGCCCAGAACATCAGCCCACCTTGGTCTGGGCGGGGACCGGAAAGCCGCGGAGAAAATCAGCGGCGTTCATCGCCGCGCGGCCGGGGCGCTGCAGGCGGGTCAGGCGGAGTGCGCCTTGGCCGCAGGCGATGGTGAGTTTGTGATCGAGCACGATGCCGGGCTCGCCCTGGCCTTCGGCAAGGTGGGCGGCGCTGATTTTGATGATCTCGCCGCCGATCCGGCAGGTTGTGCCGGGCCAGGGGGTGAAGGCGCGGATGCGGCGATGCAGCTCGATCGCGGGGCGCGTCCAATCGAGCGGCGAGTCGGCGCGCGATAATTTCGGCGCATAGGTGGCGTGCTCGTTGTCTTGTGCGATGGGCACGAGGCGCGTGTTGAGCGCGCGCAGGATCAACTTGCCGCCCAGCTGGGCCATGCGGTCATGCAAGGCGGCGGCATTTTCCTCATCGCCGATGGCGAGCGCTTCGCTGAGCAGGATCGGCCCGGTATCGAGCCCCTGATCCATTTGCATGATGGTGATGCCGGTTTGCGCATCGCCGGCGAGGATGGCGGCTTGAATCGGCCCAGCGCCGCGCCAGCGGGGCAGCAGGCTGGCATGGATATTCAGGCAGCCTTGCGCCGGCGCGTTCAGGATGGCGGGCGGCAAGATCAGGCCATAGGCGGCAACGATGGCGCAATCGAGCCCGAGCTGTCCAAAAAATATCGCCTCTTCGGTATTGCCGCGCAATCGGGCAGGCGTGCGGATGGGCAATTTCAGGCCCAGCGCCGCATCATGCACGGCGCAGCGTGTCTCCCGCTGGCCGCGATGGGCTGGTTTGGGCGGCTGGCAGTAGACCGCGGCGATGTCGTGGCCGGCTTCATGCAGGGTCACCAGGGCGGGCACCGCAAAATCCGGGCTGCCCATGAACGCCAGTTTCACGATTTTTTCTCGGCCTTTTTCTCAGCCGCGATTTTTTGCTCCTTGGCGAGTTTGCGAAGCAGGATATTGCGTTTCAGCGACGACAGATAATCGACGAATAA
This sequence comes from Rhodospirillales bacterium 20-60-12, assembly GCA_002255495.1. Lineage (GTDB taxonomy): Bacteria > Pseudomonadota > Alphaproteobacteria > Acetobacterales > Acetobacteraceae > 20-60-12. The sequence goes on along the minus strand of NCAP01000002.1, from coordinate 32,521 downwards.
TACGCCGTTGAGATGATCGATTTCATGCTGGATGCAGGCGGCGAACAGCCCTTCGGCATCAAGATCGCGGCGCACGCCGGCCTGGTCCTCAAAGCGCACTTTGACCCGCGCCGGCCTGGTTATTTCGGCATATTGCCCGGGCAACGACAAGCATCCTTCTTCCCGCGTGGCTTGCTCGGTGCTGGCTGCGACGATTTCGGGGTTGATCATGACCAGGGGCTCGGGTTTTTGATCGGCCATCAAGTCGATCACGATCAGCCGCAGTGACGCTCCTACCTGCGGCGCGGCAAGGCCGATGCCCGGTGCCGCATACATGCTGGCGAACATTCGGGGGATCAGCCGGTCGACCAGCGCCTGATCCGCGCGCGTCACAGGGCGCGCCTTCAGCCGCAAAATTTTGGCTGGCACGATCAGAATCGGCAGATTTTCGGTCAATTGGTCACTCATGAAGGCGATTTAGGCTGACGCGCGGCGCTTATCAATCATGGCGCTCCGAAAGCCCTGCCCCTTGCAATCCGCCCGGCAACTGCCAAAATGATTACAAGCTCTTTGGTGCCTACTTTGGGCCATCGAGCGCTTCGCTCACCTAGAGGAGGCCAACATGACCACGCGTGTATTCACATCGCCCTTATTCCTCGGATTCGACCACCTCGAACAAATGATCGAGCGCGCCGCAAAAACCTCGTCGGATGGTTATCCGCCCTACAATATCGAGCAACTGAGCGCGACCAGCCTGCGCATCACCCTCGCTGTGGCGGGTTTCACCATGGATGATCTGCAAATAACGCTGGAAGACAACCAATTGGTCATTCGCGGCAAACAGACCGATGACAGTCAGGGGCGGATTTTTCTGCATCGCGGCATCGCCGCCCGGCAATTCCAGCGCGCCTTCGTGCTGGCGGAGGGCATTGAGGTGCGTGGCGCTTGGCTCGACAACGGATTACTGCATGTTGATCTGGTGCGACCCTTACCGGAACCGAAGGTTCGTACCATTGCCATATCCAAGGGGAATAATCCGATCCAGCGAGTCGTCGACACCGACGGCGATCGTGGCACCGGTGGGGACGAGGGTAATCGCTAGATCAAAATTCATCTGAATTGAAGCGGGCAGTTCGTTGCCCGCTTCACGAACGACTCTACACTCGACCTTAAACCTTGAACTTGACCAGGCGACTGACCTGAATGTCAGAAATAAAGATAACGCCGGAGTGATGATCGAAGAACGGCTGAAACCCCTCGACCAGAGGTTGGACCAATTCTTCCGGCACAGCGGTGATCAGCATAACGAGCACAGAATCTTCGTTGAACATCACGTGCCCTTCGTGGAACCCGTGGCTGCCTTTGCCCGATAGATGGTTCACGATGGTGTAGCCTTTGACGTTGGCCCGATCCAGCAGGTCGGTCGCAAAGGCGAGATGTTCACCTTCGAGAATGATTTCGAGTTTCTTAAGCGGGCTGAGTTGGAAATTATTCATGCCGTGATCCGTTCCCCGGTCGTAATAGGTTGGAGGGTTGCGGTGTCGAGCCGCTGGTCGCGCCACTCGCCACCTTCGATGTAGAGGCTGAGCAGCCCATTTTCGGAATCGACGATCAGCAGGCGGATCCAGCCATTTTGCACCAGCCGCCGGACCGTGACCACGCCCTCCACGGCGGCGCGGGCATGGGCCACGGGCGCCTCGATCACTGTGATCAAGCGAAGCGGATCGTGGTATGGGCGACCGTCACGCAACACCGTCTGGGCGGGGAGGCCGGTGCGCAAATCGCTGAGGTTGCCGGTCATGACCCCGAAGCGCCCTGCGACATTATGGTAGACCTTGCTGCCGCTGCCGTATGTTTCGTTGTCAACCGCAGAGAAATAATGCTCCATGTTGATCCACTGGCCGACGACAAGGGGGCCGGTGATGATCGACTCCAACAGGCGCCGTTTCGGGTCGATCCGCCAATCGTAAGAATGAAGAAAGGCGCGGCCGTCAAGTTCGAGCTTCTGGGTGAGATGCCGGCGGCCGATGACAAAATAAGTATTGCGCGACAACCCCCATTCGGGACGAACCTGCGACCAATCGACCGCATTGCGCAATGCAATCCGCCTTGCGGCACCCGTACCGGGCCGCTTCGCCCTATCGGGCAAGAGGGTTGCGATGCGTTCCTGCGCACACAGACGGCTGGCGGCGACCAGGCCCTTATGCAGCCGATCGAGATAGAGCAGATGGGCCGGCGGAATCAGTTCAGGATCGGTGAGGGTGATGTCATCGGTGACGGTGTTGTGCAGCGCGCCGAGGAAGACGACGTCTTCCGGAATGTCGATCCCCTGTTCGCGCAGACGGCGCCGAACATCAACCTTGTTCGCCATCTGTGCGAGAACGCGGGCGTTGTGGCTGCCGCTGGCCCCGCCACAGGCGCCGCAATCGAGTGCCGATTCGTAAGGGTTGTTATCTGATACGCTGGCGTGACCAACGAGCAGGACAAAGCGCGAGAAGCCCTCGGTCAGTCCAATCGAGCGCAGGGCCTGACCAACGAAATGGGCCTGTTCGCTGAGCGAGAAGCCGATCCGGCCGAGACGTTCAAGCTGAATCCGGCTGAACTGCCGGTTAATCCGATAGGCCCGGCGCAGGCGTTCAACAAAGGCTTCGAGTCCAGACAGGTTGAGCCCGAGAGCAACAGCGAGGGTTTCGCAGGGTTCGAGGCGGCGCAGGGCCACTTCGCGTACATCGCGCACGATTTCATCGGAGATGCGTTCGGTTGGGAGTCCGCGCTCATGCTGGATCGCCTTGACAATAAGCTCACGCTGCACCGCGCGAAGAATAGAATCCGCTTGTTCGCGACTCAGCTTGTCGAGCAGCAACCGCGTCGGCGGCGGGTCGCTGAACAATTTACCGCGCCAGCGATTATAGGCGACGGGCGCCATCGTTTTGCCGATCAGATCGAAGCCGAACAGCAGCCCGATGGCCTCGACAGTGGCGAACGGGGTGAGAATTGAATTCTTGAGTTCGTGCAGCGCCTCAGCCAGAACACCGGCCACGGTCTCGTCCATGGGCGCTGTGACGTGCATCTCCAGGACCAGGTTGCGCGGCGTGACGATGGCCGGGCAGAGATGAGCCTCGTGGCCCTTGCCGAGTTCCAGAAGGCTGATGGGCACGCCAAAAAAGCCGGCGATGCCAAAGGTCTGATAATCGCCAATGGCTTCGAAATGGCGGCGGATGCGTTCGGAGCGGGTATCAATGCAGAACAGCGCCTGAGCGAACGGGCGCTTCGCCCGCTGCTTCGGCGCAGCGGTGTCGATGCCGCGCGCGAACCGGTCGATCGCGTGGCCTTCCATCGCGCGCAGCCAGATCATGCCCTCCTGGGCTTCGAACTTGCGCAGAGCGGTGAGCAGGCTGCCAAATGCAGCAGGCTCGAGGCTCTGCAGGGCGGGGGTGATGTCAGCCGCGTCACCCCAGATTTTCAGGGCAGCGGCAGATCGATGCGCCTCATCCACTTGCAAAAGCGTGCTGTAGCGGTCGAACATCCGCGCAATGTCGGGCGTTTTGCCGCGCAGGATCGTGTCGTGGATGCGATGCGCCATTTCCGGCAGCATAGTGCCGGAGTGAGATTGGAGGCGAAGAAATACCTCATGGGGCCGCTGCTCGAGCATGGTCGCGAGTTCCGGCACGGTCGCTGGCATGCCGGGCCGATGCTCCTCGTGCAACAGGGCCAGAACCAGGGCTTCGCGCACCGCCAAGAAATCGACCAAATCAGCGGGGTATTGCTGCGCCCAATAATAGTTCCTCGCATTCTGGCGCCAGCGGATGAAGCCTGCCCAACCGTGAAGTCGCGCGAGTTCGCGCGTGAAATTACCAACCCAATATTCCTCCGGGACACCCTGGATGCGCATGGCACGCGCGATCATGGCCTCTGGGGTTTCGATCCCTTGCAAGACCCGGTCGATCTGGAGGCCGCGCAGGAACATTTTGAGGTTGTGCCGCGAGATGCGGCTCCAGGCGCGGAAGAACCCATGCTCGCGCCCCGGCATGGCCATGGTGGACTGGCCCTCGTCGAAGAAATCGAGGCACGTCTTGATCAGCAGATCGTCCAGCGTCTCGCTGATCTTGGTTCCGTAGAGTGAATCGATCACTTCGCACAGCGGTCTGTCACCGCCGAGCTGCGCTTGCATCCGCTCGGTCAGGGTCCTTTGATCAACCACAATGTCGGCGATGGGTTCACCGCGCAGGGCCGCGAGGATGCACGCGGGCGTGGCAATTTCAACCGGGAGGGCGATGGGATCGGCGACGCGGGTGAGCAGGCAATGAAACGCCCGCTCCCAGTTGATTCCGGGTGGCAGATCGTGGCTGGCGAGAAAATTTCGGATCCCCCGGCAGAGTTCTGCATCATCGATCGTGCCCTCAGCCAGATAGCGCTGATAGTCGTGGCGCTTGAGAAAGCCGCGCGCGCCGAACAGGGTTTTACCGCGCTCGACAGCATCGCCAAACGCGAGGCCCTCGAGGCCGTGAAGCGGGTTGTGATGGATGAAATTGCGCATCGGCCAGAAGAACGCGATCGGCTCGCCGGCGATATAGACCATCGTGCGCAATTTCAAAATGTCGGCCAGAGGTAGGCTCATGCTTCGTCCTGTTCCGTTTCGCTCAAGCTCGCCCCCTTATTGACCGGCAAGGCTGGCATTGCTCAGCCCCAACGCCATTGCGCACAACACGAAGAGGCCGAGCACAAGGGCAAAACTCGTCATGCGGTCGAGATCGGCGAAGCGGCGGGGGAGTTTCCAGCTGTTCGTGATAAACCCTTCCAAGAGACGCAGCGCAGTCCAGGACCAAATGAGCCAGACCGTGCAAATTCCCGTCGCCATGCCGAGGCCGGATCGGTGGAGAATCCCCATAATTGCGAAGAATGACGGAAACGGCGGCGTCGCCACAGCACAAAGAACACTAACAACGAGGAAACCGGCAAGGCGCGGCGCCACTTCCGGCAGCCCGTGATTCAACCCGGCATAGGCAACGCCGACACGGCGCTGGAGCAGGGAACCGACCACCATCGTGGTCAGAAGACTGAGCGAGAATCCAAGGGCCAGCAGACGCAGGCTGGCAAGATCATGCGTCGTATCCCAACCCATCCAAAGGAGGGACCATGCGGAGACGGCAATGAAGGCAATCCATCGGTCGAGTTCCTGCACGCTCAGCGCACGCCAAGCATAAAACAAAGCGGTGAGCAGCGCCCAGACCCGCAACGCTTGCGAAGGCGCGCTCAATGTTGCGAGCATCAAGCCAATCTGCGGCCAGAGCAGAACAAGCACCGCGCGTACGCGCAGATCGGCAACCCGGCAAAATAGCAGCACAAAGAGCGCACTAAGCGGGAAGAGCGGCAAAAAAATTGCGGCGGGTAGGGCTGCCAGGACCAACATGTCACACCCACCGCAGCCAGAGATTGACCTGTCGGGACGTGTTGAGCATCCCGCGCGACGCCGCGGCGTAAAGATCCGCGATATAGAATTCCCGTGAGATCAGAGCGTAATAAATCAACCAGAATCGCGCGGTGCGCACGCGGGAATCCTGGTCCTGATGAGTCGCGCGATAAGCGAGAATCCACCCCGCGACGATGACGAGCGTGACAAGGACGACGACGCCATCGAACGTGGCCGGGCTGATCGCGGCGGCACTGAAAATAGCGCGCCGGAACGCGACATCTGGATACAGGAACAGATCGAACGCGTGGCTGATGAAGGTATAGCCCAGCACGACAACGACAAGCGAAACGATAGCGAGGCTGACCATCCGCCAAGGGTCTTCCGTATCCATCCGGTGGATCGAGAAGAGCAGCTGCGCGCCTGTGATCCAGCCAAAGAACAGCAACACGATCGCCCCTTGCTCGACGAGAATGCCCGCACCGACCAGCCAATGCGCGATGAGCAGAATTGCGGCGGGAACACCGAGGGTAATCAGCGCCATCAATTGCCAAGGCTGGCGGTAGGCCGTGGCGCGACGCTCGACGACGAAGGTGTAAAGTTCGCTCTTCGGCACCCCATCATCCGCACGTGCCTGGTTGATGGCGCTGCCGGAACTGAGGAACAGGGTCGCCTTGAACAGCCCGTGCGCGATCAGGTGGAAGATCGCCAGCGAAAAAGCACCGACGCCGCACTCCATGATCATGAAGCCCATTTGGCCCATGGTGGAATAGCCGAGAGATTTCTTGATGTCGTTTTGCGCCAGCATCAGCAGTGAACCAGTGATGGCGGTGACCAGCCCGACCACGAACACCCAATGCAGAACAAATCCGGCCGCGACGAACACCGGCGCGAACCGATTGATGATGAATGCCCCGGCATTGACGATGCCGGCATGCATCAGCGCCGACACAGGGGTGGGGCCGTCCATCGTATAAGGCAGCCAGGTGTGGAGCAGAAATTGCGCGGAGCGGCCGAACGCAGACAAGGCGACCAGCGCGGCAACCGTTCCGGCCACCGGCAAGCCGCTGGTGAAGGTCATGCCAGGATTCGCCGTGACTTTTGCGAGGACCACGGCGATCGACCATGACCCGTATAGCCGGTGCAGGATAAGTGCCGCCAATACCAGGGGCAGATCGCTGAAGCGGTACGTGATGAAGGTCCAGAATCCGTAGCGATAAGCCGACCGGCTGGGGAGGCAATGATCGAGCAGCCAGAATAACACGAGTCCGATAAGGTTCCAGGCGATCAACATCGTCAGCAGATCAGCAGCACAGACCATCAGCAGCAGGCATGCGGTCATCAGGTCGAGCAGGGCAAAGAACCGGCCATAACCCGGGTCCTCCACCATATAACGACGCGAATAGATATGAACGATCAGGCTGATCCCGGAGATCACCGCCGACATCAACGCCGCCAGCGGATCGAACTGAACGCTGCCCCACACCGCATTGAGGTGCAACACGCCGTTTGGCGCGCCGCCGAGCTTGGCGGCCAGCAAGACAAGAGCAACACCGAAAATAAGGGTGTTGAAAAAAATGCTGATCGCAGCAGCATGACGGCCGAATCGGCCGAAGCCGATGATGCACGCTGAAACCAGAGCCAGGATGATCAATAGAAAGACCAGACGTTCCATATTATTATTTGCCCGTTACTTTATTGATTTCAGCACAAGCAGTTGATTATGGGGCTAGAGCGTGTTTGAATCATGAGCGTGAGCCGAACCCGAGACCGCACGACCTATATGCGAGAACTTAAAAAAACAAAATTGATAATTTTTTGTGTTGTCATTCACTACTGTGAATGGAGCGGCGTATCAGCCGCTTCGGCTTCGCGGCGACCCGGCGGTCCGGCAGGGTCGCTTGCACAACGTGCACAGCTTCGGTGAGAATGAAATTCTTGAGCGCCTGGGCGGCGACGCTGAAACGCTTGCCCTGGCGATGGACGAGATACCATTGGCGTTCGAGCGGAAAATCGACCAGATCGACGATCGCGAGCCGACCAAGCTTAAGCTCCATCTCCAACGTATGGAGCGACACGACGCCAAGCCCGAGCCCGGCCATCACCGCGTGCTTAATGGCCTCGTTGCTGCTCATCTCCATTGAATTCTGCAGACGCGAGCCGCTTTTGTTCAAAAATCGCTCGAAGGCATCCCGCGTGCCCGAGCCGGGTTCACGGATGATGAACCGCTCTTTGACCACCCGCTTGATCGGCACGTCGTCCATGCCGGCGAGCATATGGTTGGGGGCCGCAATGACGACGAGCGGATTGGGCATGAAGGACTGAGAGACCAGATTGGCACCTTCAGGCGGAACGCCCATGATCGCCATGTCCGGCGCGTTGTCGGCCAGTTGTTTCAGCACCGCGTCACGGTTTGTCACGTCGAGATTGACCGTGACACCGGGGTGGTGAGAGCAAAACCGCGCAAGCAAATAGGGTGAGAAATATTCCGCCGTGCTGACCACAGATACGTTGAGCACCCCGTGATGCAGACCTTTTATGTCGTCGAGCAGATTTTCGAATTCATCGATCCGCTGCGAGATATCGCGGCAAAACACCACCAGCTCGCGGCCAACCTCGGTGGGCGAGATCCTGCGGCCGATATGCTCGAACAGCGGGGTGCCAATCTGGTCTTCGAGCTGCTTGATCTGGTTTGAAACCGCCGGCTGCGTCAGATGAAGCTCCTCAGCGGTGCGCGTAAAACTGCCGGTGCGGGCGACCGCCTCAAACAGCGTCAGCTGGCGCAGGGTGAAATTGCGCCGCCGCAGATTCTTGGTCCGGGGCTTGATCTCAGTATTCATAAAACATGATCACTCGCATAAGAATTACATATTTTCCATTATCATTATTACCCGGTATCAGACAATTAAGGTTGTTAAAAAAATAAAAATCTACCCCGCCTCAGGTTGAGAGAAAACGGTCCGTTCAGTGTTTACCATCCATCTGTCTGAAGGCTCTACGCCTCAAAAAATCCCCATTGCCGGCCATTGCCGGCAAACCCATCGTCGCGCCCAATAACATTATTGCTGATAGGGAAGTATAAAATGAGTGGAAAAAAATACAGTGCGGGGGTCAAGGAATATAGACACACGTACTGGACGCCGGATTACACGCCACTCGACACTGACATTCTGGCCTGCTTCAAAATCACCCCGCAAGCCGGGGTTGACCGTGAAGAGGCTGCTGCGGCTGTGGCAGCAGAATCCTCGACCGGCACATGGACCACGGTGTGGACCGACCTGTTGACTGACCTCGATTATTATAAGGGCCGCGCCTACCGGATCGAGGACGTCCCGGGTGACGACACCTGCTTTTACGCCTTCATCGCCTACCCGATCGACCTCTTCGAGGAAGGCTCGGTGGTCAACGTATTCACCTCGCTGGTGGGCAACGTGTTCGGCTTCAAGGCCGTGCGTGCCCTGCGGCTCGAGGACGTGCGGTTCCCGATCGCCTATGTGAAAACCTGCGGCGGTCCGCCCTGCGGCATCCAGGTCGAGCGCGACAAACTCAACAAATATGGCCGCCCGATGCTGGGCTGCACGATCAAACCGAAACTCGGATTGTCGGCGAAAAACTACGGCCGCGCGGTTTACGAAGCGTTGCGAGGCGGCCTTGATTTCACCAAGGATGATGAAAACGTCAACAGCCAACCCTTCATGCGCTGGCGTGAGCGTTTCGACTTCGTGATGGAAGCGATCCATAAATCCGAAGCTGAAACCGGCGAACGCAAGGGTCACTATCTCAACGTGACCGCGCCAACGCCCGAGGAAATGTATAAACGTGCCGAATACGCCAAGGAAATCGGCGCGCCGATCATCATGCACGACTACATCACCGGCGGCTTTACCGCCAACACCGGCCTTGCCAACTGGTGCCGCAACAATGGCATGCTGCTGCACATCCACCGCGCGATGCATGCCGTGCTCGACCGTAATCCGCATCACGGTATCCATTTCAGAGTGCTGACCAAAATCCTTCGTCTCTCCGGCGGCGATCACCTGCATACGGGCACCGTGGTCGGCAAGCTCGAAGGCGACCGTGCCTCGACGTTGGGCTGGATCGATCTGCTGCGTGAATCCTTCATCGCGGAAGACCGCTCGCGCGGCATTTTCTTCGATCAGGATTGGGGCTCCATGCCGGGCGCCTTCGCGGTCGCCTCCGGCGGTATCCATGTCTGGCACATGCCTTCGCTGGTCACGATCTTCGGCGACGATTCGGTGCTGCAATTTGGCGGCGGCACTCTGGGCCATCCCTGGGGCAATGCGGCCGGTGCGCATGCGAACCGCGTCGCGGTCGAGGCCTGCGTTCAGGCGCGCAATGAAGGGCGCGATCTCGAACGCGAAGGCAAGGAAATCCTCTCGTCAGCGGCGGTCCACTCGCCTGAGCTCAGGATCGCCATGGAAACCTGGAAAGAAATCAAATTCGAGTTCGACACAGTGGACAAACTGGACGTGACCAACCGGTAAGCTGCTCTTGGCTGGCGCCGCCCATCCGGACGGTGCCAGCCTATCCGCCTTTCAGCCATACAAGGATTATCGCTATGTCCGTTGAAGCCTATAATTCCTCACTGAAATACGAGACCTTCTCGTACCTGCCGCCAATGACCCCCGAGCAGGTTCGCCGCCAGGTGGCCTACACGATCGCCCAGGGCTGGAACCCGGCGGTCGAACACACCGAGCGCGGCACCCCGGCCCATGTCAGCTACTGGTATATGTGGAAACTGCCGCTTTTCGGCGAGCAATCGGTCGATGCGGTGATGGCTGAGATCGAAGGCTGCCATCGCGCCTACCCGGATCATCTGGTCCGCTATGTCGCCTACGACAATTACGCCCAGAGCCAAGGTCTGTCGTTCGTCGTCTATCGCTGATCACAAACCGCGCCGACGACATTGCTACAAGTCATGAATCTTAGAGGTGTTCGCCATGACAGCAGCCTTTAGCCCCGCAGGCACGACCCTTTCGGGCCGTGAAATCGCCCTGATGCGCCGCCAGGCGATGGCGCAGCACGGCAAAGCGGGAATAGCCAAACTAAGCGAGGCTAAGGTTGGGCAAAATGTCTACGGGGCTTCTCGGCCGTATCCGATACCGGCCGGCCGGCCGAGCGATTATGTGCGGCCGACCGCGTTTGCAGCCAACACACCAAACCATGCCGCACCCCTGCCCCCTTCAACCATATCGAAACGCGCAGCACTCGAGCGGCGGCAGGCGCTGAGCGCCATCGGCAAATCCGCACTTCCGGGTGCCGCCGCGAAACCACAAAGCCCCGAACCGGCCCGTCAGGATCGGCGTGCAGCGGCCGCGCAACCTACCTCAATCCACGATTGCGGCTGTGCGTCGCTCTCTGCAAAAACGGTGGACCAGGCGTGCGCATGCCAGACGACGTCCGCGAGCATGCCGGCCGCGAACAGCACAGCACGGGGCGACATCCAGCCCATCGGTAAGATGCTCGCCCGCGCCCGTCGCGCCGCACTCTCGCAGAACGGCAAATCCGGCATTAAGCGCGTCGAACAGGCCGCGCGGAATGCAACCTCCCTGCCCGGTCAGGATTGGCAAGCGGCCATCACCAAGGGCGTGAGCGGCCGGCAGCTTGCCATGCAGCACCGCAAGATCCGCGCTTTGATGGGCACATGCACCACAAACAGCACAGCCACTCCTCCCACCGCTCACGTGCGTGTTCGTCCCGCCTTCGTGGAGGCTCCGCCAAAGCTTGAGGAAGGCCCTACGCTATCTGGAAATTCCGTCACCGGAACCATGATCGATCGCAGCCGCCAGGTCACCGGCAATGAAGCCGGCGCCTGCCGCACGGTGACGGGCATCGAATATCTGCCCGCCAACATGTATGACAAATTTTGCCCGTCTCGCCCGCCTGCTTCACCCGCCAAGGTCGTCAGCGACATGACGCCAAAGGGCAAGACGATTAGCGGCACCCTCGTCGGTCGCCCGTCACGGGTCACCGGCGGCGAGATGGGGGCGGACCGGGCGATCACCGGGACCTCCTATGCTCGCCCGTCCGCCGATACCGCGCCTGCCAAAATCGGCCTTACCCACACATACGGAGCCTTGCCGCTCACGGGCACGACGGTCGGGCGCGCATCGAAAGTGACCGGCGATGAGCCCGGTTCGTGCCGCAGCGTCACCGGCAGCCAATATCTTTCCGCAGAGCATTTCAGAGAATTCTGCCGCAGCGAGGTTCCCGCCTTGGCGCGTCGGACCAGCGTGATGTCAAGTTCCGCCGACCAGACTCTGACCGGCAGCGCCGTCGGACGATCCCAGCATGTCACGGGTGACGAGGCTGGTTCATGCCGCGCGATCACCGGCAACCAGTATTTCAACGCCAAGGATTTCGGTTCTCTGTGCAACAAAGATGGGCCGCACAAGGTGGCGCGCATTGAAACCCGCGGCGGTGCGGGCGCCAGCGGGACGCAGACCGCCTCCAGCCCAAAAATGACCGGTGACGAGGCAGGTCGGTGCAGCCTTGTCACTGGCATTGACTATCTCAGCGCCGGGCAGTTTTCTTCCTCATGCAGAACGGACATGGCGCCGGTCAAACATGTCAGCAAGGTCACGACCGACTTGACGATCAACGGCGAACGGGTCACCGGCAGCGCGTTTGGGCGATCTGAGCATGTGACCGGCGATGAGGTTGGCGCCTGCGCGCCGATCAGCGGTTCATCCTATATCGGCCAGCGCCAGTATCAGACATTCTGTCCACCGGAGAGTCTGCAGGCGCAGTCCGCCCGCGTGCGTGATCGGGCGAGCATCCCCGCGAGTATGGTCAGTGGTGACCGTCCGGGCGCAGGTGGCATGACCATGACCGGCGATGAGCGCGGCGCCTGCCTCGCCGTAACCGGTGCGCCTTATATTGGGTCTGACAATATGGCGTCGGCCTGCCTCACACGGCCTGACACCTCCAACCGCTTCCTGTCCCGCCACCGCCCCGCCCTGCCGGACAAACCGGCTGCCCCCGTCGATTTCAGCATCCGCTCGCCTGCGCGCGTCGCCTGGGATGCCGATCGTGAGTCCCGTGCCAGCCTTGGTGCTGTGACCGGCACCGCTTATGGCGCCGCGGAGCGGATCACTGGCCCCGGCAACAAGGCGGGTGGCCTGATTACCGGCACGCCCGAGTTCCGCCATCACGATTTTGCGCCACCCGCGCGCCAGAATAATCCGCGCGACGCCCAGGCGATCACTAACTCCGCCCGAGTGTCAAAAACCCAGCGCCTCAGCGGTGAAGCCCAGATTCACGGGCGCGTCACCGGCGATGCTTGGCACATGCAAAGCCGGGTGTCCGGCACCGAGGGTCGCTCCAGCACCATGCGCAACCCCTCCCAGCGCGGCAATCCGCGCGGCACTGTCATGGGTGCGCGCACGCCACCCGAAGCCGAAAAGCCGCCGGCCGCCACCAATCTGGTGACTGGTTCATCCGGCAATACCGGTCGCGGTCCGCTGGTCACGGTCTCCGGCGGCGCGCGGGCGTGAGATCCGTGCGATGAACACACGTCAACGCCAAGCGGCCAAACTGCACATGGCCAAACGGCCTGCCTTGCGGGTCGCGCCCTCGATGCCGCTCACATCGATGCCGCACATATCGATGGCAAATCCGGCCTGCGTGCCAGGAAGCGGGCAAAGCTGCGAGCATGCGCTGGTCGATCGGGCGTTGAACACGGTATTATACGATTACGAAAATAGAGTGAGTGCCCGGTTCGGGGCAATCGTCGACACGCTCAAGGCCATATTGGCCATTCAATACACGCCCGATTTCGTCTCGCGGGCGCAAGCACTGGCCGCGCAGAATTTGGGTTATTCTTTACCCGAATCGAAACTGACACAGACCTGGATCACCGGTCTCGACATGCGTTGGCTACATGCATACTGCGTGTTGCGCAGTTTTAAATTCTGCGTCGATCAAGCCCTTGTCGATAAGGCTCTTTGGCTGCCCTATGAGGCGATCGACGGTCAATTCCTTCGTGATTGCGGCTTTCACACGGTCAATATCACGCCCTGCGCCGACGGGCGGCTGCAAGGCTTGCTGCCCTTCGTGTTCCGCATGGCACCGGGGCCGGAAATTACCGTGAGAGCCTATGCCGGATCGCTGTTCGATATCGAAAGCGACATGACCGATTGGGCCCATAGTGAAATCCTCCGCCTCAGCGGCGGCTTGCCCAAAGGCGCCGAGAGCGGCAATTATCTCAAAATCGCGGTCTATCATTTCAGCTCGGCTTCACCGAAGCATCAGGGTTGCGCCGCCCACGGCAGCAACGATGAGCAGGCCTGCGAAGCCGCCCTTCAGCGGCTCGATGCATTGCGCACCGCAATCGATTCCACCTATGGCCGGGGTGCCGCACCCGACACGCTGCTGATCGGCCTCGACACCGACCTCGATGCAATCCGCATCCACACGCCGGACGCCACCGGGCGGATCGATGCCGACCGCTTCATCGACGCGAGTGCGGTCTATCGAGAGACCAACGGCATAGACCCTCACGCCGCGCGCGCAGCACTTCACCGCGCGGTCACGGCACGGGCAGAAGGCGCCATGTCGGCCGGGATGCAGACGCTGGTCGAACGGCTTCTTGAGGCCAATTTGTCGCAGATCGAATACGTCATTCAGCATCACGCGGGGCGCTACGCGGAACTCGGCCACGACGAGCATTTCATCTGTGTCGGCGATGCGCCGACCAAGGTGCATATCCGAAACATGTATTATTTCGCCCATCTCGCCACGGTCGAGGAAGGCACCGCCGATCTGGATGTGGGGATCAAGATCTTCACCGGTCTGAACCTCGCGCACGGCCTCGCGATTCCGGTGCTGGTGCATTTCAGTCATGATTCAAACGTCCCCGGCGGGCGCGACCGCGCGGTGCTGCGCTGCCGCCGTGTGAAGGCCGCGATCGAGGAGCGTTATGCCGGCCTCGCCGCGCACGGCCAGCTGCATTGCCAGATGGCGGTGAGCGACCGCAATGGCACCGAGCTCTGCTGCTTCATCGAAGAACCACCGGCCCATGCCGCGCACGGGCCCAGCGCAGGACATCGGCCATGAGGATCATGCGGGTCGAGAAAACCCTGGTCTCCACCAACCGGCTCGAGGCATTCGGCCATCGACCCCTTCTCGTGGTCCAGGACAAAATCGGTGGCACCCGCAGCGTGGCGGTGGACGCGGTCGGCTGCATTCCGGGCGACTGGGTCGTGTGCGTCGGCTCCTCCGCGGCGCGTGAGGCGGCCGGGGCGAAGGATTATCCCTCCGATCTCACGATCGTCGGAATCATCGATCACTGGAAAGCGGAGGACTGACATGGAGATCATGCGCGTCATCGATGATCTCGTATGCACCCGCCGGGTTCCAGGGTTGAGCATGTCGGCGCTCAGGGTGCTGGAAAATATGCAGGGGGTCGTCGCCGTCGCGACGGACCCTGTCGGTGTGCCGTTCGGCAAATGGGTCTTCACCACCAGCGGCAGCGCAGCGCGCTATGCGATGCCGGACATCTCGGTGACAACCGATCTGACGATCTGCGGCATCATCGATGATTGGTCGCCATGAAACTCACAGGCAACCAATGCGTAAGGCGCGAGACAGGCGTCGAGGCAAGGCGACTACCGCGCGCCCTAGATCAATATTGGTTTGGATGGAGTCACTCGACTCCAGCTAAACCAATGAAATTGATCGATAAAATGACCATAGAGCGTGTCGTTGTAAAACGATCACGCTCTAGATCGTTGCGGCGATTTTTTTGCAATATCTTTTGAGGAGTGGAAACATGGCTGAATATAACGGAATTGCCCTTGGCATGATCGAAACGCGTGGTCTGGTGCCCGCGATCGAAGCGGCGGACGCCATGACCAAGGCGGCGGAAGTACGTCTGATCGGCCGTGAATTCGTCGGCGGTGGGTATGTCACCGTGCTGGTGCGCGGCGAGACGGGTGCGGTCAACGCCGCCGTGCGCGCCGGGGCCGATGCCTGCGAGCGCGTCGGGGACGGTCTGGTCGCGGCCCATATCATCGCCCGCGTCCACAATGAAGTTGAGGGCATCCTGCCCAAGGTGCCGGCGGCCTAGATCAATATTTGTTTAGATGGAGTCACTCGACTCCAGCTAAACCAATGAAATTGATCGACAAAATATGGCTAGAGCGGGTGCGTGTTAACGCATCACGCTCGAAGCGACGGATACGGAACAACCAAATCCAGAGGAGAATAGCAATGGCTGAACATATCGGAATCGCGCTCGGCATGATCGAAACCCGCGGCCTCGTGCCGGCGATTGAGGCGGCGGACGCCATGACCAAAGCGGCGGAAGTGCGGCTGATCGGTCGTCAATTCGTCGGCGGCGGCTACGTCACCGTGCTGGTGCGCGGCGAGACGGGTGCCGTCAACGCCGCCGTGCGCGCCGGGGCGGATGCCTGCGAGCGCGTCGGTGACGGTCTGGTCGCGGCCCATATCATCGCCCGCGTCCATAACGAGGTCGAGGGCATATTGCCCAAGGTCGCGACAGCCTAAGCGGTCGTCATTTTTTCAAGTAAGCAGAGGATATTGAGATGGCTGACCATACGGGGATTGCCCTTGGCATGATCGAGACGCGCGGTTTGGTGCCGGCGATCGAAGCGGCCGATGCGATGACCAAGGCGGCGGATGTGCGGCTGATTGGCCGTCAGTTCGTCGGCGGCGGCTACGTCACCGTGCTGGTGCGCGGAGAGACAGGTGCGGTCAACGCCGCCGTGCGAGCAGGGGCGGATGCCTGCGAGCGCGTCGGTGACGGTCTGGTCGCGGCCCATATCATCGCCCGCGTCCATGGCGAGGTCGAGGGCATTCTGCCGAAGAAGCCGGATGCGGCCGGCGGTGGCCGCGATGCCGAGATATCGACCGTGCGGAGCTGAGGACAGGCGCAGTGATACGTCCCGACCCGCGCACCCTGGGCTGGCTGAACCGCGCGCTGAACCATGAAATGAGCGCGGCACAGCAACACATGGCCCAACGCGTATTGGCCAGACTATGGGGCGACGACGCGTTGGCCGAACGCCTTGGCGCCGATGCCATGGAGAAACTTGATCATGCCGAACATATCATGCAGGCCTTGATCGAGCAGGGCGTCGCGCCGTCTGCCGGGGCACTTCGACCACCGCGACTGGGGCCGGACGCGGAATCACTCTTCATCGCCAACCGGCAAATCGAGGCCGAGGCGGTGCGGCTATATCGCGAGGCGATAGCCTATGCTCTGAAGGTCAGAGATCGGGCCCGCGAAGCTCTGTTCACAGATCTGCTCGAGGCGAAAATGCGGCATTTTAACGGTCTTGAGGAGCAAGGGTCATGACCACGCCGCCCGACGGATGGGAAGCGCGCGGCCGGCCAACAAGCTGGTTCCGGCGCTTCACCTTTGCGAAATACGCAGAAACGAGGCAATTCCTCGAAGAGCTCGCCGCTCTAAGCGAAGAGATGGGCCTGCATCCGCAGAACATCAATTTCGCGACCACCCACGCCAACATCACCATTGAAGGGCCGGATAAGGGCGAGCCTGGGGAGACAGAACACAGATTCGCGCAGCGGATCAACGCGCTGGCAGCACCCCGTGTGGAACCGTAATGGCCACGCGGATCATCGCCGTCATCAACCAGAAGGGCGGTGCCGGGAAAACCACTCTGGCCATGAATTTCGCCGCCGGAATGGCACAACGGGGGCCCACGTTGTTGATCGATCTCGATCCACAGGGTTCGGCGCGGCAATGGGCGAGCCTGGGTAGCGAACCATTCCCGGCGCCGGTTAAGCAGATCACCGGGCAATGGACGCCACGCAGCCTGCACCGGACCTATCGCGATTGGGAATTCGTGGTGCTCGACTGCCCGCCCGCACTCGACAGCTATGCAGCCCAGCAAGCCCTGCGCGCGAGCGATATCGCATTGATCCCCACACTCCCCTCGCCGATTGACCTCTGGGCGAGCTTGCGGCTGCCGCACGAGATCACCGAGGCGCGCAAGTCAAACCCGAACCTGCGCGCCTTCGTGGTCCTCAACCAGATCGAACCGAAGAGCGCATTGTCGGCGGCGATGCGCGATGGTCTGGCCGAATTCGCCGTGCCCGTTCTCAATGCCACCCTGCGGCGGCGTGCCGCCTACAAGACCTGCGCGCTCGAGGGACTGTCCGTCTATCAGATGGGACGCCGGGGGCAGGATGCCGCGGCGGAAATCCAGGCGATCATCGAGGAGGTATTGCCATTATGACGAGCGTTAAATCGAAGCTGAAAGCCAGCGTGCAAGCCGCGAAATCCGAAGCCGCGAAATCCCAGGTCGTCAGCAAATCCGGCGCGAATGAACCTCAGCCCAAGCCGCGCACCACGGCGCGTACCCCGAAACCCGCGGGCCAGGCTGCATCCCCAACCGCAGCCAAATCCACAGCGGGACAAAGGCTGGCCGCGCTATTCGATCCGGTTGACCAGCCGGCAGCCAGTGCGGGCAAGTTGTTCCCCACCCGCGTCTGGCCGGACTGACGCCACCGCATCACGGAACGCGAACTTTTCGATACTGACAGGACCAAGCATATCATGAGCCCCGATCAATTTTACCGCAGTTACTCGCCACGCCAGCAGGCTTCTGCGCGGTATCCCAATCAGCAATCGATGACGTCGCGGGCGCCTGCGTCGAACACGGCGCCCGACGGGTCGAACGACATCTTGTCGGCTTACCGGATCAACGAACAACCCTATTACCGGCCCGTCGCCGATGAAATCGAACTCTATGAAGCGGCTTACCTTGTTCGCATGCCGATGATGCTCAAAGGCCCGACGGGCTGCGGCAAAACGCGGTTTGTCGAATACATGGCCTGGAAGCTCGGCAAACCGCTGATCACCATCGCCTGCAACGAGGACATGACCGCCTCAGATCTCGTCGGGCGTTTCTTGCTCGATGCCAACGGCACCCGTTGGCAGGACGGGCCGCTGGCGCTCGCGGCCCGCCATGGCGGCATCTGCTACCTCGATGAAATCGTCGAGGCGCGGCAGGATACCACCGTCGTGATCCATTCACTCACCGATGCGCGGCGCTTCCTTCCGCTCGACAAAAAGGGCGAAGTGATCCACGCCCATCCCGATTTCCAGGTCGTGATCTCCTACAACCCAGGCTATCAGTCATTGATGAAGGACCTCAAGCAATCGACCAAGCAGCGCTTCGGCGGGCTCGATTTCGATTACCCACAGCATGAGGTCGAAGCCGAGATCGTCGCGCATGAATCCGGAGTCGCACTCGATCTTGCGAAAAAACTAGTCCAGATCGCCGAACGCGCCCGCAATCTGAAAGGGCACGGGCTGGATGAGGGCATTTCCACACGCATGCTGATCTATGCTGGCTCGCTGATCCAGCGCGGGGTGGACCCGCTCGCCGCATGTCGGGTGGCGCTTGTCCGCCCGATCACCGACGATCCAGATATGCGCAACGCGCTCGATTCAGCCGTCACCACCTATCTCTGACCGCGCCCGGACCGTCGTTTCATGGCCATCTCGCTCGACGATTATCAAGACAGAATCGCCGATCTGCCAGAAGCGGCGGCCGAAGCCCTGCGCGCGGAGTGGACCGAAGTGGGGCGGGTCTTCTCGTCACGCGGGCTGGAGAACTACCTGCGCAGCGCGATGGCACTGCACCGGTTGGGCCGAGGCGAAGAACTGGTCGTCGCCTATCTGAAGACCATGCCTGCCGTCACCCGCAGCTTGGGCGAGGACGTGCTGGGCGACATCACCAGCTTCCTGCTCAGTATGGCCTCAAAGACCTCGGGGTCAGTGCTGGCACTGATCTGCAGCACCGCACCGCTCGCCGCTGACCGCCTGGCTGATATCGACCTGTTTCGCGGCTATCTCGCGATACTCGACGTCATGCTGGCGCAGGCACCGCGCGGCTTGCGGCCGATATTGGAAAATCTCGACCGACTATTCGGTCAGCTCACGTTGGGCGGGCTGCGCCGCTGGGTGAATTGGGGGGCACAGGCCTACAAAGCCGATTTCCAAGGCCAGGTGCTATATTTCGGCCTGAAAAGCCCGGACGCGTTGGCCGTACTGCAACAAGAACGTAAGGGCACCCTGTTCGTCGATATTCAGCGGCGGCTCAACATATATCTGCGCGCGATGTGGGGGCGCGACTTCTTTCTACGCCCGACCGCCGGCGATTACGAAAGCCGTGAGGGATTGCGCGCCTATATCGATCGTTACGTCATCTATATCGCGGATGCCTATGACGATCAGCCGATTCTCGACCGCGCGGGCGCCATCATCGACACACTCCCAGCGCTCGAACTCTATCGGGCGGTCATCAATCATTGCGCCGCGCATCTTGCCTTCACCACCAAGCCGCTATCGCGCCAGGAACTGGTGCCGGTGCATGTTGCCGTGATCGAGATTATCGAGGATGCCCGGGTCGAGGAATTGGCCATAAGGCAATTTCCCAACATGCGCGCCGCCTGGCTCGCGCTGCACCCAATTCCGGATATCACCACCCCACCGGCGCGAATGGGCACGCTGTTCGCCCGCCTCGCTTACGCCTTGCTCGACCCCGACTGGCACGACCCACACCCCTGGGTGCAGCAGGGTGTTGCAGAGTTCCGCAATGCCGAATCGCTTGAGGACAACCAGATTAGTTGGAATATCGGCGTCTCGCTGGTCCATGGCCTGCTCTCGGTGCCCGTTCCCGAATACGACCCGCGCCGTGACAGCCAGACCGTGATCTATCGTGATGACAACCGTTTCGTCTGGCAGGGCGAGGCCTATGATACCGACGAGGCATTGGCCGCGACCTGGGACACCGTGCAGGTCCGCAAGAAATCCTCGCTGATGGAAATGATCAATAATCTCGACACCGAATTTGCCGGCGATGATGCCCAGGAAATCTGGACGTTGCCGACCGAATACATCCTCGATCAGGAAGGCGTCAGCCTGAACCAGTTGGAGGGCAAAGCACCGGTGGCCGAGCCGGTCTATTATCCGGAGTGGGATTACCAAATTCAGCTCGAGCGCCCGACCTGGGCCGCGGTTCTGGAGCGCCAACCGCCGACCGGCGATCTTGCGGTCATCGAGCGCATCGTCGAGGACAACAAACCGGTGATGGCCCGTCTGCGCTTTCTGATCGAGACGATGGTGCCCCAGGGCATGCAGCGCATCCGCCATATCGAGGATGGAGACGAACTCGACATCAACGCCGCGATCCGCGCCATGATCGATATCCGCACGGGCCACGAACCCGACCCGCGGGTGATGATCAAATCCAAGCGTCATGTCCGCGACCTCGCAGTGACAGTGCTCCTCGACATGTCGGAATCAAGCAACGACAAAGTGCGCGGCCAGGACTACACCGTGCTTGACCTCACACGTGCGGCAACCGTGATGCTGGCCAGCGCGCTTGACCGAATCGGCGATCGTTTCGCCCTGCAAGGCTTCTGCTCCGATGGCCGGCACGACGTGCATTTCTACCGGTTCAAGGATTTTGAAAAACCTTACGATGACCTCGTCAAAGCACGCCTCGCCGGCATGAAAGGCGCCTATTCCACCCGCATGGGCGCAGCACTGCGCCATGCGGGGCATCTGCTCAGTCAGCAGCGACAGACCAAGAAAATCATTTTCATGATTACCGACGGCGAGCCGGCGGACAACGACATGCGCGACCCGCAATATCTGCGCCACGACACCCGCCACGCGGTCGAACAATTGCGCCGTCAAGGTATCACAACCTACGCGATCTCGCTCGACCCGCATGCCGATCAATATGTCTCGCGGATCTTCGGCGCGAAATACTACACCGTGGTCGATCACATCGAGCGGTTACCCGAACGGCTGCCCGCGCTTTATATGGGGCTTACGCAATAATGTCGGGCACCAGTAATGCAGATATCACCCTGCGCGCCTTCGTCTTTATCGACGCGCTCCAACCGCAACTCGCCTCCTATCTCGCGACCTCTTCGCAAGGCTTCCTGCCGGTCCCCGGCGATGCCTGCCTTTGGATTGAAGTGGCCCCCGGCATGGCCGTGCACCGTCTTTCGGACATCGCACTCAAGGCGACCAACGTCCATATGGGCGAACAAGTGGTCGAACGCGCGTTTGGTTCGATGGAAATCCACTACCGCAATCAGAGCGAAGTGCTCGAAGCCGGG
Source organism: Rhodospirillales bacterium 20-60-12 (assembly GCA_002255495.1). Classification (GTDB taxonomy): domain Bacteria; phylum Pseudomonadota; class Alphaproteobacteria; order Acetobacterales; family Acetobacteraceae; genus 20-60-12. The sequence goes on along the minus strand of NCAP01000002.1, from coordinate 10,983 downwards.
CGGGTGGTGCTGCGTGAATTGCGCACCCCGGAAGACGCACGCATGCCGTGCCGGATTGCCTGGAAAGAGGTGATCTGCGCAATCACGCCGGACCACGCGACGCTGATCAACCGCCAGTTGCGTAAGGGCTCGATGCTCCTGCCGGGCAAATCGATGTTCATCATGGAGACCGAACCGGCAGGCTACATTGTCTATGCCGCCAACGAGGCCGAAAAAGCCGCAAACATCACCCTTGTCGATGTCCGCCCCTTCGGCACCTTCGGGCGGCTGACCATGATGGGCAACGAAGCTGAAGCCCATGCCGCGATGCAAGCCGCCGAAAAAGCCATTGCATCAATCAACGCGGCGGCCGGTCGCGCCGCCCGATGATGGAGATCGACTCCCAGATCAAGCGTCTGCTGTTTAACACATTGCGGGTTGACGTCGAACTCGAAGATGGCGGTAACGGATCGGGCACCGCCTTCATCATGGATCACATTCACGGACAAAGGATGAGCCGGTTTATCGTCACCAATCGCCATCTGGTCGAGACCGTGCGCCGGGGCGGGCTGGTATTCACCCAGAAACGGGACGGCAAACCGCTGATCGGCCGGCGCTTTCAACTCGATATCGAGGAATTTGCCGCTGCCTGGTTCGTTCATCCCGATCCAGCGGTGGATCTCGCGATCGTCCCGCTCGCGCCGTTGGAAACCGCAGCACGCGCGCTCGGGGTAGAACTTTATTATCACGGCATCGATTCCCGTCACACACTGGGCGCGCCGGGCATGCACCAATTCGACGCCCTCGAAGACGTGCTGTTTATCGGCTATCCGAGCGGTATATGGGATCATGTGAACCTGATGCCCATCCTGCGCCGGGGCACGACAGCCACACCGCTCGCACTGAATTTCGAAGGGCGAGACGAGTTCCTGATCGATGCAGCCGTGTTTCCCGGGTCGAGCGGCAGCCCGGTCTTCGTGGTTGAACACGAGAAAAACACCCGGCTGAGGCCAACGCAGCCAAATTATCGGTTCGCCGGCGTCGTTGCAGCCGTTTTCTTCCGTGAGGAAACCAACCAAATCGTCCCTGCCCCGGTTCCCGCCTCCGCGACCGTGGCGACGTTCACCGGCGCAGAGATGGTCGATCTCGGTCTCGTCATCAAGGCGAAGGCCGTGCTTGAGATACTTGATGCCTATTGCGCGCGCCTGGTTGGATGACGATTTCCGCCTGGATTCACGACATCCATAGATCTTAGACCAATGAGCGTTCGGGTTGAATCGCATGGTTCAATCTAAACGCGTGAAATTGATCGGTAAAATGTGACTGGAACAGGTGCATGACAACGCATCACGCCCCAAGCGCCAATTACCTCTTGCATTTGGCCGCAAATGCCATACGTACAAATACGTTAGGGATGGAGCTTTCTCATCTGGATTGTCACGCTGAAATCGCCTTGAGAATTCTGCCACAATTAATCGCTAACGATATTTCCGCAGTGTCTGACATATCAGGAGTGTGGACCATGGACATGAAAAGCCACGACGGCTCGATGAACGAAGCACCTCTCGCAGCCTGGATTGATTTGCATAACATCACCGCCGCCCAATTGGGGGAGCTCGGGATGGAACAGCTCGCTTATGTCAAACCGGTGATGACCTCGAACGGTCCCGCGTTTGGCATTTTCGCCGCCAACGGCACACCGATGGCCATTGCCAGTGATGGTAATCTGGCCCGGGCGGCGATTATTCAACATGAAATGGCGCCAGCCTTCGTCCATTGATGAAATATATCGCGCCGGCCGCATTTGGCCTTTGTCTGCTCGCCTCACCGCTCGCCCGGGCGGCTGCCTTGCCGTCCGGGCTTGCAGATCTGGTGGCAAAAACCCTGCCCGCCGTGGTCAGCGTCGCCAGCACCGATCCCACCCATGATCATCCCGACAGCCCCGATCAAGGCGGCAATGAGGATGGCACATCGCCCGCGCAGCCAACCGCTGCGCCGGCTTCACCCAACTCCAACCCCGTCAGCGGCTCGACCATCGTGCCCCCGCCACGCGCCGAACAAGCCTTGGGTGCCGGTTTTATCATCAGTCCGGATGGCTACATCCTGACCAATCACCATGTCATAGAAGGGGCGAGCGAAATCACCGTCACCCTGCAGGATGGCAATATCCTCCCGGCCAAGCTGATCGGCCAGGATAAAACCGCCGACCTGGCTTTGCTGAAAATCGACGACGGCACCAAATTGCCATATCTCACCTTCGGCGACAGCCATAAATTGCGCGTCGGCGATTGGGTGATGGCCATCGGCAACCCTTACGGCCTGGGTGACAGCGTCTCAGCGGGCATCGTCAGTGCCCTGCACCGCGACATCCATGAAGGCAGCCTGGATGATTTCATCCAGACCGACGCCGCCATCAATCGCGGTAATTCCGGCGGCCCGATGATCGATCTCGCGGGCCATGTCGTCGGCGTCGACAGCGCCATCTACTCGCCCTCCGGCGGCTCTGTCGGCATCGGCTTTGCCATCCCCTCCAGCATGGCCCAAGCCGTCGCCGACGCCCTGCGCACCACCGGCAAAATGCAGCGCGGCTGGCTCGGCCTGCGCACCCAAAGCCTGACCCCGGCCCTTGCCTCGACCTTTGGTCTGCCCAACAGCAACGGCGTCATGATCGGCGGCGTCGCTGAGGACGGACCATCGGCCAAAATCCTGCAACCAGGCGACGTCCTGCTCGATCTCGGCAACGTGCCGGTCAACACCCCGCGCGAGATGACCATCCTAAGCGCCGAAATTCCCGCCGGCCATTCCATCGACGCGACCTATTGGCGCGACGGCAGCGCCCATCACGCCAGCCTGACCGTCGTCCTCCCGCCACCCGCGACCAAGGCCACACCCCTCGAACCCACCATCGCCCTGATCAAAATTCCCGCGCTCGGCATCGCCGTCACCAGCCACCCCGGTGACCTCGGCGTCCTCATCGCCGCCGTCGACCCCAACGGACCCGCCGCCCATGCGGGCATTGAAGCGAATAATCTCATCCAAGCCGTCGGACCCGACTTCGTCACAACCCCCGGCGACCTGCAAGACGATATCGCCCAAGCCGCCCAAACAACCCCACCCCACGCCACACTGCTCACCACAACCCCCACCGGCCCGGTCTGGGTCAACGTCCCTCTGAAACCATGAACGGGATCGTTCGAGGGGCGTAAAGGTAGGCCAAGGGGCTCTGCCCCTTGGAACCCCGCCAAAGGCGATGCCTTTGGAAACTGCTAATCTGGCTCTCACGGAAAAGGGGCCCAGCACGCTGTTTGAAACAGTGTACTGGGCCCCTTTTTCGTGAGAGCCGTATCAGGGTCCAGGGCATTATGCCCTGGTGGGGGGTCGAGGGGGGCAAAGCCCCCTCGCCTTGCCTATTCCCTCAAACGATCCCGTTTATGACCTCAGGCGGCGTCGCTTTCGGAGCGGCGATCGGCGCGTTTGCGGGCATTGGGGTCGAGGTGGCGTTTACGCAGGCGGACGGCGCCTGGGGTGACTTCGACGAGTTCGTCATCTTCGACATAGGCGATGGCTTGTTCGAGCGAGAGTTTCCGGGGTGGGGTGAGAAGCAGGGCTTCGTCCTTGCCGGCGGCGCGGATGTTGGTGAGTTTTTTCTCTTTGATCGGGTTCACATCGAGGTCGTTTTCGCGTGAATGTTCGCCGAGGATCATGCCGACATAGACTTTTTCGCCGGGGCTGACGAACAGGACGCCGCGATCCTGGATGGAGAACAGGGCGTATTGCACGGCTTCGCCATCGGCGCTGCTGATCAAGGCGCCGTTGCGACGGCCTTCGATGGCGCCTTTCCAGGGCGCGTAGCCGGCGAACAGGCGGTTCATGATGCCGGTGCCACGGGTATCGGTGAGGAATTCGCCGTGATAGCCGATCAGGCCGCGCGAGGGGATATAGAAGGTCAGGCGTTGTTTGCCGCCGCCGGAGGGGCGGATATCGCGCAATTCGGCTTTACGGCGGCTCATTTTCTCAACGACGATACCGGCATAGGGTTCATCGACATCGACGAGCACTTCCTCGAACGGTTCTTCGCGTTCACCGGTTTCGGGATTGACCTGGGTGAGCACCCGTGGCCGGCCGATGGTGAGTTCGAAGCCTTCGCGGCGCATTTGCTCGATCAGCACGCCGAGTTGCAATTCGCCGCGGCCGGAGACTTCGAATGCGTCGGTTTCCTGGCTGACGGCTAGTTTGATGGCGACATTGCCTTCGGCTTCGCGGAACAGCCGGTCGCGGATTTGCCGCGAGGTGACTTTTTTGCCTTCGCGGCCGGCCAGCGGGCCGTCATTGATGCGGAAGGTCATCGCCAGGGTGGGCGGGTCGATCGGCACGGCAGGCAGCGGGCCGGTGAGTTCGGGCGCGCCGATGGTTTCCGGCACGGTCGCATCGGTCAGGCCGGCCACGGCGATAATGTCGCCGGCTTGGACGAAATCGACCGGCACGCGTTCCAGACCACGGAAGGAGAGGAGTTTGGTCAGGCGGCCGGTTTCGACCACGGTGCCATCGAGGCGCAGGACTTTCACGGGCATGTTGAGCGTGCCGCGGCCTTGTTCGACGCGTCCGGTCAGCACGCGGCCGAGGAAATTATCGGATTCGAGAATGCTGGCGACCATCGCGAACGGCGCGTCGGGGTCGAGATTCGGCGCTTTGACGTGGCTGAGGATGAGATCGAACAGCGGGTTCAGGTTCTCATGCGGGTCGGTCAGGTCCTTCACCGCCCAGCCTTGCCGGCCGGAGGCGAAGAGCATCGGGAAATCGAGCTGTTCATCGGTCGCGCCGAGGGCGGCGAAGAGGTCGAAGATTTCGTTATGGACGTCGTCGGGGCGGGCATCCTGGCGATCGATTTTATTGACGATGACCATAGGCTTCAGGCCGCGGGCGAGGGCTTTGCCAACGACGAATTTGGTCTGCGGCAGCACGCCCTCGGCGGCATCGACCAGCACGACCGCGCCATCGACCATGTTCAGGATGCGTTCGACTTCGCCACCGAAATCGGCATGGCCTGGGGTATCGACGATATTGATGCGGGTATCTTTCCAGACCACCGAGGCGCATTTCGCCAGAATCGTGATGCCGCGCTCTTTTTCCAGATCATTGCGATCCAGCGCGCGTTCGGTCAGCGCCTGATGGGCTGCGAACGCGCCGGACTGGCGCAAAAGCTGGTCAACAAGAGTGGTCTTGCCATGGTCGACGTGCGCGATAATCGCGACGTTGCGAATATTCAGTGAGGTCATGTGGGAGTGCCGCCTATCGGGTTTTGCGTTCGCATACTGGTTTTGCACTGCAAAAGCGAGAGGAAAGCGCATTCATTCCCGCCGAACCCGCGCAAAGGAGCTATGAAAATGGGGTGACATCGCTGCCACCCCGGTATTTTCGGCCTGATATGGACCGGTCGGTTACATATTCGGCTTAGGCGGCGGCGCCATACCCGGGCCGCCCATCGGTCCACCGGCCGGGCCACCCATCGGGCCACCCATCTTGTCATGATGCATCATGTCCATCCGCAGCGCCGCATCTGTGCCGGCCATGGCGCCGTTCATGTCATTGGCCATGAGCGACTGGCGGGCCATCTGGATTTTCTGGATCATCGGGCTGTTATCGGGCTCGATGCCCATGCCGGCCGGGACCGAGCGGGTCAGGATACGGGTTTCAGCATGACCCAGCGCCTCTTCGGCAATCATTTTCTTCTTCTGCATGATCGCCGTTTTAGCAATTTTCAGATATTCCGTCGCCGATCCCTCTGCCGGCATACCCATCATGCCGCCATGCGGCATGTCCATCGCGCCGCCATGATAGGCATCGGCCATTTGATGGTGGAGCTTTTTAGGATGCATCGGCGGGTGCATCGGCATCGCTGTCCCCATGCCGGGCGAGGTGTTGCCGGGCATCACAGACGGCGTGCCGCTCTGATTACCCATCGCCCCCGTCGAGCCCGCCGGTGCCATGGCACTGCCCTGGGCCATCGGTGTTGACATGCCCGGTGAGGTATTGCCGGGCATCGAGGACGGGGTACCCGTTGCATTGCCCATCGTCCCTGACGAGCCCGCCGGTGCCATCGCACTGCCTTGGGCCATCGGTGTCGACATGCCCGGTGAGGTGTTGCCCGGCATTGTGGACGGGGTCTGGGCAAACGCCAGGCCGGTCGTCAAAAGCAATGACGCCGTGGCCATGAGAACTGAACGCATTTGTATCTCCTTTTTCGCGTGATGCCGTCCAAGCCCCGACGACCGAGGCTTCGGCCGCCCGAGACGCAGTCAGACAAAGCTGACTGATGACGAGGCACATCAAGTATCTGCCTGGCAAATGGGGCTTTGCCAGGTTGAAACAACCATGAGCGCTTGACCGCAAAATTAAACTAAAGTCATCGTCCGGCAGGATTTTTTGGAATGATTGCGATCACATGGCGTGGCGGAGGCGATTGGCAGGTTCGGTGATGAGGGGGCTGCGCAGTGGCGCCGTGCTGGCCGCTTTAATCGGCCCGCCTGCCCGCGCCGCCGCCGCCGCCCCTTCATGGCCGGTTGTTATTCTGCCGTTCGATCTGAGCCCTGCGACATTGGGCGCGGCTGACGTATCGACCGCGTGCGCCGCGGCGGCGTTGTCAGCGACGCAACTGGCCGGCCTGCCGACCAATCTGCTGCTCGCCATCGGGATCGACGAAAGCGGGCGCACCGATCCGCTCTCCGGGGCAACCCGGCCCTGGCCATGGACCATCAATGTCGATGGCGTCGGGCATTTTTTCGACGATAAAGCCAGTGCGATCAATTATGTCCGCCTGGCGCGCGCGAGCGGTGCGCATTCCATCGATGTCGGCTGCTTTCAAATCAGCCTGCTGCACCACCCCGATGCGTTCGCCTCGCTTGATGACGCGTTCGACCCGGCGGCGAACGCGGCCTATGCGGCGGGATTTCTCAACCGCCTGCATGACCGCAATGGCGGCTGGGCAGCGGCGATTGCGGCTTATCATTCCGCCACCACCGATCTGGGGCTGCCTTATGAACGGCACGTGCTGGCAACCTGGCAGGGGCTGGGCCGCGTGCCGGCGGATCTGGGGTCGGTGAATTTCGGCCCCGCGACGCCGGATGCCGCACGCCAAATCGCGCCGGATCTGGTGGTGGTGATGCAAAGCAAGGCGGCCCGGCTGGTGCGGGTGATCACACCTGATACGCCACCAACGTCAGGGACCGGGCGATTGCCAAAAATTTTTTCGCCTTGAGCCAATGACCGCGCGCGCATTAATCCTTTCTCAACGATCCTCTGTGCAAATCAGGTTTCCGAAACCGTCCTGACCGCTTCGCCGGTTGGAGAAATTGCCTGCAAAATGCGGGCACTGAATGAATTTTCACAGCCTTGCCGAACATCGGCACCGGCCAACGAGGATCAATCAATGCTCGAATATGTCAAATTCAAACTTGCTACCGGCCGCGTCGCATGGCTGCGGGATCAGCGCGCCGTCACCGCGATTGAATATGGTCTGATCGCAGCACTCATCGCGGTTGCCATCATCACCGCCGTCAGTTCGTTGGGCAACAGCATCGGCAACACCTTCAACAAAGTCGCGACCAGCCTGTGACGTGCAGCGGGCGGCCGCCCCCGCAGGCCGCCCGCTCCGATTTCTGCCCGGTTCTTCCTGAAAGGTTCGCGCCATGATCGTTCGTCTGGCACTTTTCACCATGCTCGCCGTTGGCCTGGCCGGTTTTGGCACAGTGGCCTGGCTGCAAACCCATCAGGCGGCCGGCCATGGCACACCGGTCAGCAAGGTCGATATTCTGGTCGCCGCCGAACCTTTGCGGGCGGGCAGCCTGTTGCAGCCTTCGGACATGTCCGGCGCGCCGTTCATACAAGCGGATATTCCCGTCGGCGCCACCATCGATACGCCGGCCAACCGCACCGCCCTGATCGGCGCGATGATCCGCCAAAGCCTCGCCACCGGTTCACCGATTTTGCCAACCGCCGTCATCCGCCCGGGCGACCACGGGTTCCTCGCCGCCGCTTTACAGCCGGGCATGCGGGCGGTCTCGGTCGGTGTAGATGCCATCACCGGCACCGCCGGGCTGATCTGGCCGGGTGACCGGGTCGATTTATTGCTCACGCAGACCTTGAACGATCCCAATTTGCCGGTCGGGCGACGGGTGGCTGCTGAAACGGTCCTGTCGGATGTGCGGGTGATCGCGATTGATCAGCGGCTGGTCCAAGGCGGCGATGCCAGCGCGCATAACGAAAGTCTGGCGCGCACCGTGACGTTGGAAGTGAGTGCCGAAGCTGCCGAGAGCGTCGCGGTCGCCGCTCATCTGGGCCCGCTCTCGCTCGTCGTGCGCTCCGCCGAACGGCCGCGCGGCATTGCCGCTGAGCCCCCGCCGCCGGTCTGGGGCAGCCAGGTTTCGCCTGCCCTCGCGCAATCGGCCGCACCCGCCAACCTGCCTGATAAAATCGAGGTCTATCAGGGATCGACGGAGAAAACCGAATATAATTTCTGACCAACCAGAGCGGCCAAAATAGCCGGAGATGTTGAAGAAAAGGATAGGTTCAAAAGGATTGGCTCATGAGCCCGGACAATATCGCAACCATTTTGCCCGCTTTACATAAACCAGCCGCACCCGCCCCCGAACGTCTGGCCTTTCTCGGCTTTGTCTCAGATCGCAACAGCGAAGATTGCCTGCGCGCCGCCCTCACCCCGGCATTCCCCAAAGGTGTTGAATTGCGCACGGCCAGCTACCGCGAAGCCCTGGCCGCTTTACGCCATATCCCGACCCCGCAGGTTCTGCTGATCGATCTCACCGGCGAGGATCAGCCGCTGTCCGCCGTCCTCGATCTGGCGGAGATTGTCGAGCCGGGCACGATCGTTTTGGCGATTGGCGACAGCCGCGATGTGAGTTTTTATCGCAGCGTCACACGCGGCATCGGCGTGCGGGAATATCTGCCCAAACCGATCAGCCAGGAGCAGGTTGCGCGGCTGTTCCTGCCGTGGGCGCAGGACCGTGAGCCAAGCCTGCCCGAACCGATGCGGGGCGGGCGGATGATTTCAGTCACCGGCACGCGCGGCGGCATCGGCAGCTCGATCATCGCGGCCAATCTCGCCTGGCTGATCGGCGTCGAGACCCGGCGCCATACCATCCTCCTCGATGCCGATCTGCACATGGGCACCGCGGCACTGATCTTGGGCGGCGCACCGAGTTCGGGCTTGCGCACCGCGTTGGAAGCCCCCGACCGCATCGATTCCCTGCTGATCGAACGCTCAGCCCAACCGATTGCCGAACGCTTGCATGTGCTGGCCGCCGAGGAACCGCTCGCCGACAAGCCGCTTTATGCCGCGGGAGCCGGCGGCATGTTAGCCGACGCCTTACGCCTACGTTATAATTTCGTGGTGGCGGACGTGCCGGCCAAGCCGATGCCCTTCGCGCGCGAATTGCTCGGCCATGCGCATCAGCGTGTGTTCGTCGTCGATCCGACGCCTGTCAGCGCACGCAATTTACGAAATCTGCTGAGCCTGCCGACCGGGCCTTTGCAATCGCGCCGCCCGCTTCTCGTGCTCAATCAGGCCGATCGGCCATACGCCCTGCCGCGCGCCAAACTTGAGGATATCGCTGGCATAACCTTCGATATCACTCTGCCCTATCTGCCCGCTTTGATCCAACGTGCCGCGCATTTCGGTGTGGCGGCGGCGGCCCAGCGCAGCAAATTCCGTGACGCCATGCTGCAACTTGCCCAGGCGGTCGGCGCCTCGCCCCGATCGGACAGCCCGATCCTGAAGGTGGCCCTGTCATGAACGACACGATGCCCGTATTCGGCAAACGCAGCCAATTGAGCGACATCACGACGATCAAACCGGCGAACCCGCTGCCGCCTGCCATCGCCGCACCCGAGATGATGACCAGGATCACCGAGCCAAGCAGTGCGCGGCATGATGATGTGGTGATATTGCGCGGCCTTTGCCTCGCCCGTTTGGATGCGACCGAAATTGCCGGCCTGCCGGCCGAACGGCTAACCACCGAAGTCGAGCGCCTGCTGTCAGATCTCGCGACCGAACATCGCATTCAGCTCAATGCCCGCGAGCAGAGGCAGCTTGCCAGCGAACTCGTCGATGACATGCTCGGGCTCGGCCCGCTGGAACCCTTGCTCGACGATGAGACGATCAACGATATCATGGTCAATGGGCCCGAGCGGGTCTTTGTCGAGCGAGCCGGTAAATTGGTGCAGGTTCCCGTGCGATTCCGCGATTCCACCCATGTGGCGAATATCTGCCAGCGTATCGCCGCCTCGGTCGGCCGCCGCGTCGATGAAGCAAGCCCGATGGTCGATGCGCGTTTGAAAGACGGCTCACGCATCAATATTATCCTCCCACCCCTGGCACTTGATGGGCCATGCATCTCGATTCGTAAATTTTCCAAGAAAGGCATCGATTTTGCGCAATTAGTCAAATTCGGCTCGCTCAGCGAACCGATCGCGCGCGTCCTGGAAATTGCCGCGCGCTGCCGGTTGAACATCATCGTCTCCGGCGGCACCGGTTCAGGCAAAACAACTTTGCTCAACGCGATGAGCCGGTTCATCGATTTATCCGAACGGATCGTGACTGTGGAGGACGCCGCCGAATTGCAATTGCAGCAGCCTCATATTGTCCGTCTGGAAACCCGACCGCAAAGTCTCGAAGGGCGCGGTGAAATCAATCAGCGCGATCTCGTCCGCAACGCGCTGCGTATGCGCCCCGACCGCATCATCATCGGCGAGGTGCGCGGGCCTGAAGCGTTCGATATGTTGCAGGCGATGAACACGGGTCATGACGGCTCGATGTCGACCATCCATGCCAACAACACCCGCGATGCGCTCTCGCGTATCGAGAACATGGTACAAATGGCCAGCATGGGTCTCGGTGCGAAAGCCATTCGCACGCAGGTGGTCAGCGCCGTCAATCTGATCGTCCAGGTCGAACGCCAGCGCGATGGCGGCAGGCGTGTGACGCAATTGACC
>NCAP01000001.1 GCA_002255495.1 Rhodospirillales bacterium 20-60-12 | reverse complement strand
TAATCCTCCATCAACCGGCGGGTGCCGCTGCCCACCTCGCGCACCAGCATCAATTCGCCGTTCAGCGCCTGCGGTTTGATGCGCTTTTGGCTGGCCAACCTGTGATCCGGGCGGGCGATGATGACATGCGGGTGATCGCCGATGACATCGGCAATCACATTCAAATCAGCAGGGGGGCGGCCCATGATGGCAATATCCAACTCATGTTGCTCCAGGCCACGAATGATTTCATCACGATTACCGACCGACAGGCGGAGTTCGACGCCTGGATGGGCTTGGGCGAACGCGGCGAGGGCCTGTGGCGCGTAATATTTTGCGGTGCTGATAATGCCGACACTCACCTCGCCGCGCTCAGCACCGTTCAGCGCGGCCAACAATGCCTCGCATTCGCGCAGAATGGCTTCAATTTTCGCCGCCGCATCGGCGACCGCGTTGCCGGCCTGGGTCAGCGTCATGCCGGTCGCCGAACGTTCGACCAATTTCATGCCCAACTGATCGTTCAAAGCCTGCAACTGCAGGGTCACGGCCGGCGGCGAGACACCCAGATCATGCGCCGCCCGAGTAACCGAACCATTCTTGCGCAAAGAGGCAGCCGCACGCAATTGTTTGAGGGTGACGTTCAATATCATATTAAGGGTTCCAAAATATATAAGACATAAAATTTACCTTTACATATTATCAAGCTTGCTGTCATTATTTGAATCGGACGGTTGATCCGAAGCTGCGGGTGTCAGAATGCACGAGCCATTTAAGGTGGTGCGGTCACATGGAGGAGGCGTAAATGGCTGAGCATCTGCCGCTTAATACCTATTTGGACATGGCGGTGTTGCAAACACCGGCTCTGGCCGATGTCGGGCAGGCCGTCAGGCGTTTGGCAGAGGCGGGTGGGGAGATCTCAGCTCTACTTGCAAAAGGTCAACTGGGTGGCAGTCTTTCAACCGTGCTCGGTGCCTCTCGCGACGGCGATGGCCAGAAGGAATTCGACCTACGCACCCATAATATTGTCCGCGATGCGCTGATCGGCGCTCCGGTGATGTTTTTTGCGTCTGAAGAGGCCGATGTGGCCGAGTTGTTGAACCCTGTCGGCACTCTGGCTGTGGCGGTTGATCCGCTGGACGGATCCTCAAATATCGATACTCTGGCGCCGATCGGGACGATATTCTCGATATTGCCATCGGCATGTGCGGATGGCCAAAAGCCCGATCCCACGAACCCCCTGGCGGCGTTTTTGCAGCCCGGCAGTCGGCAACTGGCCGCGGGGTTCCTGATCTACGGGCCGCAGACCGCCATGGTGCTGACATTGGGCGAAGGCACGCGCATTTTCACGCTCGATCCGCAATCGGGCGCATATATTTCTGCCACTGACCCTGTTGCGATTGCCCCGAAAACCCGTGAATATGCCATCAACGGATCGAATTTCCGCCATTGGGATCAGGCCATCCGCACCTATGTGATGGAAATGATGGGCGGCGTGGACGGGCCGCGCGGCGAGAATTTCAATACGCGCTGGCTGGCCTCAATGGTCGGTGATGCGTTCCGCATTTTGCTGCGCGGCGGGATTTATATATATCCCGGCGATGAGCGCCGTGGCTACCGCGAAGGCCGCCTGCGGTTGATCTATGAAGCCAACCCGATTGCCTTCATCATGGAGCAGGCCGGGGGTGCTGCGACCAACGGGCGCGAGCGCATTTTGGATCTAATGCCGCGTGAACTTCACCAGCGCTGCCCTTTGGTGTTCGGTTCCAGCGAAGAAGTGAAATATCTCGCGAGCTGCTATCAAACAAGTGAGAAGAGCGGCTCGCCTTTGTTCAAGAACCGCTCGATGTTCGGCGGCAGTGCGTCAGCGCTTGAGGGTCTCTCATGTCTGTAAAACATCCCATCATCTCAGTGATCGGATCTTCCGGAGCGGGGACCACGTCGGTTAAGAAAGTTTTCGAACAGATATTTACCCGCGAAAAAATCAATGCCGCCTTCATCGAGGGCGATTCATTCCATCGCTTTGACCGGATGGAAATGAAGGCCCGCATGGAGGCCGCGCAGCAGGCGGGGAACAATCATTTCAGCCATTTCGGCCTGGAGAATAACCTGCTTGCGGAACTGCAAGAGGTATTTGCGGAATATGCCACCCATGGCACCGGCAAAATGCGCTATTATGTGCATAGCCAGGATGAGGCGGAAAAACTTGGCTCGCCACCGGGCACTTTCACACCATGGACGCAACTGCCCACCGGTACTGATTTGTTGCTTTATGAAGGGCTGCATGGCGCGGTCAATCATGGCGATATCAACACCGGAAAACATGCGGATGTGAAACTCGGCGTCGTGCCGGTGATCAATCTGGAATGGATTCAAAAAATCCATCGCGATCGCTCGGCCCGGCAATATTCCACCGAGGCCGTGATGGATACTATTTTGCGGCGGATGCCCGATTATGTGCATTATATCTGCCCACAATTCGCCGAGACCGACATCAATTTCCAGCGCGTACCGCTGGTTGATACGTCCGATCCGTTCATCGCCCGCTGGATTCCAACGCCTGACGAATCCATTGTCGTCATCCGGTTTAAGAATCCGCGCGGAATTGACTTTCCATATCTGCTTTCCATGATGCACGGTAGTTTCATGTCGCGCGCCAATTCGATTGCCATACCGGGCAATAAATTTGATTTGGCGATGCAATTGATCCTGACACCGGTGATTTTACAATTGATCGACCGTAAAAGGCGAGCTGGATGAAACACCACCAACCATCGGTCCTGATAAGACACTCAAAAAGGAATATCTCATGGCGCGGATAAGTTTGCGGCAATTGCTCGACCATGCTGCCGAGCGCGAGTACGGCGTTCCGGCGTTTAATATCAATAGTATGGAGCAGGTTCTAGGCATTATGGCAGCTGCGGCCGCCACTGATTCGCCAGTCATCCTCCAAGCCTCGCGCGGCGCGCGCTCCTATGCCGGTGACATCATGTTGGCCCGCATGATACAGGCGGCAGAAGAAATGTTCCCTGCCATACCGGTGTGTTTGCATCAGGATCATGGCAATGATGAGACCACATGTCTCTCTGCCATTCAGCATGGCTTTACCAGCGTAATGATGGATGGTTCGCTAAAGGCGGACGCCAAGACGCCCGCTGATTATGATTATAATGCTGCGATTACTGAGCGCGTCGTCAATATGGCCCATCGGGTCGGCGTTTCGGTTGAAGGTGAGCTTGGCGTTCTGGGTAGTCTGGAAACGGGCCAAGGTGAGGCCGAGGACGGGCACGGCGCGGAAGGTGTGTTGTCGCATGATCAACTCCTGACTGATCCTGGTCAGGCGGTCGAATTCATCCGTGCAACGAAGTGCGACGCATTGGCCGTAGCGATGGGAACATCGCACGGTGCTTATAAATTTTCGCGCAAGCCCGATGGTGCGATTTTGGCGCTCCATGTGGTCAAGGCGATTCATGAATTACTGCCACAGATGCATCTCGTGATGCATGGGTCATCATCAGTGCCACAGGATTTGCAGGAGGCTTTCAACAAATCCGGGGGTAAAATGCCACAGACCTGGGGCGTGCCGATTGAGGAGATTCAAATCGGTATCAAGCACGGTGTGCGCAAGATCAATATCGATACTGACTGTCGGCTTGCCATGGCGGCGGCGATCCGCAAAGTGGCGCATGATAATCCGGCTGAATTCGATCCGCGGAACTTTATGAAGCCCGCTATCACCGCCCTGCGCGATCTGTGCCGCGATCGTTTCGAGGCATTCGGCACAGCGGGTCAAGCCTCGCGGATCAAACCAATCTCATTGGCTGACATGGCGCGGCGTTACGCTTCCGGCAGCCTTGATCCTATTTTTGCCGTGACCAAGGCCGCTTGAACGAAAGTCCCTGATGATGACTGCAACACCCGCGTCAACACCGGGCTTCGTTAAAGAATGGGGTCTGGCTTGCGCGGTTGTCATGAAATGCGGGGGACGGGAACATGTCGGGCCTGATTACGGCTTCAAAATTAGTGATATTGTTGCGATGGATCGTGGCGCTTCGCAGGACGGTGCGGACCCAATCGAACCACCCACAACGTCTTGTTTGGGAGCTTAAATGTTTTATTTGACCGATTTGTTACCGCAGGCCGAAGCCTCTATCGATGGTCGTGAGACATTCGCCAGGGCCTGTGTCGTGTGCGGTCACGATGCACGAGGCCATGATTCGGTCGGTTTAAATTTCATCAAAACGACGATCAAAGCTATCCTGTCGAACGGGCTGTCTCTCGGCATGCCCGACAAAGCAGGAGAATGTCATGCGTAAAGCCCCCCTTGTTGCCCCTTCAATTCTGGCGGCAGATTTTGCCGCTCTTGGCGAAGAGGTCCGTGCGGTCGTCGCAGCGGGTGCGGATTGGATTCATCTTGACGTGATGGATGGCCATTTCGTGCCAAATATCAGCTTTGGACCCGCCGTGATCAAAGCATTGCGGCCGCACACGGATGTTTGTTTCGACACTCATCTGATGATCGAGCCGGCCGATCCGTATTTGGAGGCTTTTGCCCAGGCAGGGGCCAATGTCATTACCGTCCACGCCGAGGCTTGCACCCATCTGGATCGGACATTGCAGGCGATCAGGGCGCTCGGGTGCAAAGCCGGTGTATCACTTTGCCCGTCGACCTCCGAGGAGGCGCTTGGCTATGTCATGGATCGGGTGGATCTGATCTTGGTGATGACGGTCAATCCGGGCTTTGGGGGGCAGGTATTTCTGGAGTCGCAATTGCCCAAGATCCGGAAAATTCGCGATATGATCGGCGATCGTTCGATTCATCTGGAGCTCGATGGCGGCGTAACCGCGCAAAATGCGAAATTATGCTCGGATGCCGGCGCAGATGTGCTGGTCGCCGGCTCATCGGTGTTTCGGGGCGGTGCGGACTCATACGCTGCCAATATCCGCGCCATCAAAGAGGCTTCGCTGACGTGAATAACGCAGCCGCCGGCTATGATCTTTTGCCATTGGTCGTCTATAGCGCGCTGGCGTTCGCGCTGGTCGGTATCATGGTCGGCTTATCGTATGTGCTCGGACCACGGCTCGGCAGGCGGGCGAATCTGCTGCCTTTTGAGTCGGGCATCATGCCGCTCGGTGATACGAAGGTTCGGTTTCCGGTTCAATTTTATCTGGTGGCAATGTTCTTCGTGATATTTGATTTGGAGATGGTATTCATATTCGCCTGGGCTGTTGCCCTGCGCGCGGCCGGCTGGACCGGATATATCGCCATGCTCGGATTCTTGATCTTACTGCTTATTGCGCTGGCGTATTTGTGGCGCTCGGGTGCGTTGGAATGGGGTCCGCAAAAGCGCCGTTTGCCGGCCGCACGGGCGAGGGCATCATGAAGGAAGTGGGCGAGCAAAAATTCCTGCTGGGTAAATTACAGGACCTCGTATCGTGGGGTCAGAAGAATTCCATCTGGCCGTTTAATTTCGGCTTGTCATGCTGCTATGTGGAAATGGCGACGTCTTTCACCTCGAAATTCGATATTGCCCGTTTCGGTGCGGAAGTGTTGCGGGCAACGCCACGGCAGGCCGATGTGATCGTGATCTCGGGCACGGTGTTTCACAAAATGGCGCCGGTGGTGAAATATCTATATGACCAAATGCTCGAGCCGCGCTGGGTTATTTCGATGGGTGCCTGCGCCAATTCCGGCGGCATGTATGACATCTATAGCGTCGTGCAAGGTGTCGATAGTTTTCTGCCCGTGGATGTTTATATCCCTGGTTGCCCGCCGCGCCCCGAGGCGCTTTTTGAAGGGTTGATGCTGCTCCAGAATTCGATCGGCACGTCGCGCCGTCCGCTTAGTTGGGTGGTTGGTCCGCAGGGTGTTGAACGGAAGCCTCTGCCCAGCCAGCGTGATGCCAAAACGCCAGACCGTATGACGGCCACGACGCTTCGTTCAGCCGATACCATCTGACAAGGCAGAGACATATGCCCGATCAGATCTCGATCCTGAATGGAGACTCACCTTTCACGAACCGCCTACGCGGCCATTTCCCAGGGGCATGCATCGCGCCTCAGACAATTGCGGGCATAGCCGAGACGGTCTGGGTAGAGCGTGAACATCTCCGCGCTATTATGCTGTGGTTAAAGCAGGATCAGGATCAAAATTACGGTCTGATGCTGGATATCACCGCCATTGACGAACGGGTCCGGCAAAATCCATCGCATGAGAGAGCGCGGGATTTCACGGTGGTTTACCATCTCATGCGGCCGCAGCCCCTCTCGGAAATTCGCGTCAAAGTCGCCTTGAGCCAGGCAGACCGAAACATCCCCACGATCAGCGATATTTGGCCCAATGCTAATTGGTATGAACGCGAAACATGGGACATGTTCGGTATCAATTTTGTTGGGCACCCGCTTTTATTGCGTATGCTAATGCCGGAGAGCTGGGTCGGGCACCCGCTCTGCAAGGATCATTATGCGCGCGCGACCGAGCATGGGCCGTTCGTGATGCCGGAGGAGACCGAAATCAAGGAGCAGCTTGCCCTGCAAGCGCTGCCGCTGGTGAGTGGTATTGCGGAGGCGGGCGAGGACGATCCTGAGACCATGATTTTGAATCTCGGGCCCAATCATCCGAGTCTGCACGGGATTTTGCGCTTGATCGTCAAGCTCAAGGGCGAAGAGATTGTCGATATCGTACCCGAGATCGGGTTTCATCATCGTGGCGCCGAGAAGATGGCGGAACGCCAATCCTGGCACAGTTTCATCCCTTATACTGACCGCATAGATTATGTGGCGGGGGTGATGAATAATTTTCCCTATGTCATGGCGGTGGAGAAGCTCGCCGGAATCGTTGTGCCATCACGCGCGCAAATGATTCGGATCATGGTCTCAGAGATGTTCCGGATCATCAGTCATTTGGTGTTTTTCGGCACGATGTCGCAAGATGTCGGGCAATTATCGCCGGTGTTTTATGTCTTCACCGATCGCGAACGGGCTTTGGAGATCATCGAGGCGATTTGCGGCTTCAGGATGCATCCGGCCTGGTTTCGCATTGGCGGTGTCGCGGCCGATCTGCCGGCGGGATGGGATGGATTGATCAAGGATTTTCTTGCCTATTTGCCAAAGCGCCTCGATGAATATGAGACGCTGGTGATGCGCAATCGGATATTTAAAGCGCGCACCATTGGGGTGGGCGAGTTCACCCTTGATGAAGCGATGGATTGGGGTGTCACCGGCCCGGGCTTGCGCGCCTGCGGGACGTCATTCGATTATCGCAAAGCGGCACCTTATTCGGGCTATGAACAGATCGAGTTCGATGTGCCGACCGCCACGCGTAGCGATTGCTACACCAGGGTTCAGTTGCGGCTGGACGAGATGCGCCAGAGCTTGCGGATTATCAAGCAATGCCTGGATCACATGCCGCCCGGACCGGTCAAGGCGATGCACCCTCTGGCCATGCCCATGCCGCGTGAGTTGATGCTGCACGACATCGATTCGATGATCCCGCATTTTCTCAACGCCAGTTGGGGTGCCGTGATCCCGCCGGGCGAAGCGAGTGTGACAATCGAGGCCACCAAGGGGCTGAACACCTATTATCTTGTCAGCGACGGCAATACCGCGCCCTATCGCGTGCGTATTCGCACCCCTTCGTTCAATCATTTGCAGTTTGTCCCGCTGATCAGCCGTGGCGCGTTTCTGGCCGATCTGATTGCGATCATCGGCAGCATTGATTTCGTGATGGCCGATGTCGATCGCTGAGGAAAAAATGCATCTGACGCCTGCAGATATCGCAGCCTTAGGCGAAATCGTCGGGCATTATCCGCATAAGCGCGCGGCCTGTATCGATGCGCTGAAATATATGCAGGCCAGGCACGGCTATGTCAGCGACCAATCGTTGGAGGCGATAGCGGTGCTGCTCGATATGTCTCCTGCCGAGCTTGATGAAGTGGCGACATTCTATAACCTGATCTTCCGCAAGCCTGTTGGCGAGAAGGTTATTTATCTCTGCGACAGCGTCACGTGCTGGATGTTGGGGCGGGATAAAATTGCTCGGAAAATCCAGGATCTGATCGGCATCCGACAGGGCGAGACGAGCACCGATGGGCGCTACACATTGCTGCCGATCGTCTGCCTTGGTCATTGCGATCATGCACCGGCGATGATGATCGATGACCGGCTTTTCGGCGATGTCGAACCCGGCCAGTTACCCGGCATATTAGAACCACCCGACTGAAAGATGATGACATTGGAACGTCCGCTGACAAAAAACATAAAGCCAAATACGCCGCCGATGGGTTTGCACGCCTATCAGGCTGCCGGCGGTTATGAGGCTGTGCGGCAAACATTGGGCCGCGTGGCGCCGGCTGATCTGGTCGAGATGGTCATCCAATCGGGTTTGGGTGGTCGCGGCGGTGGCGGGTTTTCGGCGGGGCGCAAATGGCAATTGATGCCCGATCCTAAAGCTGATCCCGGTCCGCGCTATCTGGTCATCAACGCCGATGAAATGGAGCCCGGCACGTTCAAGGATCGTTTGTTGCTGGAGGGCGACCCTCATCAAATGATCGAGGGGATCATTCTCTCAGCTTATGCGATTCAAGCTGATATATCCTATATCTTTGTCCGCGGTGAATATGGCACCGCGATCACGCGGCTTGAGAGCGCCATCGGCGCGGCGCGGGACGCGGGGCTGCTTGGTCGGAATATTCTGGGCAGTTCATATGATTTGGAAATTCATGTTCATGGCGGGGCAGGGCGCTATATTTGCGGTGAGGAAACCGCCTTACTCAATTCGCTCGAAGGCCGCCGCGCCGTGCCGCGGGCCAAGCCGCCTTTCCCGCAGATCAGCGGCCTGTGGGGGCGCCCCACAGTGGTCAATAATGTCGAGACCATCTGCAATATTCCCCATATCGTTCTGCGCGGCGTGGATTGGTATAAATCGCTCGGCCTCGATGGTGAGTCGGGGACCAAAATATACGGCGTGAGCGGCCGCGTGAAATCGCCTGGAACGTTTGAATTGCCGATGGGCACCACGCTTAATGACCTGATCGAACATGCAGGCGGCATGCGCGAAGGGTATCAGTTGCGTGCGGTTTTGCCGGGCGGTGCGTCGACGGCGTTTCTGCTCGATGATCAGCTCGATATCCCGCTGAGCTTTGCCGGTGTGGCCAAGGCGGGAAGCCGGCTTGGAACCGGAACGGCGATTATTCTGGATGATCGGACTTGCCCGGTCGGGATGTTGCATAATTTGCAGCATTTTTTCGCCCAGGAATCCTGCGGCTGGTGCGCCCCCTGCCGGGACGGTTTGCCCTGGGTGGAGCGGATTCTGGCTAAAATTGAGTCGGGACAAGGCGAGATGTCGGACCTTGCATTATTGGACGATATTGCGGGCACGCTCGGTCCGGGGCGGACATTTTGCGCTCTAGCACCAGGGGCCATGGCGTCACTGGTGAGCGGATTGACTTATTTTCGCGCCGAGTTTGAGCAGCATATCCATACCAAATCCTGTGGCTGGACTTGACGATGGTAAAATTGATCATTGATGGCCGCGCGGTCGAGGTTCAACCGGACCAGAATCTGCTGCAAGCAAGCCTCTCGGTGAATGCCGATATCCCGTATTTTTGTTGGCACCCCGCACTCGGTGCGGTCGGTTCATGCCGGCAATGCGCCGTGCGGGTCTATCGAGACGATGACGATCAGGTTGGTCAGATCGTCATGTCCTGCATGACAAAATTGCGCGAAGGCATGCGGGTTTCGATTGCTGAACGCGAAGTGGCAGCGTTACGCGAATCGGTCGTTGAGATGGTGTTGGCCAATCACCCGCATGATTGTCCGGTGTGCGAGGTGGGTGGTGAGTGCCATTTGCAGGATATGGCGGTGATGACCGGCCATAGCGGGCGCCGCTACGAATTCCAAAAGCGCACGCATCTCAATCAGAATCTGGGCCCGTTCATCAAGCATGAAATGAACCGGTGCATTGGCTGCTATCGTTGCGTGCGATTCTACCGTGATTACGCGGGCGGCGATGATTTCGGCGTGTTCGGCTCGCGGGCGAATATCTATTTCGGGCGCGCGAGCGAGGGCGCTTTGGAGAGCCCGTTTGCCGGCAATCTTGTTGAAATCTGCCCAACCGGTGTGTTCGTCGATAAGCCGTTTTCAAAGAAATTCCGGCGCAAATGGGATATGCGCGGCACGGCATCGGTGTGCGGCCATTGCGCTGTCGGATGCAATGTCACGCTGCAGGAACGCGAAGGCGAATTACGGCGGGTCGTCAATCGCTATAATGATGCGGTGAATGGGTATTTCTTATGTGATCGCGGCCGCTTTGGCGCCGATTATGTGCAGAGCGAGCATACACTCCGCAGCGCCCGCCTTGCGGGTTCCGCCGAGCTCGCGGTCAATGAGGCGCGTGCCGCGCTCGCGCGCGTGCTGGCAACGCCCGATCTGATCGGGATCGGGTCGCCGCGCGCCTCACTCGAGTCCAATTTCGCGTTGCGGACGATTGTCGGGCCGGAGAATTTCTATCTCGGCATCCATGACACCGCCTATGATATGCTGGATGTTGCGGCCCGGTTGATCCGCAGCGCGCGCATGACAGTGGCGAGCGTGCGTGATGTTGAGCAAGCGGATTCGGTGCTGATCATCGGCGAAGATCCATCGGAGACGGCGCCCAGGCTTGCATTGGCATTGCGTCAGGCGGGCAGTGCGGGGGTGCATGCGCGCGCCAATCGCAACGCGATCCCGCTTTGGCAGGATATTTCGGTGCGCGATAACGGGTGCGAAACGCCTGGCGCGTTGATGATCATGTCGCCGGCCGCGACCGAGCTTGACGATGTCGCGTGGCTTACATTGCGCGTGCGGCCCGATGAGGCGATTGCCCGCGCTGCCATGATTGCCCACGCGATCGATCCGCAGGCGCCGCCTTGTGCGGATATGCCCGGCATCATGCCGATGCAGGTTGAGCAGATGGCCGCAGCGTTGTTGGCTGCCGAGCGACCGCTGATTGTGGTGGGATGCATGACCGGCGATGCCGATGCGCTGCGTGCTGCCGCCAATATTGTCGAAGCGCTGATGCGCCGTGGCAAGCAGGCCCGCTTGTCGTTCATTGCACCGGAGGTTAATGCGGTTGGCCTTGCCTTGTTGGGCGGCGGACGGATGTCGGCGTGTTTTGAGCCTTTGGCGGCAGGTTCGGCAAATATCGTCGTTCTGGAGAATGATTTATATCGTCGTTTCCCGCATGATCTGCTCGATCGGGCTTTCAAACAGGCGGGTTCCGTGACGGTGCTCGATCATATCGAGACGCAGACCACAGCGCAGGCAGGTCTTGTTTTGCCGGTGGCGAGCATGGCGGAGTCGGATGGCATCGTCGTCAATCAGGAAGGCCGGGCGCAGAGATTCTACAAAGCAATATTCCGCCAAACACCTTCGCTGCCGGCTTGGCAGCTATTACGTGATGCGGCGAATATCGGTGACTGGCCCACCTTGTCGGCGCTGGTGCGTGTTATGTCTGGAACGGTTGAAGGGCTGGAGCATATCGTTGAGGTCGGTCTCGATGCGGCGTTTCGGATCGAAGGGATTCAGCCCGCAAGTCAACCGCACCGTTATAGCGGCCGCACCGCGGTCAACGCCCATCATGATGTGCAGGAGCAAGCGCCACCTTCGAACGAATATTCACCGTTTGCGACGTCGATGGAAGGATATCACGGCGCGCAAGCCGGCGTTCCGGTGCCGTTCTTCTGGTCGCCAGGGTGGAATTCCGTGCAGTCGGTGAATAAATTTCAAAGCGAAATCGGTGGCTCCCTGCGCCATGGCGATGAGGGCGTGAAACTGGGCGGGCAGGACCAAGACTCATCCGGGTATTGGCCCGTGACGATCAGTCCGGCCGAGCCTGCTGTGCTGCTCTTTATCCCCTGTCTGCCGGTATTCGGCGGCGAAGAATTGAGCGCGTTATCGCCGGCCATTGAAGCACGGATGGCTGTGCCGAGCGCATCGATGAATATTCATACCGCCGCACTCCATCAGATCACCGAAGGTGCGACGATGGACTATGTTACCCAAGGTGCTTGCATGCGCCTTGTCACCGAAATCGACGATCATTTGCCGGATCACGTGGTGCAGATCGTCGCCGGCTATCCCGGCCAACCGCCTCTGCCCGGGCCGGTTCACGGCCAGGTGCGTCATATCACGGCGCGCGCCGATGGTTGAAATCCTCATCGATATCGGCATCTCGGTCGCCCTTTTGTTGTCGATCGTGACATTGGCGGCGTTTTTGACATTTGTCGAACGCCGGTTGCTGGGGTTCTGGCAGGATCGGCTCGGGCCCAACAGGGTCGGCTGGGAAGGCAGCCTGCAGGTTGTGGCGGATATGATCAAAATATTCTTCAAGCAGGATTGGACGCCAAGCTTTGTGGAGCCGGTGATATTTGTCCTGGCGCCGGCCATTGTTCTGGTCACCGTTCTGCTGGCTTTTGCCGTGCTGCCACTTACGCCGGGAATTGGTATTGCCGGACATTTGAATATCGGCGTGCTGTTCTTCCTCGGCATGACATCTTTGACAGTCTATGGCGTGGTGTTGGCGGGTTGGGCATCGAACAGTAAATTTGCACTGATCGGCGGCATGCGCGCGGCCGCGCAGATGATCAGTTACGAGGTCTTCATGGGCCTCGCGCTGATCGGCGTGGTGATGCAATCGGGCAGTTTTGACCTCGTGAAAATAGTCGAGGCACAGCGGCATTTATGGTTTGTGGTGCCGCAATTCTTCGGCTTCATCATGTTCTTGATCGCCGGCATTGCCGAGGCGCATCGTCTGCCGTTCGATTTGCCCGAGGGTGAGAACGAGTTGGGAGCCGGGTTTCATACCGAATATTCGAGCATGAAGTTCGGCATGTTCTTCGTCGGAGAATATGCCTCTATTGTTTTGATTTCGTCGATTACCGTCATATTGTTTTTCGGCGGCTGGAACGGGCCGTTCTTGCCACCGATCTTCTGGTTTATGCTGAAAATTTCGTTGTTCATCGGTTTTTTCATTTTGCTGCGCGCAGCACTACCGCGCCCTCGTTATGATCAGCTCATGTCCTATGGATGGAAATTGATGCTGCCATTGTCGATCATCAATGTCGCTGTCACCGGGGCGCTCATTCTCAGCGTGCCGGCATAAAGGAGGCAGGGAAAAGAGATGTATATTTACAGTTCACTCCGGACATTGTGGTTCACCTTTCTGCATTTGTTTCATAAGACCGAGACGATTCAATATCCGGAACAAAAGCCCTATCTATCCCCGCGTTTTCGGGGCCGGATTATATTGACGCGCGACCCCGATGGGGAGGAGCGCTGCGTTTCGTGCTATCTTTGCGCGGCGGTGTGCCCGTCTGATTGCATCAGTTTACAGAAATCGAGCATTGAGGGTGATTGGACGCCCGAGCATTTCAGAATAAATTTCTCGCGCTGTATTTTCTGCGGTCTTTGTGAGGAGGCTTGTCCGACATCGGCAATCCAGCTGACGCCGGATTTTGAAATGAGCGAGTATCGCCGCAGCGATTTGGTTTACGAGAAAGAGCATCTTCTCATTTCTGGCACCGGCAAGGTGCCGGATTATAATTTCTACCGGGTGGCCGGTGTGAGCGTGCGCGGCAAGGCCAAAGGTGAGGCACTGAACGAAGCGCCACCGGTCGATGCGCGCGGATTGATGCCATGAATGCGGTATTTCTGATTTCGGCCGGCCTGAGCGTGATGACCACATTATTGGCAATCACACGGACCAACCCCGTGCATGGTCTGCTGTTTATGGTGCTGTCGTTATTGAGCATGGCGGGTGTGTTTTTCAGCCTTGGCGCACCGTTCGCCGCAGCACTCGAAGTCATTATTTATGCCGGTGCCATCATGGTGCTGTTTCTCTTCGTGGTGATGATGCTCAGTTTGGATAAATCGTCGGAAAAGCGTGAACGCAGCTGGATGAGCGGCAAAATCTGGCTGGTACCTGTGGCGTTGGCCTGCGTGCTGGCGACCGAGTTTGGCTATGTGGTGATGCATACCGGGCCGAGCAGCGAGCCGGCTCATGTCATCGATGCGCAGATGGTCGGGGCGAGCATGTTGACGACCTATCTGCCGGCTGTCGAACTCGCATCGATGCTGCTGATGGCAGCCTTGTTCGCCGCCTATCATTTGGGCCGTGTCACAGAACCCGTCGCGCGCAACAAAGGAGCGCCATGATGGACCTTCCTTGGCAAATGCCTGTTGCGCTCAGCGGGATATTATTCGTCCTCGGCCTGGGTGGTTTGCTGGCCCGGCGCAATCTGATTTTCGTTCTCATGTGTATTGAAATCATGTTGAATGCGGCGGGTCTCATGTTTGTCGCCGGCGGCGCGCGCTGGGGGCAACCGGATGGTCAGATCATGCTGGTGCTTCTGCTCAATCTGGCAGCTGCCGAGATTGCTGTCGGCCTGGTGCTGGTACTGCGCATCCGCGGCCAGTTGAGGACGCTTGATATCGACGACGCCACCATGTTGCGAGACTGATCATGGATCATTGGTTGTCTCTGGTTCCGGCCCTACCTCTGTTCAGCGCCGCTTTGCTTGGTGTGGCGGGAGGGCGGATGAGCGAGCGGATGGCGGGTGCAATCGGCTCGATCAGCATTGGCCTCGCGGCGATCATCTCATGCGGTATTCTGGCGCAATTTCTTGCGGCACCGCCGGCCCAGCATTTACTGGCGGTTTCCTGGTGGCATTGGATCGATATCGATGGGTTTCGCGCATCATTCGGATTATATCTGGATCCGCTGTCTCTGCTGATGATGGTTGTGGTGACGGTGATCGGCTTTCTGATCCATGTATTCTCGTCGGAATATATGGCGGAGGAGGCAGGATATAGCCGGTATTTCGCCTATCTCAATCTGTTCGTCGCCGCCATGCTGCTGCTGATACTGGCGGATAACATGCTGGTCCTGTTCGTCGGCTGGGAAGGGGTGGGCGTGTGCAGTTATTTGCTGGTCGGGTTCTGGTATCAGGATCCGGCAAATGGTGTGGCGGCGCGCAAATCATTCATCGTCACGCGCATAGCCGATACCGCCATGATCATCGGGCTTGTGATCATGGCGCTGCAATTGGGAACCTTGCATATCCAGCCTGCATTGCAGCAGGCGACAACGATTTGGCATGTGGGTGGTGCCATGCCCAGCTTGGTATGTGCATTATTGTTGATCGGCGGGCTTGGTAAATCCGCGCAATTGCCGTTTCAAGCCTGGCTCCCCGATGCCATGGCAGGCCCGACACCTGTCAGCGCGTTGATCCATGCGGCAACCATGGTGACAGCGGGGGTTTATCTGATCGTCCGCACGCATGTGCTGTTTGAGCTGGCACCGGTCGTCATGCTCTCGACTGCCTGCATAGGGGCAGCGACCTTATTGTTGGCCTCACTCGCGGCCATCGTGCAATCGGATATCAAGCGGGTTTTGGCTTATTCAACGATCAGCCAGATCGGTTATATGTTTCTGGCGGTGGGGATTGGGGCCTGGTCGGCCGCGATGTTTCATTTTCTTACGCACGCTGTGTTCAAGGCGTTATTGTTTCTCTCCGCCGGTGCCATCGCCTCGCGCCTGCATCACGAGCAGAATATGTTTCGCATGGGCGGATTGCGGCGTGAAATTCCACTCGCCTTCTGGTGCTTTTTGATCGGCAGCATGTCGCTCGCCGCCTTGCCGGTGATCAGCGCCGGCTTCTTCAGTAAGGACATGATTTTAGGCGCTGTGTGGCAGGTGCCTCATGCCGGCCAATTGCTATGGCTCGCCGGTATCATCTGCGCGATCATCACATCCACTTATATTTTCAGGGCGGTTTTCCTGGTATTTTTCGGCCCGCTGAAAACCGAGATATCGGGCCATTATGGCCTGCGGATGACCGTGCCGCTGGTGCTTTTGGCGGCTGGCGCTCTCGGGGCAGGGTGGCTTGAAACGCCGGATTATCTGGGTGGTGCCACGCATCTATCGGCCTTTTTGGCCAGCGCCGTCGGTGGTGTCGTTGCCGGATCGCCGGGATGGGCGATTATAGCGGCGGGCATGCTTGCCCCGTTATTGGGTCTGGCGGTGGCGTTTGCTCTGTTCAAGGCGGGTTTCTGGCAACGTCAGAGTGAGGTGCAACCAAGTGTGTTGCGGCGCTTCATGGCTGGCGGTTTTGGCTTCGATGGGCTTTATAACGTCACTTTCGTCAAGCCCTTTTTCGTGTTGTCGGCGGTCCTGCGCGATGATCCGGTCGATCGGCTGTTCGATTCACTGGCGCGCGTGGCCAGGCAGTTGCATCGCAGCTTGCGACACACCCAAACGGGTCAGTTGCGGCGCTATGCCGGATGGATTGCCGCGGGTTCGCTGGCGACTTTAGCGGTGATGGTGTTTTCATGAATTTGGTTTGGTTGTTATTAATCCCGAGCTTCGGTGGCTGTCTGGCATGGCCGGCTGAGCGGCTGCATCCTGTATTGCCGCGCTGGATCAGTGTCGCTGCTTTGCTGCTGGATGTGCTGATCCTGCTGCCGATGCTGCACGGGTTGGCGCCGGCGGGCATTCTGGGTCAGGGCCATTGGTTGGCGGCGTTCGATGGCCCTTGGATTCCGACTTTGGGAATCGATTTCCGGCTTGGTATCGACGGGTTGAGTTGGTTGCTGGTGGCATTGACGGTCGGGCTCGGCATTCTCGCCGTTATCGTGTCCTGGACGGAGATCGATGAGCGGATTGGATTTTTTCACGCGAATTTATTGTGGTGCCTTGCCGGCACCATCGGTGTGTTCATTGCGTTTGATCTGTTTTTGTTTTTTTTCTTCTGGGAATTGATGTTGGTTCCGACATATTTCATCGTCGCGCTCTGGGGCCATGAAAACCGGATGCGTGCGGCGGTGAAGTTTTTTCTGTTTACCCAGGGCAGCGGGTTGCTGATGCTGGCGGGTATCCTGGCATTGGCATTCGTACATTTGCAGAATACCGGCAACCTGACATTCAATTATTTTGCGCTTTTGAATACGCATATGACAAATCTGACGGAGTTATTGATCGCGCTCGGATTCTTCATGGGCTTCGCGGTCAAATTGCCGGTATTTCCATTTCATACCTGGCTGCCTGAGACCCACACCGAGGCACCTACGGCGGGCTCGGTCGTGCTGGCTGGCGTTCTGTTGAAAACCGGTGGCTATGGGCTGCTCAGATTTGTCTTGCCGCTGTTTCCGGCCGCCGCCCATGAGATGGCCCCTTATGCCATGTGGCTCGGTGCCATCGGTATTTTCTATGCCGCGATTATTGCCTTCGCGCAGGATGATCTCAAGCGCTTGGTTGCCTATTCCTCGATCAGCCATATGGGCTTCGTGATGATCGGTGTTTTCAGTTTCTCGGCGCTGGCACTGCAAGGAGCCGTAGCCCTGATGATTGCCCATGGGCTCAGCACCGGGGCATTGTTCATCGTTGTCGGGCTGATCCAGCATCGTATCCACTCGCGTGATCTGCGGCGCATGGGCGGGCTATGGACCGATTTGCCGAAATTATCCGCACTCGGGACATTATTCGTCCTGGCGTCGATGGGATTGCCTGGATTGGGCAATTTCGTTGGCGAGTTTTTAATCCTGCTCGGCGTTTTTGCCCATAATCCTAATTTTGCCATTGCCGCAGCGGTCGGGTTGATCCCGGCGGCGATTTATTCACTCATCGCCATCCAGCGGGCTTTTCATGGGCAGGCGGCTGTTCCGCGGCATGGCCATGATCTCGGTCGCAGAGAGATCGGCTTGATGGCGATCTTGGCCGCCGGTGTCATTGTGATGGGGGTCTATCCACAGCCCATTTTCGAACTGGCCGAGGCCGGCCTTGCCAATATGCAGTCGGCGCCGGTGTTGGCGATGTTGACGCGATGACCCAGGGCATGAATTTCACGGCCGCTTTGCCGCTTCTGATCCTCACGGCCGCCGTGCCGCTTGGCATGCTCCTGCTGATCGTGCGGCGTTCGCACGAGTTGATAGCGGGCTTCACTGCGGCGGCACTTGGCGTTTCCCTGCTCAGTGTGAATCTGGCCCTCGGCGCGTCATCCGCCGCATTCTCCAGCCTGTTCGTGTTCAACGCCTATGCGCTGGGCTTTGTTGCATTGATATTGGCAGCGGGCCTGGCTGTCGTGGTGCTCGCCTATACTTATTTCCAGGCTAATGAGGATATCATCCGCGAGGAATTTTATCTGCTGATTCTCACCGGCATTCTGGGGGCGGTGGCATTGGCGGCGGCGAATAATCTGGCCTCGCTGTTTCTCGGCCTGGAGACCATGACATTATCGCTGATCGGCATGATCGCTTATCCGCGCAGGCGCCCTGAATCGGTGGAAGCCGGGCTGAAATACCTTATTCTCTCCGGCGTGTCCTCGGCATTCATGCTGTTCGGTATGGCGCTGATTTATGTCGGCCGCGGCACGCTGGGTTTTGATGCGTTGTTGGCAGGGCACACCGTGACGTTGGATGACACCGTTATGGTGATCAGCGGATTGGCATTGATGGGTACAGCCTCGGGCTTCAAATTATCCCTGGTGCCGTTTCACATGTGGGCGCCGGATATTTTTGCCGGTGCGCCCGCACCCGCCGCGGCGTTTCTTGCGGTGGTGTCGAAAATTGCGGTGCTGGCGGTGGTGATGCGTGCGGTTGGGCAGAACGGCGCGATACTCGATCCGAAAATCGCGGACATCATTGCCGGCATTGCAGTGGCCTCCATGCTGGTCGGTAATCTGCTCGCCTTGATGCAGGAAAACCTCAAGCGGCTCCTGGCCTATTCGTCAATCGCGCATCTGGGATATTTGCTGGTGGCCTTGCTGGTGCCGGGTGCACTCGGTCGTATGGCGGTGAGTTTTTATCTGGTCATGTATGCCATCAGCGTCATCGGCGCCTTCGGGGTAATCAGTATTTTGTCGCGCGGTGAAGCCGCGCGCGATTGCGATCGGCTGGATGATTTCCAGGGCCTGTTCTGGTCGCGCCCTTGGCTTGCCGCGATCATGACCTTCATCATCCTGTCGTTGGCGGGTGTGCCGCCGGCAATCGGCTTCATGGCGAAAATATATGTCATGGCCTCGGGCGTGAGCGCGGATATGAAACTCCTCACCGGCGTGCTGATCGGCACCAGCATCATCGGGTTATATTATTATTTGCGCATCATCGTGGTCATGGCGCGCCGGCAGGATGCGATGATTGCGTTGTCGGGGCGGGGTGAGATTTCGTGGCTCGGCCGGGTTACCCTCGTATCGATCGGGGTGCTCACGGTGGTGTTTGGCGTCGATCCCCAACCTTTGATCAATTTGTTGAAGGCGCTCACCTGATCAGGATGAAATGCATCCTGGCATCGATCGTGACGTCCTGGGCCTTGGTATTGGGCGGAAAGGGCGGCAAATCGGCGTCGCGGAACAGGCCGAACCAGGCCATGTCGAGCAAGGGTTTGCCCGAACTGCTCTCAAGTTGCAGCACTTTTACATGCCCATCGCGGGTGACCACGAGATGGACCTCCACGCTGCCGCTCTGGCCTTGATCGGCGGCGGCTTGCGGATAATATTTATGGGCGTTCACCCAGTCGGTGAACTCGCGTTCCCAATCCGCCCCGACATGTCCGTGGAAAGTGATCTCCGGCCCGTTCTGGTCAAGATCGGACTGGCTGAGCTGTAAATTCATCCCCGGATGGCCAGGGTTGAGCGGCGGCGCGGGCCGGGCGCTGTTATAGGAAAAATGGTCCATCCGCATATACGGCGCCGTTTTATGCGGCGGCACTTTCACCGCTTTGGCGATGGCTTGCTTGGTCGGTGGTGGCGGCGGTTGCAACGGGGCCGGCAAGGGTTCGGTTTCCGGCTCTGGCGATTGCAAACGCACTTGCGGCGCGGAGGCCTCAGGCGGTGCGGGCGGCGTAGCGGGCACGGGGTTTTGCGCCAGTTCGGGCTGGCCATGGCGCGTTGCTTTCGGCGCCTGGGTTTTCGCCTCGCCGCCCTGGAACACGACGGCGATGCCAGGGGCCGAGGACATCGTCATGTCATGGTGATGTCGGTAGGCGAAAATCAGCAAGGCAAAGAGGCCGGCATGCATCAGCAGCGAGATAATGAGTGCCCCAGGTCGCCTGCCGCGCGCGGCGGGCGGCGGCAGGCGGAAGTCTATGGCGGCGCTGTCGAGCGGCGGCGGATCAGTAAGGGGCTGGGTAAGCGCCGTAAGGATAATAGCCGGGTGGTGGGGCGTAATAGACGGGGGGAGGCGCGTCGCCATAAGGCCCGTAGCCGTATCCGTAAGCGGGTGCTGCTTGCGGTCGCGCGATTCGTTCGCCGTTGGCCTCCATGCATTGGGCATAGGCGATGTCATAGCTCCGTTGAAGCGAGTCTGCAGAATATTGGGCGTTATCCGCGCCGGCCGAACTGCCCAAAAGCAGACCTAGCCCAGCACCGACTGCAGCGCCACCACCGGCAGCCCCGCTGGCCGAACCGATCAAGGCGCCGGCTGCAGCACCCAGCGCCGTGCCGACCACAGCACTGCCCACAGCAGCGTTGCTCGCGGCTTGCGCGGGCGCCTGGCCGCCCACGCGGTCATTGGCATAATTGCGGCAGGTATAATCATCCTGTTGAAAGGCGCTCAGTGATTTGCCTCTGCCGGGCATCGCCACGATGCTCGGACCGCTGGGCGGTGCCACCGTGCAGGCTGCCAGGCCAAGCCCTAAGGTTAGAACGCTGAAAGATTTTACATGCCTCATTATGGACCCATATAACAGTTCGGATGGAATTGCAGAGTTTCGGCTTTTTCATCTGATAATCAACAGGGTCTTACATTTTGTCACTATAGAAGGTTAAATCTGCGAGAACAGGGCGGGAGTGGATCATGGACAAATCGGACGAGACGGCCAAACCTGAATCATCGCATGAGCCTAATTTCCTCCGCCTGACACGCGTCAGGGGTGTACGGCTCTACGGATTATTCGAGCAGGCGGTCGGCATCATCATCGGCGTGTTCATCGTGCTCGCGATCATCGTTGCTTTGTATAATCTGGTCGCCGACGTGATCGAATTGGCGCTGGCCGGCACGCTGGTGCAGAATGATCAGAGTTTGTTCCTGACGATTTTCGGCAACATCATCACCATCATCATCGCGCTGGAATTCAATCACACCGTCTATTATTCGCTGATCAACAAGAGCCATATTTTCAAGGCGAAAACCATTTTATTGATTTCCATATTGGCCATCGCCCGCAAATTCATCATCATCGATGTCGAGAAATTATCGCCGCTGGTGATTGTCTCTTACGCCATTGCGATTTTATTTCTCGGCATCGTTTATTACGTCATGGACCGCGAGGATCATGTGCGTGCGGGGCGGCCTTGATCGGGCCCCGCTTGAGACGTAGCGGATTAGGAGCGCCCTTCGAAAAAGTCACGCACTTTGGCGAAAAAACCTTCATGTTCCGGGCTTCCCGTAGCGTGCGACTCGCCCTCGGTCTCGAATGATTCGAGCAGCTCGCGTTGCTTGCGGGTCAGATTTTGCGGCGTCTCAACCGCGACCTGGATATACATGTCGCCCCGCTGCGCGCTGCGCAACACCGAAAAGCCTTTACCGCGCAGCCGGAACTGATCGCCGGTTTGCGTGCCGGCGGGGATTTTGACCTTCGCCCGGCTGCCATCGATGGCGGGAACTTCGATTTCACCGCCCAGAGCCGCCTGAGTCATGCGCAGTGGCACCCGGCAGAATATATTCGCCCCGTCGCGCTGAAAAATATTATGCGGCTTGACCGTGACGTGTACGTAAAGATCGCCCGGTGCAGCACCTTTACCACCTGCCTCGCCTTCGCCGGCGAGCCTGATGCGCGTGCCATCCTCGACGCCGGCGGGAATTTGTACTGCCAGGGTGCGCTCGCGCGGCACCGTGCCGGTACCGCCGCAAACCCGGCAGGGATTGCGCACAGTGCGCCCCGAGCCGCCGCAGGTCGGGCAGGTGCGCTCGACCAGAAAGAAGCCTTGCTGGGCGCGTACACGGCCCGCGCCGCCGCAAGTGGTGCAGGTGTCGTTGGAGGCTGATTTATCGGTCGAACCCGTACCCGCGCACGCATCGCACGCGAGACGCGTTGGCACCCGCACCTGCGATTTCGTGCCGGCGAATGCTTCTTCGAGAGAAATTTCCACGCCCGCGCGAATATCCGCACCCGCTCTCTGCCCGCCGCCACCGCCGCCGCCGCGCCGGCCGCCCATCATGTCGCCGAACATCTGTTCGAAAATATCGCCGATGCCGCCTTCAAACCCGAAGCCGCCGGCCTGTCCGCCGCCCTGCTCGAACGCGGCATGGCCGAAGCGATCATAGGCGGCACGTTTCTGATCATCCTTCAGCACGTCATAGGCTTCGTTGATTTCCTTGAACTTCGCCTCGGCGGTCTTGTCGCCCGGGTTACGATCGGGGTGAAACTGCATCGCCTGCTTGCGATAGGCTTTTTTCAGTTCGTCGGCGCTGGCGCCGCGTTGTACGCCGAGTGCTGCGTAATAATCTTGCTTCGCCATATTCAGGCCCTAAAACGGATGAAAGCGGGGCAGGGCATTTGCATGCCCGGCCCCGCCATTCAGTGATCGCAAATGCTCAGGCGGATTTCTTCTTATCGTCAACTTCCTCGAAATCGGCATCGACGACTTTCTCGCCGCTTGGCGCCGCTTCCGCACCGGGCTGGCCTTCGGCCTGCGGTGCTTCGGCCTGAGCCTTATACATCGCCTCGCCAATCCGCATGGAGACCTGCGTCAGGCGCTCGGTCGCTTGTTTCAACGCCTCCAGATCCGAGCCCTCGAGCGCGGAGCGAGCAGCGTTGATAGCGGCTTCGGCTTCGCCCTTGTCCTGAGCGGAGATTTTATCGCCGGCTTCCTTGATGGTCTTTTCAGTCTGATGGATCAGGCTGTCCGCACCGTTCTTGGCATCGACGAATTCCCGCTTGGCCTTGTCGGATTCGGCATTGGCTTCAGCTTCGCGCACCATTTTCTCGATATCGGCATCCGACAGACCGCCCGAGGCCTGGATGCGGATCTGCTGTTCCTTGCCGGTGGCTTTGTCTTTCGCCTGCACCGCGACAATGCCGTTGGCATCGATATCGAACGTCACCTCGATCTGCGGCACGCCGCGCGGCGCACCGGGGATTCCGGTCAGGTCGAAATTGCCGAGCAATTTATTGTCGGCGGCCATTTCGCGTTCGCCCTGGAACACTTTAATGGTCACCGCGGTTTGATTGTCATCGGCGGTCGAAAACACCTGCGATTTCTTGGTCGGAATGGTCGTGTTGCGGTCGATCAAGCGGGTGAATACACCACCCAATGTTTCGATGCCGAGCGAGAGCGGCGTCACATCGAGCAGCAGCACATCCTTCACGTCGCCTTTGAGAACGGCGCCCTGGATTGCAGCGCCAATGGCCACGACTTCATCAGGATTGACGTTGCGCGCCGGTTCCTTGCCAAAGAATTGTTTCACTAGCTCAATGACCTTGGGCATCCGCGTCATACCGCCGACGAGAATGACCTCGTCAATCTCACCAGCCGTCACCCCGGCATCCTTCAATGCGGCTTTGCAGGGCTCAAGCGTGCGGGCGATCAGATCATCGACCAGGCTTTCGAGTTTAGCACGGGTGAGTTTCATCACCAGATGTTTTGGTCCGGTCGCGTCCGCGGTGATAAAGGGCAGGTTGATTTCGGTTTCCTTGGAGGAGGAAAGCTCGATTTTTGCCTTTTCCGCGGCTTCCTTCAGGCGTTGCAAAGCCAGCTTGTCGCGGCGCAGATCAATACCCTGTTCGCGCTTGAATTCATCGGCCAGATAATCGATCACGCGGGCGTCGAAATCTTCACCGCCGAGGAAGGTATCGCCATTGGTGGATTTCACTTCGAACACGCCATCGCCCAGCTCGAGCACCGAGACGTCGAACGTGCCGCCGCCAAGATCGTAAACGGCGATAGTGCCGGCATGTTTTTTATCCATGCCGTAAGCCAGCGCCGCCGCTGTCGGTTCATTGATGATGCGCAGCACATCCAGACCGGCGATGCGGCCGGCATCCTTGGTCGCCTGGCGCTGGGCGTCATTGAAATAGGCCGGCACGGTAATCACCGCCTGGGTCACGGTTTCGCCGAGATAGGCTTCGGCGGTTTCCTTCATTTTGGTCAGGATGAAAGAGCTGACCTGGCTCGGTGCGTAGCGCTCGCCACGGGCTTCCACCCAGGCATCGCCGTTATCTGCCTTGACGATGGGAAACGGCACCAGGCCCTTGTCCTTGCCGACCATCGGGTCATCGAAGCGGCGGCCGATCAGGCGCTTGACCGCGTAAAGCGTATTGGTCGGGTTGGTCACGGCCTGACGTTTCGCGGACTGGCCGACGAGGCGTTCACCGCTGTCGCTGATGGCGACCATGCTGGGGGTGGTACGGGCACCTTCGGCATTCTCGATCACGCGGACATCCTTGCCCTCCATGATCGCGACGCATGAATTGGTGGTGCCCAAATCGATTCCGATTACTTTACTCATGATATAGCTCCTGTTCAGCGGATACGACCGGCCCGAAGCACCGGAGGCGTCCCTTTTGAGATGATATTTAGGTATTCAACCTCACCCTTGGGCACAAGGCCCGCAGGTGTTACGCACAAAATATTTTCCGCTTTGCCTCAAGCGGTCGTGTTCACGCCGCTATTTTGTGAGGCGGCATCGCTGGAAGGGCTTTTGCTGACGACGACCATGGCCGGCTTCAGCAGGCGGCCGTTCAGCGTCCAGGTATTGGTCCAGGCCTGCACGATGGTGCCGGGCGGATATTCGGCGGTTTCCTGTTCGGCCATCGCCTGATGTAAATTGGCATCGAAGGCGGCACCGGTCGGGTCGGTCCGGGTGATGCCGTTGCGCTCCAGCAGGCCCATGAACGCGCGTTCCACGCCCTCAAAACCTTCGCGCAATTTGGTCACCATTTCGGGCTCGTCAGCCGCCGGTTTGGGCAGGCTGGTCAAGCCACGGCGCAGATTCTCGGCCGCTTCAGCCACGTCGCGGGCGAATTTCTGCACCGCATAAAGCCGGGCTTCTTCCACCTCACGCTTGGTGCGGGTGCGCAAATTGGCCATTTCGGCTTCCGCGCGCATCCATTTATTTTTCATCTCGTCGCGCTCGGCCTCAAGATCGGCGATGTGGGCGACGGCCGCCTGCATCACCTGTTCAGGGCTGTGCGGCGCTTGATTTTGACCAGCCGCCGAGGGATCGTCGTTCGACTGGTGCTGATGATCTGATGTCTCTGTCATGTTCGCCACGTAGGTTGCGCCAGGCCGGATCGCAAGCGCATTCAAGGCGGATCCGGTCTGCAATCGTGATAAAAAAATCTATGGCCGGCGTTTGCCCGAGGTTGGTGCCAGCGCCGGGCGTGGCCCCTTGGGCAAATCGTCTTCCAGGATCATCATGGTCAAGGCAAACGAGGTTTCGCCGTCATCCACATCCTTATGGATGGTGCCGACGATTTCGCCAGCCACCGCCAGTTCAACCGATAATCCGGCCTTGGCCGGGGCAATGACGCGGATCTCTTCGGTGCCGAACAGGCGGCGCAGATAAGATTGCACGCGGTCAATTTCTAAAGGGGTCATCGAGCAGGGTAGTCCTTGTGAAATGAGACCCCCCATTTGCCTTGCGGGTCCCCGCATGTCCAGATGGGTGCTGACAGGATAAGCAGTCAGACGGGATTCGACGATGCATAAACGGACGCAGGCTTGGCTGGATGAGCGGTTGGCGGCCGCCGCGTCGGACTGTGCCGCGCGGCAATTGCGCTTCACCGACCTGAGGCGCGACATTCTGGCCTTGATCCTGCAGGTGGACCGGCCGGTCACGGCGTATCAATTACTCGAACAACTCCAGCAAACCCGCGCCAAAGCAGCCCCGCCGACCGTCTATCGTGCGCTTGAGTTTCTGCTTGAACAGCATCTGATCCACCGGATCGAGCGGCTGAACGCCTTTATCGCCTGCGCCGAATCGGGGATGCATATGCACCCGGTGCAATTTTTGATCTGCCTGCGATGCAAGGCTGTGACTGAAATGGACGACCATACGATTTCGGACGTCGTCCGCCGCGCCGCCGAGGCGCATCATTTCCGCGCTGAATTCTCGACCGTCGAGGTCGAGGGATTATGCGCCGACTGCGTGCTGGCGCGTGCGCCCTGAAGCGGCAAGCAGGCAGAGCACGTAAATCAGGCTGCTCAAGGCGGTAATCCAGAAACTGCTCGGCCAATTGCTGTAGAATGCCAGGGTCAGCCCCAGCCAGGCCTCGATCAGCGCGAAGAGCACCGCCAATGTGAGGCCGGCAAACAAGCGGCTGGTGATTTTCTGCGCCGCCGCGGCTGGCCCGACCATCAGCGTAAAAACCAGCAATACCCCGACAATCTGTGCGCATTCGGCGGTCGCCAATCCCACGATGGCGAGAAACAGGACCGAAAGCAGCCGCAGGCGCAGCCCCTTCGCCTCGGCCAGTTCGGGCTGCAGGCTGGCGAATAGCAGAGGGCGCGAGATGACCGCGAGCCCGGCCATACTGACCAGACCGAGCACAGCCAGCGCCCGCAAGGTCGGCAAATCCACCCCCAACACATTGCCGAACAGCAAAGCGGTCACCTGCGTCGCATAGGCGGTGAAAAAATGCAGGAACAACAAACCAAGCCCGAGCGACATCGAGAGCACGATGCCGATCGCGACATCGCGGTGGGCGAGTTTCTCGCCGAGAAATCCCATCAAAATCCCACCCGCGATGGTGACGCTGACCAGGCCCCAAAGCGGCGAGACGCCGATCAGCACCGCCCCGGTCGCGCCGGTGAAACCGACATGGGCCAGCGCATGGCCGGCAAAAGTCTGCGCGCGCAGGACCAGAAAATATCCGACCAGCCCGGCGACGAGTGCGACAATGCTCGCGGCGGCGAAGGCGTTATCCATGAAATCATATTGGAACATGCTCATGGCTGCGCCCCGGGGACGACAAAAATCCGTGCCCCGGCATGCATCACCTCGATCGGCGAGCCGTAGAGCCTGGTCAGGACAGGGCCGTTGATGACCTCACCCACATTGCCGATCACCGCCTGGCCGCCGCCCAGATAAAGCACCCGGTCCATCGCACCCAGCAGCGGGTTCAGATCATGCGCGCTGAACAGCACGGCGAGCTTGTATTGGCGCTGGAGTTTCTGGACCAGTTCCACCACGTCGCGCTGGCGGTGCGGATCAAGATTGACCAAAGGCTCATCCAACAGCAGCAAGCGCGGCCGGCCGAGCAGCGCCTGGGCCAGCAACAGGCGCTGGCGCTCGCCGCCCGAGAGCGAGCCGAGCGGCCGGTCGGCCAGCGCCGCGCCGCCGACCAGATCCAGCGCCTGTTCGACATCCGCCCTGTCTGATTTGCTCAAAATCGGCAGCCCCCACCGGCTGCCCCCCGCCGCGGCGGCGACGAAATCGCGCGCGCTCAAGCTCAGCCCCGCCGGATTGGTGCGGATTTGCGGCACATAGCCGATGGCGGACCGGCGGGCAGCCGGGCTGCCGCCGAGAATCTCGACCTGCCCGGCAGCCGGTGCCAGCAGGCCGAGCATGACCCGCAGCAGCGAGGTTTTGCCCGCGCCGTTCGGGCCGAGCAGACCGACGAATTCGCCTTGCTCAATGGCGAAGGACACATGCTCCAGCACGACCCTGCCGCCGAGTTCAATCCGCAGCCCATGGCAGGCGGCAGCCTTGTCCGCCTGCATCATGGCGCGGTTTTATCGCCGCCGAGCGCATGATCCAGCGCCGTCAGTTGGTTGCTCATCCAGCCTTGGTAATCCACGCCCGCCGGCATAGTTTCGGTCACCCCGATCACCGGGATATGGCTTTTGCGGGCGATCGCCAGCATCGATTGCGCGGCAGGATCGGTCGCCTGGCTGTTATAAATGAAGAGCCGGACTTTATGCAGCCGCAGATCATCCTCAAACCGCCCAACCTCAGCAGCCGAGGGTTCGGTATTATTCATCACGGCCAATTGAAAACCCGCTTCATGCATGTCCAGGCCCAGAGCGCTTGCCATATAGCCGAAAACGGGTTCGGTCGCGGCAACCGGCAGGCCGGCATATTTGCCGCGTAATTGGCCGATCTGGGCGGTGAGGTGGTGCAGGCTTTGCGTGAATGCCGCCAGATTCTGCTGATAGAGCGCTTGATGGGCCGGGTCGTCGGCGGTCAGATCGGCGGCTAGGGCGCGGGCAAACGCCGCCATCGTCGCCGGATCATACCAGATATGCGGGTTATCGCCGGGCTTGCGGCCGATCAGGCTTGCGACATCGATGATCTGGCGCACGCTGGATTTGGTCGCGCGCAGCAAGCCGTCGATCCAGGGATCATAATCGATGCCGCTGTAAATCACGATCTGGGCGCGCGCGATCTGCCGCGCCCCTTGCGGGCTCACTTCGAAAAGA
Organism: Rhodospirillales bacterium 20-60-12; assembly: GCA_002255495.1. Lineage (GTDB taxonomy): Bacteria > Pseudomonadota > Alphaproteobacteria > Acetobacterales > Acetobacteraceae > 20-60-12. The sequence goes on along the minus strand of NCAP01000001.1, from coordinate 42,972 downwards.
TGCGGGTCCTCGTTCGGGTTGTTCAGGATCGAGGTGATCTGCGCCTGATCGCCGGCAATCTGGCTTGCGACATTGCCATAGAAATTCTCAGCCGCGACGATATGAACCGGGGCAGCCGCACAGCACACCGGAGCACCGAGGGCGAGTGCCAAGCCGATCACGCGGAAATATGTCAGCACACCACTCTCCATGCCCTTTTCAACGATATGTTATAACATAACGCAAATCAGTCAATGCGGTGGTGAGATCAATATAGATTGAGCTGGAATCGCTTATCTCCAGCTCAATCTATGAGATTGATCGACAGAATGAATATAGAACGTGTCGTTGTAAAACGATCACGCTCTATCCAAATAGATGAGGCATCAGCACGGTGAGGGCGTAGAGCAGGCCGCTCAGGATCATGAATATGGTCACCGTGACCCCGGCAATGTTCCACCATAGGCCGTTACGATGCTCGCCCATCACTTCGCGGTCATTGGCCAGCGTGATTAAAAACAGCAGGGCAGGGGGCATTGCCAATGTGGCGACCACATTGACCAGAATGATGATGTCCTCCAGCGGCGCGCCAGGGATCAGGATCAGGCCGCCGGCGGTGCATACCGAGCCCAGCAGAACCAGATAAAACGGCCAGCCATCGCGGATCGAGCTGTTCATGCCATGCGCGCTGCCGGTGACCTCGCCATAGGCATAGGCCGACGAGGTGGAAATGGTGATGGCAGCGACCAGGCCCGCTTCAAAAATACCGATGGCGAATAAGGCCGCACCGGTATGGCCGATATAGGGCATCAGCGCCTCGGCGAATTGCGCGGCCTGAAAATTCGCCGCACTGATCCCGTGGCTGAATAACGGCGCTGTCGCAATGATCGAGGCGATCGCAAAGCCGGCGGCGAGCACGGCGCCGATGATGGTATCGAGCCGGGCGCCGCCGATTTCGCTGGCGGTGAGCCCTTTATCGGCAACGGCGCCTTGCTGGAAAAACAACATCCAGGGGGTCACGGTGGCGCCGATATCGGCAACCATCAAGGTTATGGTGTCGGGTTTGAAGCCGCCATGCAGCGGGCTCCAGGTGACCAAGGCAGACCCGACCTGATGCCAATCCGGCTTGGCCAGAAGGGCAACAGGCACGAACACCGCATTGCCGAGCGCCAGCACCATGGTGATGCGCTCCCAGGTCCAATAGCGCGAGGTGGAGACAGCAAGCGCGATCAGGACAATACTGCCGCCGACCGCGAGTGCCGGTGGAACACCAAAAAAACCGAGGCCCGCACGAATACCGATGAATTCAGCGACCAAGGTCAGAAAATTGCCCGCCGCCAGATCGAGCATCGCAAAGCCGCCCCAGAATTTGCCGAACCGGGCGAAAATCAGCGCTGCATGGCCCTGCCCAGTGGCAGCCCCTATGCGCCCGGCCATCTCCTGCACGACAAAGCCGATGGCGAAGGTCAGAATCACGAAAGGCAGAAAGAATCCGATGCCGAATTGCGCGCCGGTGGCGGCGTAAGAGAGCATGCTCGGCGCATCATTCTCACCGAGGAACGCCAAAATGCCTGGGCCGATCAGCAGCCATAGCAACCGGCTATTCCATCCGCGTTGCCGAGTGCCACGTGCGGCGACGATTTTCAAATGATCCTGCGCGCGGTCGAAATCCTCGTGCAGAATAGGAGGTGCCGGTTGGTTCAAGGCCGGATCAACCTGCTCAGTTGAATGACCACAACCGCCAGCATCACCACCACATAAATCCGTAAGGACCACAGCATGATACGCATCAAAGGCGAGAGCTTCACACGCTGAAAGACAATATTGCGGCGGGCCGCATATTGGCCGGCGGCGATTTGCAGAGCCGTTGGCGGCAAGGTTTCGGCAGGCGAGGTGAGCTCTGTATCCATACCATTATAGTATAGCCTTGGCTTTAATTTCGTCAATCGGCTTGGTTTTCAGATTTGTTTGTGATTTATTGTGGTTGATATGGAGTGAGGCATGGTCAGTAAACGAGCGCCCGAACTACCAACGGAGCCGACCCAGGCGCGGCGCTTCGGTAAAACCCGCAACGCGCAAGCAACGGCGCTGCTTGAGGATTATGTTGAATTGATCGCCGATCTGCTGAGCATCAACGGCGAAGCCCGGCCGATCGATATTGCGCGCCGGCTCGGCGTTTCGCACCCGACCGCAGTGAAAAGCATCAACCGGCTGAAACGCGAGGGCCTGGCCACCTCCAAACCCTATCGCGGCGTGTTTCTGACCGACGAAGGCCAGGCCCTGGCCGCACGCGTTCACGCACGTCATCGGGTGATGGTCGCGTTATTACAGGCGATCGGCGTGCCGCTCGAAACCGCCGAAGCGGACGCCGAAGGCATGGAACATCACGTCTCGGACATCACGCTGCGGGCCTTTGTGAGATTTCTAAAATCGCAGGCTTGACAGGCCCGGCATCTAAAATATTGTTAAATCATTTATTCTCATGCTATTAGCTTTTGATCTTAAGGCCGAACTCGGTGAATTTTGTTATCCTGGATCAAGATCCGATCAGTTTAATTCGATAATGCCAAGCTCATCGGATGACATGTCTCTGGATCAGACATAGTTGAAGTTCGGCGTTTTTGGGTCAAAGGCTGGGAGTCACATGGCGTTTTCACGACGGTTCTTTCTGGACGCAGGGGTCAAGGCAACCATCATGTTGCCGGTCTGGATGCGCAGCGGCCTCGCGCGGGCCGCCGAAACCGGACAGCGCCGCCTGCTCTCCCGGCCCGCCACCCGCCTTGCCGATACCGACCGGCTGGTGGTCATCGATCCCGGTCATGGCGGGCACGACCCGGGCTGTATCGGGTCGGGCAATCTCTATGAAAAAAACATCGCCCTCGCCGCCGCCTATGACCTCAAAGATACCCTCATCCGCTCCGGCTACGACGTCGTGATGACCCGCGCGACCGATATTTTCATCCCGCTGCAAACCCGGGTGGATATCGCCGAGCGACATAAAGCGGCCGTGTTTCTCTCCATCCACGCCAATTCCGTCTCGCCAAACGATGTCGTGCGCGGCGCCAGCGTCTATACATTCTCCGATCAAGCCTCCGACGCGCTGGCCGCCAAAATCGCGACATCGGAAAATAGCGTCGAAAAATTGGCCAATCCCAGCTTCCGCGGCGTCTCACCCGATGTCGCGAAAATCCTGTTCAGCCTCATGCAGCACAGCACCAAACTGGAATCGCGCGTCCTGCAACAACATATGATCAATGCCCTGTCGAAAAATGTCGATATGCTGAATAACCCAGCCCGGCACGCCACCTTCGCCGTCCTGCAATCCTCCGCCATCCCCAGCGTCCTGGTCGAAACAGCCTTCCTCTCGAACCCCCAAGATGAAGCCGAATTGCGCACCCCCGCCTTCCGGACACGCATCGCCGAGTCGATGAAAACCGCCGTCGATGCCTGGTTCCTCGCCCGCAAATACGCCCTGACAAATATGTGAGCGGCGGGTAGCGAAGCAAAGGGGCTCTGCCCCTTTTTGCTGAGAGCCGTACCAGGGTCCAGGGGATTATCCCCTGGCGGGTTTCAAAAGGGCGGAGCCCTTTGGCCTTACTGTCCCGCCGCTCGATTTTCGGGTGGGTATGAGCGAGGGAGGGGCGAGTTGTTTGCCGGTGACGCGTTCGATTTCGGCGCGGTAGCGGGTGAGATAATCGGCGAGATCGAGATGTTTGACGGCGAATTGCCGGGCATTTTGGCCGAGGCGGGTTGCGAGTTTTTTGTCTTCGAGGGCTTCGAGTGTGCGTAGAGCGAGGGCTTTGGGGTTAAGGCCGGGCGTGATCAGGCCGGTTTCGCCGTCATGGATGAATTCGGTGACGGTTTCGGTGTCTGAGCCGATGATGGTGCAACCTACGGCCATGGCTTCGCGCAGCGACCATGAGGCGACGAAGGGGTATGACAGATAGATATGTGCATCCGAGCGTTTGAGCAGTGCCAGATGCTGCTCGTAGGGCACTTTGCCGTGGAAATGGATGCGCGAGAGATCGAGTTTGCCGGCGAGTTCGGCGAGCATCACCTCGCGCCAGCTGCCGCCTTGATCGGGCATGGCGCCGTAGCTGACTTCATCGCCACCGACGATCGAGACGACGACATCGCTGCGTTCGTCGAGAATTTTTGGCAATGCCCGCATCAGCGTGTGAAAGCCGCGATAGGGTTCGAGATTGCGGGCCACGAAGGTGACGAGTTTTTGCCGTGCCGTCACTTTCATGGAGCCTATGGTCAAAGCCTGCCGGCGGCCGGCCGGGTTGGGGCTGCATTGTTCGAGATTGACCCCTTCCTGGATGACCGTCATCAGTTTTTGCGCCCAGTCGGGGTAGGTGTGCCATTGGGCAATGGTCGGGGTCTGGCCATGATGGCCCAGTGTAAGGGCGAGATGGTTGACGGCGTTTTTCGCGCGCACGGCACCGAAGCGTTCCATCGGGATGGGGAATTCGGGGTCGAAATTCACATCGCCGCCGTTTGAGCGATAATAAAACTCGAAATAGCCCAGGATCGGCACGCCGGGGAACAAATCGCACAGGCTGAGCAATTCGCCCCAGCCATGATGGCCGATGATGATGTCGGGTTGAAAGCCGAGCGCCTTGATTTGCTTGCCGCCTGAGAGGGCTGCCTCGGCGCGGCGCATGGCGAGCTCGAATTCGCGGGCGTCGGGGTGAATGATGGCGTGGGTGGAAGGCGGGCGGGCATAAGTGACTTTGCGTACACCGACGATATTATTGCGGTTCGGCTCGGTCATGAATAAAATCTCGTGACCGCCTTCGGCCACGAGATTACGCACGATATGCAGATATTGCCCCGGAAAATTCTGGTGAACGAAGAGAAATCTCACGTCGCGTGCAGCTCCAGGGTCATGCTCAACGGCGGCCGCGGCCGGTCTGGCGGGTTTTGGTGAGCGGGACCAGGGTAATTTTGATCGCTTCAAGGGCAGCGAGGCTCGGGGCTTCGCAGGTTTCGTCATTGCCGACCGGGCCAGCTTTCAGACCATCGACGAAGCTTGCTTCGCACACCACGTCATATTGTTCGGCGGCCTCGCCTTGCAGGCGCACCCGCAGGCCGAGCAAGGGCAGGGCCATGCCCCGGCTGCCGCAATATTGCCCGGCTTCGACCCAGGGCGAGAGCCAGCCGCGGCCGAGCACCGCCTGATATGAGATGTCGGTGGCGGCAATGCCGGCCGGGGCGGCGACGGCAAAGCCCTCGATCCAATTCTGGCTGCCGGGTTCGCCGAGCCATTCGCCGAATTTCGATCCGACATCGCCACGCGTTTGAATATGCGCCAGCACGTCCATCACTTCGGGGGCGCGTGCCGGTTGGGCCGGGGCCGCGGCACCGTTGAGCAATTGCATCACCTGCAAGCGGGGTGCGGCGTCCGCCATGTTGGGCATTTGATAGACGGTGACAAGAATTTGCGAGGGACCGTTGGGGATTTTGACCAAGGCCGCGTCACCATTGGCCGACAGCCAACCATCGGGGCGAAAGCCGGAGATTTCCACGCCGCGTGGATCGATCGGCGGGGGCGAGACGCGCACGCCCGGCAGACCGCCGAATGAAGCAGCATTCGGGTTGGCTTCGTTGATGATACAGAACAGACCGGTATCGAGGGTCATCAGATGGCCGGTGACCTTCAATTCCTGGACGACGCCAGGGCGTTGTTCGCCGGGTTGCGCAGCGACGGCAGGAGCAGCTTCAGATTTGGCCATTGGATGACTCTCGTGTTTGATTTGTTAAGTGAGGGCGAAGAATGTTGACTGACTTCGAAGGTAACGGCGTTTGGTTGAGATTGCGCAAATCAGGCTGCCACGCAAGCAGGATGTCATTGATCCGCGCGGTCGGCAGGCCGAGCGGCAATAAATGGCCACGCTGTGTGGCCGCCAGACGCGCGGCCGGCGCACCCAGATCGAACCCGATCACGTAGCAGCCGCCGCGCCAGGCCTCGCTCAGGGTGAAGCACCAGGTTTCAGGCCAGATCGAGGGCAGGAAGCACAAATCCGCCTGATGCTGGCGCAATAGCCCAGCCGCTTCGCCCTCCTGATAGGCACCGGTGATGAAGACGCGCCCGGTATCGATCAGGCGTTGATCATCCTCACTGGCGCCGATGAGCACGAAGGAGAGCGGCAGGTTGCGGCTGGCGGCGTCGCGCGCGCAGTCGCGCAAAACATCATAGCCCTTGGCCGGGCCGATGCCGCCGATGACCGCGATGCGCCGGGGCGCACGCGGACCGGGCGGGGGGCGGAGGGAGAAATCGAGTTCGTCATTTTCCCACGGCGTCACGTCAAGTTGAATCGCGCTGAGAGAGGGAAAATGCCGGGCGAGGCGCTTTGCGGCGTCCGCCGAAGGCACGGCGATGCGCCGGGCGCGCGCGAATTCACCGGCTGAGCGGGCGCGCAAATCGGCGGGTGAAATCGCCTCGGCAATTTCGTTGCCTTCATCCGCGACGCAGATTGTGCATTGTGCAATCGCCGGCTCGCCGCAATAGCGCCGGCCGGCGCCGATCAGATTTACCCGGGGGCAGAAGGCGGCATAATCATGAACCACGATATCCTGCGCTATGCCGAGTTCATGGGCGAGGTCGCGGATGCTCGGGTGCTGGCCGAGGGAATGATGCAATTGGGCATGATCGGGCTTCAGCCGGCGCAGCAAGGCGTGCAGGGCCGGCGCTTCACGCGGCAGATCATAGGTCAAATTCGGGTAATCCGCCTGCGGTTTGGTGCTGATCCGGCTCAGGCCGTAGCCGCGTTCGAACATGGCTTCATCGGGGAAAGACGGGCCGATCAACACGGGCAGCAGGCCGTCATCGCGGTAGCGCGCCATACGTTCGGCAATGATGCGGGCAACGCCGCCGCCATGATCGTGCGATATCAGCAATACGCTGCGCTTGCCCTGTGCTGCGCGGCGCAGCCGGGCTTCATCGAGCTTGCGCCGCGCGGCGGCAAGCGGGTCGGCGGCGATGAAATCGGCAATCAATTGGTCGTAGCCGGGGTGCAGCCGATTCAGTATATCGATATTCCGCGCCGCCAGCGCACGGCCCGCCAGGCCGAACGACACGCTGCCATGATGCGCGACGAACACATCCATCGCCGCCATATGGCGATAGCCCAAATGCCGCGCGCGGATGCAGAAATCATTTTCTTCGCCATAGCCTTGGGCAAAAACATCCGTGCGGAACAAGCCTGTGGCGGCCAGGCAATCATGGCGGATAACCATACAAAACCCGATGGCGGTCGGGATCTCGATCGATAATTGGCGATTGGTTTTCGCCGCCAGCCGGTCCAGCGCGATAGTGCCGGGCAGATCAGGTGCAGGGTTGCCGCCGGTCGGGTCAGGGTAGCTCAGAATGGTGGCGTCGTTGGATAAAGCTGTCACCGTGCCGGTCGCGGGCGTGCGATAGGCCGCATCGGTAAGCCGGCCCAGTGCGCCGGGCGGCAGCAAAGTGTCGCTGTTGAGGAGCAAAACATCGCGTTTGCCCGGTAGCCGGGCGGCAGCGGCCAGCCCGGCATTCACCGCTGCCGGAAAGCCGCGATTTTGCCGGTTGCGGATCAAAGTGACGCCTTGGATGGCTGCGTATTCTGCGACATGGCGGCTCAATGAAGGCTCGGGCGAGCCATCATCGATGATGATGATGTCAGCCCCTTCGCGCGCCGCGAACAAAGCTTGCAGGCAGGCGATAGTGGTCGCAAGCCCGCGATAGACCGGGACGATGACCGCCAGTTTCGCCCGCTTGGGGGTTTTCGCAGGCGGCGGGCCGATGATATCGGCCGGAATCGCGGCGCGGCTGGGAATGCGCGCGGCTTTTCGATTGACCGACGCGGCGATGGCATAGGCGGCTTTGATCTCGGCTTGCGGATCGAGCGGGCTGCCCATCAGTGGGCGCTGGTCCGCGCCCATGACATGCAGCGGCGCCGTCAATCCGTGCAAAGAAGCTTGATCAAGCGCGAAAGCGTAGCGGGTGGCGAATGGTTGCGCGAGGTCAACCGGGAGTTCCGCGCCGAGATCGATGCGGCGTGTCCGGCCCTTGGCGTCCTTGAGATAAAGTTCGGGCTTGGCGGACGCACAAGCAGGCCAGGCGGCCCAGCCGCTGATGCCGCCCTGATCGGCCGCCACGATGCCGTCGATCCGATGCAACGCGAGCATATCCAAAGGCGAGCCCAGCAAAGAAGCGCCTGCGCAGGTGACACTCAGCAGGCGGGCCGTGCGGGCGCTTGGCGGTAGGTCATACAAGCCGCCGCGGGCTTTGGTCAGTGTCAGCTTGCGGCCATCGGCGGTGATTTGCGGCGTCGCGGTTGCGCTGATCCGCAATTGCCCGCCCGCAGTGATGCCGCACCAGCCAGGCGCCCCGCTCGCTTCAGCGAGCATGGTCGCGGTTTGGGCAAAGCTGGCATCGGCCGGCATGATCGAGCGGGCGAGTAGATGGCCCAATGCGGCTGCCGCCCCTGCATGATCGCCCGTCTGGTGCCGGCACGATACGATGCCGAGCCAGGCGGCCGCGAGATTGTAAGTGGTGGCAAGAGCCTGGAATTCCGCCTCCGCCGCGCCACGGCCGGCGGCGCGATAAGCCAGCGCCAGATCAAGGCGCGGGCGCGGGTCGTCACGGGCGAGCCGTCGGACCCGTTCGAGCCAGGCAATCGCGGTCGAGTAATTCTGCGCAGCCATCTCCTGCAAGCCTGCTGTCCAGGCGGCGGCTGCGAGTTCGGCTGGTTTGACGATGGATCGGCCGGGCGATGTCATGGGCGGGGCAGAGATCGCCGCATTGTCGTTACCCGATCAGTCTGCTTGCCCATCAATCCCCGGCGGCGCGTGTCGGGGCAGGATCCTGCGCGGCGGCGATGTCCGCTAGATCGGCTTTGGCGTCTTCGATACCGCTCGATAAAGCGCGGTGCAGCCAGATTTTAGCCTGATGCAGATCTACCGGACCGGCCAGCCCTTTGCGCAGATAGCGGCCATACATCAATTGCGCGAGCGCATGCCCGGTTTCGGCACTGGCGCGGAACCAGGTCAGGGCCTGCGCCCGATCGGTCGGGATGTCGTGGCCGCCGCCATACAGGGCGCCGAGCGCGAACATGGCGCCGGCATGCCCCGCGCGGGCGGCGCGCTCGAATAATTGCCGGGCGGCTTCATGGTCGCGCGGCACGCCGCGGCCATTGACCAGCATTTCCGCGTATGTCGCTATGGCTTCAATCATGCCGACATCGGCGGCGCGCTTGATCCAGGAGGCAGCAGCCTCGGCATCGGCGGGCACGCCACGGCCTTCGAGCAGCATGCGGCCATACCAATATTGCGCATTGACCACGCCGTCGGCAGCCCTGCGCAGCCAGAAGGCGGCTTTTGTTTCATCCTGCTTGACGCCGACCCCTTGGGCCAGACAGACGCCGTAATTGAATGCGCCGACCAAATCGCCGGCCTCGGCGGCCTGCTCGAACCATTCATGGATCGGCGCCGGATCGGTGAGTTGATTGGGCACTTCGCCGGCCAGCATCAGATTGCCGATATCGACGCGGGCTTTGCTGTCCCCGGCTTCGGCGGCGCGTTGCAGCCAGCGGGCGGCTTCCTCCGGGTCACGCGAGACGCCGGCGCCAGTGAGATACAGCATGCCGAGTGCGCGGGCGGCGGTTTTATGCCCGGCGTCGGCGGCGCGCTGGAACCACATGGCGGCTTCGGCGTAATTGGGCGGTAATTCGCCGCCACGGGCATAGAGATCACCGACCAGGGCAGCGGCTTCAGGGTCGCCCGCGAGGGCGGCACGGCGCAGCCACGATTCGCCCTCCAGCAGATTGGCCTTGCCACCCTGGCCCGACATCATCATCACGCCGAGCTTCGCCTGGGCGTTGCGAATGCCGTGTTCGGCGGCTTTGTGATAATGGTTCAGCGCGCGCGGCAGATCGGGCAAAACCCCGATCGCCTGTTCGAATATCACCCCGAGATAATAATGCGCCGTCGGTAGATTGGCGGCGGCGGCGGCTTCAATATCGCGCATCGCAGCCACCGAGGCTTCGCCGGTGTGAGCTCTGCGCATCATCAAAATACCATAGCCGAGCTTGCCCTGCGGCCAGTTCTGAGCGGCAGAGAGCCGATACCAGTGTTCCGCCTGCGTCTCGTCGCGCAATGTTGCGGGGCCATTGCTGTAAATATAGCCGAGCAGCGATTGCCCATCGGCCGAGCCTGCTTCGGCGGCGCGTTGTGCCCATTGCAGGGCGCCTTCGTAATCGGCTGTCGCACTGCCTTCAGGGGCGATCGTGGCGCTGAACAGGCCGACCGCGCCGGCATTCGTTTTCCCTGCCACACCGAACAAATGCAGGGTCGCCATGCGACATTGCGCTTCGACATGACCCGCATCGGCCGCACGGGCGAACCAGCGGGTGGCTTCAAGCTGGTTGCGCGGCGCGCCGATACCCTCAAAATAGCAGGTGCCGACCTGAAACTACGCCTCGGTGAGCCCGGCTTCGGCAGCGACCGCGAGCAGCTTCATCGCCCGTGCGGCCTCGCCCGCTTTGAGCAATTCAAGCCCGCGCGCCAGAGCGCGCGGCGGCGAGAGGGCCGCGATACGGTCGAGCGGACGGATCATGCCGCCATGCCTCGTCCTGAATCGTCCAATTCCCGGGTCAAACCATGCATCCTCTAAGGCTCGTGCAAGCTGCTATAGGCGACGGGCAGAACCTTACTGATGAAATATTGCATGATCGTATGCTGACCGACTTTGATATCCGCCTCGACCGGCATGCCGGGCATCAGACGAAAGCCGGGCGGCGTATCGTGCAGGAGCAATTCATCGAGCGTGATATTGCCACGATAGAACAAATTGGTCGGCTTATCGGGCAGGGTGGAGCCGCCTTCGGCCGGCGAGGCTTGCGGGCTGAAACTATCCGGGCTGATCGATTTAACCATGCCCCGCGCCGAGCCATATTGCAGGAACGGCAGCGTATCGAGCTTGACGGTGACTTTTTCGCCGGCATGCACATAACCGGAATCGGTGCCGCTGATATCCGCCTCGATCGACAAAGGTGCATCGATCGGCACCAGCGAGATCAGTTGCTCGCCCGATTGCATGACCGAACCCACCGACACGTGCGCGACATTGAGCACCACGGAATCACGCGGGGCGCGCAACACAACCAACTGGTTCTGCAGGCTGGCCTTGTTCAGTAATTGCTCGGTTTGCGCCAGTTTATCATTGGTTTCGGCCAATTGCTGTGAGGCATCGGCCTGCCATTTCTGCTGATAGGCGTCACGCTCGGCCCGCTGAGCCGCCAGATCGCGTTCCGAAGCGGTGGCGGTGGCGGTGGCATCGGCCAGCGAGGTTGCAACATTCAACCGGTCGTCAGTGGCGATCAGTGAATTCAATTTGCTGCCGACCTGCAATTTTTGCAGCTCTTTGCGCATGCCCTCGACATCGCTCGCCACACCGACACGCTTGCGATAAAAATCGGCCTCTGCATTGCTGCGCGCAATGACCGCCTGCAATTCGGCGATTTTCTGCGCGTAATTCTCCAGGGTAAAATTATGCTCGGCGGTTTCCTGAGTAAAAATGGCGGCCTGCAATGCGGAGGCGGGGTTTTTCGGATCGGCCGTGTAATCGGTGCCGGATGTCTCGGCGACGAGCCGCGCATCCTCGGCGCTAAGCTGGTCGCGCTGTTCTTGCAGCGATTTCAGATCGGCGTCGGCGAAAGTGGGGTTCAGGCGGGCCAGTAATTGGCCTTTGCGCACCACTTCGCCATCGCTCACATCAATGCTCTGCACGATCGACGTGGCGAAAGGCTGCAGCACGATGGTCGAGGCTTGAGTGACCAATTTACCATGCGCGGTGACCAGCCGGCTGACCTTCACGGTGCTGGCAATAATCAGCAAAGTGGCGATCAGAGCCGTCACGACATAGACCGTCGAGCGGGTCACCGGCGGGATCGGTGTGGCGATGACAGCCGCGGTCGGTGACTGGAATTCCAGCAGCGCGAGCGGGGTATCGCCAATCATGGCGGGGCTGGCCAGGGCAATGCCGGAAGGGTCGGCAGTGCCCTCGCCGTTAGTCGCCTTGGGCGAGCGTCGGAGTAGGCGAAGCATGACGGCCTCCCTGATTTTCCATGTGGCGGTTCTGTTGCGACCAAAGATGCCGGTAGATCCCGCAGGTTTCGAGAAGCTGGGTGTGTGGTCCGATATCGATCTGGCGGCCGCGTTCCATGACCATGATGGCATCGCAATTCACCAGCGATGACAGCCGGTGCGAGACGATGACCATGGTGCGGCCGGTGGCGATGCGCAGCAGATTGGCATTCACCAGCGCCTCGCTTTCCGGATCGAGCGCGCTGGTCGCTTCATCCAGGATCAGGATGCGCGGATCGGAGATCAGCGCGCGGGCAATCGCCAGGCGCTGTTTCTGGCCGCCCGAAAGATTGGGCGAGCCTTCTTCAACCCAGGTTTCATAGCCGTGCGGCAGGCGTTCAATAAATTCCTCGGCGCCTGCAAGCCGTGCGGCGCGAATGGCGTCCTCGAAGGATAATCCCGGACGGCCGGCGATGATATTGTCACGCACCGAGCCGCGGAAGAGAAAATTATCCTGCAGCACGACACCGAAGCTGCGCCGCAAATGCCGCAGATTGATTTCACGCAATTCGGTGCCGTCGATTTTCACCGCACCCGAATAATCCCGGTTGATGCCCTGCAGCAGCCGCGTGATGGTCGATTTACCCGAACCCGATTTGCCGACGAGGCCCAGCATGGTGCCGGCCGGCACCGAGAAGCTGACCTTATCGAGGGCTGGGTTTTTCGTTCCCTCGTAGGTGAAGGTCACATTGTCGAACTCGACCGCGCCCTCGAATTTCGGCCGCAAACCGTTATTGAGCGCGCGGCGTTCGGAGGGACGGTTGAGCACCCAGCCGATCATGGCCAAGGCCGCACGGGCTTCCTGCACATCCTGGATCAAGCGCGCCACACCGACCAGCGGGCCGGCAACGCGGCCGCCGAGCAGCATGAAGCCGATCAGCCCGCCCAGGATCAGGGGGTTGTTCGAGGAAATCGCCATATAGGCGCCCAAGGCCAGCACGCCGCTTTGCGTATAGCGCTCGAAGGGCATGGCCATGACCATCGGCCAGTTGCTGAGCTTGCCCATTTTCAGGTTCAGGGCACTCACATCGGCCACTCTGGTGTCCCATTCCGAGGCCCGGGCACTTTCCAGCGACAGCGATTTCACGGTGCGGATGCCGTACAGCGTCTCCACCATGATCGAGCCTTTAGCCGATTCCGCCTGGATGATCTCGCCGGTCAGGCGGGCGAGCGGGGGCAGGAAGGCGGCGATGATGATGGCGATGCAGGCGGCGGCGATCAGCACGGTCCAGGCCAGAAACGCGTCCATGTAGAACAGGATCGGCAGGATCAGGACGACCATGAACATGTCGATGAAGGTGCTGAGCAATTTGCCGGTCAAAAAGTCGCGCACGCGGTAGGCTTGGGCGACTTTGTAGGAGAGTTCACCGGCCTGGTTGCGTTCGAAGAACTCGATCGGCAAGGTCAGCAACCGGTCAAAAATCATCAAATTCAACCGTGCATCGAGCCTGGTCGAGAGGATTACAAGCAGGAGGCGTCGACCCCAACTGAGGATCATCTCAAAAATAAGGCAGGCGACGACGACCAGGATCACCAGGATCAGGGTATTCATGCTGTGATACACGACCACCGTGTTGATCACGGTCATGATCATCAGAATCGGCACGATGCTCAGAATGGTCAGTGTAATCGACCCGACCGCCACATCGCGCAGGATCTTTTTTTCGATCCAGACCATGTTGGCCAGCAACGACAGATTGAACGGCGGTTCTGATTCGCGGCCATCGCGCGAGGCACGGACGAGCAATACCGCGCCGTCCCAAACTTGGCGCAATTGCAGTTCATCGACAGGGACGGGAGCGGCACCTTGCGGCGCGCGGGGATCGCGCACGAAAATCACGCCGCGGCTGCGATCGGTAGCGATCACCATGGCCGCACCGCCATCCTTCAACAGCAGCAGGATCGGCGAGTTGGTCTCGGTTTTGAGCAATTGGCGCCAATTGATGTGAATGCCGCGCGCCCACAGGCCACCTTCCTTGAGCCATTCGACCAGCACCGGCGGGGTGGGTGCGGTTTCGTTCGCATCCAGCCGCAAGGCCGTCGGGTCGAGATCGACCCCGTGGAAGCGTGCCACGGCCATCACGGCGGCGATACGGACATGGAGCGGTCCGTTGCCGGTGCCGATCGAAGCCGCGTCGACATGGGCCTGATCGCCGCCATTGCCGTGCTGCGGGCCCGTATGATCCGGACCGATTATTGTATCATCCATAAGGCAATCCGCCCTTTCGGTTCAGCTCAACGCTTTTGGCGACTAATCGCCTATAGCATATTCACCACTCAGCAGTGGCTGCTAGCAGTAAATTTCCTGTTTTCAAACAGTTTTGTCATGAATATGCTGCAATGCAATATTTTGCTCATATTTTGCGCCGCCGCGGAGGGATGTGACGGGCGGTGGCAAGCGGTCGGCCGGCTATGGTCTGGCATTGTCCTACCGGTCCATGGCATGACCGTAGCAGCGCGATTCGCCATAGACGGAGCACCAGAAGTATCATGATCGTCATTTCCGCCGGCAGCTTGCAAGACCTCGCCGAATGCCAGGCGATTTACGCCCATCACGTTTTGGTGGGCACAGGCAGCTTCGAGGAAACGCCACCGACGCTTGAGCAAATGACCGAACGATTTGAAAAAGTCTGCGCCGCCGGCTGGTCCTGGCTGGTCGCGCGCGATGGCTCCGAACTGGTCGGCTTTGGTTATTTTCAGCAATTTCATCAGCGCTCCGCTTACCGTTTCACCGCTGAGGACAGCGTTTATGTGCGCGACAATGTGCGCGGGCAGGGGGTCGGCAAAGCGATCGTCGCGCAATTACTGATCGATGCGCAGGCCGCCGGCTTTCGGCAAATGATTGCCGTGATCGGGGATTCGGAGAATATCGGCTCGGTCGGCGTGCATGCTTCGCTCGGTTTTCAGAAAGTCGGGCAATTGCGCAAAGTCGGTTATAAATTCGAGCGCTGGCTCGATGTC
Source organism: Rhodospirillales bacterium 20-60-12 (assembly GCA_002255495.1). Taxonomy (GTDB): domain Bacteria; phylum Pseudomonadota; class Alphaproteobacteria; order Acetobacterales; family Acetobacteraceae; genus 20-60-12. The sequence continues at coordinate 27,906 of NCAP01000001.1, read as the reverse complement.
GTCTACATGCAGCGGGCGTTGGACGAGGCCGCCGGCGATGATCATCCGGCGTGAGCGCGGCCCGGCCGGTCATAGCGCAATCTGCAAAGCCTGCTCGGCTTCCTCCAGTTCCTGAAAGCTCGGCATATATTGGTTGGGCACCATTTTCCGACCGGTCTCAACACTGACCTGCGGGGCGTTGCCGTGCAAATGCGCAACCAGCACGGCCCGGATCACTTCGGAATATTTCGCATCCTCCTCCACCACGCTGCGCATGCGCACCGAACATGGCGCGACCACGCCATAAGCCAATAAAACGCCCAGAAACGTGCCGGTCAGCGCATCGCCGATCATCTCGCCAAGCACCGAGGGCGGCTGGCTGATATGCGCCATGGTTTTGATCACCCCGAGCACGGCGGCGACGATGCCCAATGCTGGCAGGCCATCCGCCATGACCTGCAAAGCATGTGCGCCGTGCAATTCCTCCAGCAATGTTTTTTTCAGCTCGCGCGCCATGATGTCCTCGATCTGGTGCGGATCATCAGCATTCATGCCGACCATGCGCAGATAATCGCAGATCATCAATGTAGCCCGTTCATTCGCCAAAATGTCAGGAAAATGCTGGAAAATCGGGCTGTCCTCAGGCTTTTCGATGTGGTTTTCCAGGGCCATCGCACCTTTCGTCGAGCTCAACCGCACCAGAAAATAAAGCAGGCACAGCAGATCGACATATTGCGCCTTGTGATAGACACTGCCTTTGAGAATCTTTTTGAAGCCGCCCATCGTGTGCTTGAGGTCATGCATCGAATTGCCGGCGACAAATGTGCCGATCGCGGCACCGCCGATGGTCAGAAATTCAAACGGCATGGATTTCATCAACGGCCCGATCGCGCCGCCGGTGACGATGAATGTCCCGAATACGCAGGCGAGCAAAAAGCCGATGCCACCAAATGTCAGCATGATGAAACCCGCATCATGGCGCGGGCACGGCACCCGTGGGGTCGCGCAGGACCATGATGGCCACCCGGCGATTGCCTGCCGCCAAAGGCGTGGTCGGCAGCAGCAAATGCCGGTCCGCATAGCCCGTGACTTCACTGATCCGCGCTTCGGCAAGGCCGGCATCGAGCAGTAATTGCCGGGTTGCATTGGCCCGCTCGACCGACAAATCCCAATTGCTGCGGCCCGCGCTCGCATAAGGTGCTGCATCGGTATAGCCTGAAATCGAAATATTATGGTTCAGTTTAATCAGGATCGGGGCGATTTTGCGCAGCAAAATCTGCGTCGCCTGATTGGGCGCGGCCGAACCAAGAGCGAACATCGGCTGGCCATGGGCATCCATGATCTGTATGCGCAAACCCTGCGGCGTTTCATCAACAGCGATCTGCTTGCCCAGCGCCGCCAATAAAGGATCGGCCTGGATGGCGGCGCGAACTTGATGCGCTGCCTGATCGAATTGATGAGTCTCCAGCGCGGCCGCCGCCGCGAGCAAGGCTTTGGGCGATGATCCCTCGAGGCTTGGGCCGGCGGGGGCGAGTGGCTTGGGCGCGCTGCCCGCCGCCGCGGGGGGCAGCAAAGGCGGGCTTGGCAAAGGCGGGGTGGCCGGTTTGGCGGGGTGCGGCAGCGTCTGGCTCTCGGGCAAGCGTGCAGCTTCGGCGGGAACCGGCGATGGACCGGGCATCACCCGCACCGCGCCCCGATCGGACGCCAGCGCGCCCTTGTCGAAGGGGGTGTGGCCACCGAACGGCTTGCCTTCGCCCGAGGCGCCGCGATTGAGCACATTTGCCTGGCTGAAATAATCGGCAAGCCCGATGCGCTGGGCCTCGGTGGTTGCGTTGATCAGCCACATCAGCAGAAAAAACGCCATCATGGCGGTCACGAAATCGGCGTAGGCAACCTTCCAGGCACCGCCATGATGGCCGCCTTCGACCACCTCCTCCTTGCGGATGATGATATTCGGCCGGCCATTGGCACCGCCTTTGCCGCCTTTTTGGTTTCCGGATTTGCCGCCCGCTTTGCCGCCTTGGCCCTGACCTGTATTGCCCGCCATGTCTGTGTGTTGCCGCCTGTCCGTGGGTTATGCCGGAACGCAGCATGACAAAGTGAGATTAAGAAAATCTATCCAGCGAGAACGGCCGACAGCAAAGCGGGGTCGGCATTGCCACCTGAGATTACGACGCCGATGACCCGGCTCTTGGCGTCGATCTTGCCGGCGAGCACTGCCGCCAACGCCACCGCGCCGCCGGGCTCAACGACCAGTTTCAGATGCAAGGCGGCAAAGCGCATCGCGGCTTTTACCTCCTCGTCTGTCACCACCAGGCCACCCGCGAGATAAAGCCGGTTGATGGCAAAGGTCAGCGTGCCGGGTTCGGGCGCGAGCAGGGCATCGCACAGCATCGAGCCTGTGCGGTCATTGGCAAGCCGCATATCCGCGGCGAGCGAGCGGGCCGTATCGTCCCAGCCCTCCGGCTCGACGGCGAATATCGCCGTAGCGGGGGAGGCAGCCTGCATCGCCAGCGCGCACCCCGCAGTCAGCCCGCCGCCGCCGGTGCAAACCAGCAGCGCATCCATCCCTCGCCCAATCGCCGCGGCGTCGGCGGCGAGTTCCAAAGCCGCACTGCCTTGCCCCGCGATCACGTCCGCATGGTCATAAGGCGGGATCAGGATGGCGCCTGCTGATTTTGCGATTTCCGTTGCAATCGCCTCGCGATTTTCCCGCATCCGGTCGAACGTCACGATCCGCGCACCAAAGCGCGCTGTGGCATCCTGTTTGATCGCCGGCGCGTCGGCCGGCATCACGATGGTCGCCTGCATATCCAGCGCGGCGGCCGCACAGGCAATGGCCTGGCCATGATTGCCCGATGAATAGGTCACGACGCCATGCGCGCGCGCCGCTGTGGGCAGCAGCCGCAGCGCGTTGGTGGCGCCGCGCAATTTGAAACTGCCGGTGCGCTGCAAGGGCTCGGCCTTGAGCAAAATGGTCCCGCCGGTGAGCCGGTCGAGCAGGTCGTGGCGCAGCATCGGTGTCTGGATGATATAGGGCGTGATGCGGCGCTGGGCGGCCAGCACGTCGTCGGGCGTGGGCAAGGTCGGTGTGCCCATCAGGGGGCTTTCAGCACGTAAGCAGGAGCCGGCAAGGAGACCCGGAACAGGTGATAGCGCGCGACCGGCACGCCGAATTTCAGCCGCTGCGCATCACCCGCCGGCAGGGCTGGAAAGGCCGGCGGCGGGCGGTCGGATTTCTGCACCAGCAGGCCCGCGCGGTCGGTCAGATCCCGCGCGACCGGCAAGCCGAAATAAGCCCAGCGCCCGCCATGGACCAGAATGACCGTATCGGGCGGCATGTGCCAGGCCAACTCGGCGGCGGTTGCGTAATCGTCGGCTGCGACATAATCGGCATTCTCGGCACTCAGCCGATTTGCCACCGTGTGAGCCAGCCGCGACCAACCGGCCAGCTGCAAGGCGACGGGGTCACGCTGCGGCGGGATGGGCAGGACGCCGTAGATCACCTGCCCATAGACCAGCAGCGTGACAGCCAAACCGCTGGCCAGAGCGAGGCCGATCAAGGTGTGCCGGCCCGCATAGCAGGACGCAGCGGCAAGGGCGGCGGCGGGGTAGAGAATCGCCGGCCAATTGGCTTGCACGCGCCCGCTCAACACATGCTCGATAAATAACGCCCCCGGCACGATCACCAGCCAGGCGAGCAGGCGCCCGGCCGGCCCGCCACGTGCCGCGCGCCACACGCCCACTGCCATCAGGGCAAAAATAAGCGGTGTTGCAAGGCCCATCTGGCCGCCGATCAATTCGCCCAGATGGTTCAGCGCGCTGCCCGGCGCGAATTGCGCGACCCGACCGCCCTGTTTGAGAAAACTCACCTCGTGATATTCGATATTCCAGACGATCATCGGCAGGCACAGCAAGCCCGCCAAAGCCAATCCGGCCCAGGCGGCGGGGCGGCGCAGGGCGGCGCGGCCTTGCGGGTTGGTCAGCAGCCACAGCCCGATCGCCGCGACCAGCAGCAAGCCGGTATATTTCGACAGCATGGCAGCCCCGGCCAGGACGCCCGCGACCAGCAGCCAACGATCCTGCCCGCTGGCGATGAAGCGGGCCATGGCGGCCAAAGTCGCCGTCCAGAAAAACAGTAGCGGCGTGTCGGGCGTCATCAGCACGCTGCCCGCACCGAGCATCAAAGTCGCGTTGAGGAGTGCTGCGGCGGTCAGCCCGACTTGCCGGCCGGGGAACATATCCTCGCCCGCGCGCCAGAGCAGAACCGAGCCACACGCCGCCGCGAGCGGGCCGACCAGCCGGACGCCGAGCGCGCTGCGCCCGACCAGGACAATGCCCAGATGGATCCAATAGGCGATCATCGGCGCGTCGTCGTAATAATCGGCCTGCAAATGCTGCGACCAGATCGTGTAATAAGCTTCATCGGGCGTGAGCGGCACGGCATGGGCCATGAGCAGGCGCAGGATTGTAAGCCCCAGAAGTGCCGTCAGCGCCAGCCTGTTCACCTGACCCGCCAGACCAAGGTGGCCGAGACGGCGTAATTCCACACCACACCCACCGCCGCACCCGCCGCACCGGCGGGCAGGCCGCCGGCATTTTCGGCATAGAGCGCATTGGCGATGCCGATATTGGCAATCGCGCCGAGCCCGCAGACCAGCATGAACAGAATCAGCCCGCGAATGAATTTCGGTCCGCGCAGCCGCTGTGCGCGATAAGTGAGCTGATTATTGAGCTGAAAATTCGCCACCATCGCAACGATCGTGCCGATGGTCTGAGCGCTGGTGAAGCTCAAGCCGGCATGGCGCGCAATGCTCAGGATCAGCAAATTCACCCCGACGCCGAACAGCCCGACCATGGCGAACACGATGAACCGCAAAGGCACAGTACCACGCAGGGTTTTATCGATCAGCAAGCCGGCGAACTGGGCCAGCACCAGCGCATCGAGCTTGCTTTGCCCGGCCTGGCGTGGGCGGAATTTATACGGCACTTCGACGATGTTGAGTTTGTCCGGCGCGGCCAGAACCAGATCGAGCAGGATTTTGAATCCCTGACCGGTCAGGCGGCGGGCGCGCCGTTCGAACAGATCTCGGCGGAGCAGGAAAAACCCGCTCATCGGGTCGGACAATTTCACCGGCAAAATCGCCTGGGCGATGCGAATACCCGCGTCGGACAATCGTGCCCGCGCGCTTGAGCTCAACCCGGCGGCATCGCCACCTTGCACATGGCGCGAGCCGATCACCAGGTCCGCGCCGCGCTCAGCGGCTTGAAGCATCACCGGCAGGCATGTTTCGTCATGCTGCAAATCGCCATCGATGACCGCGACATAGGTGGCTGAGGATGAAAGTGCCCCTTCGATCACCGCCGATGACAGGCCGCGCCGGCCGATCCGGCGGATGCAGCGGACCCTGGGGTCGGTGGCGGCGATGGCGCGCACCTGGTCGGACGTGCCGTCGGGGCTATCGTCATCGACGAATATGACCTCCCAGGCGATGCCGGTCAGGGCAGCGGATAAAAGGGCGATCATCGGTGCCACATTATCGCGCTCATTATAGCAGGGCACGACCACCGAAATGGTCGTGCCCGTGGCCGGTTCGGGCGACAAATTACAGGGCTTCGAGAACCGCCTCGGCGCGGCTGACATCAAAGCCGCCAGCCTGTTCGACCGCCAGATGCGTGACTTTGCCGTCCTGCGCGATCAAAGCGAAACGCTGGCTGCGCACTCCCAGGCCGCGCGCCACCAGATCAAGCTCGAGCCCGAGTGCCTTGGTGAAAGCGCCCGATCCATCGGCGAGCATAATGATCTGATCGCCCGATTTCTGTTCCTTCGCCCAGGCGCCGAGCACGAAAGCGTCGTTCACGGCGAGGCAGATAATCCGCTCGACGCCCTTGGCCTTAAAGGCGGCGGCATGTTCGAGAAAGCCGGGCAGGTGCTTGGCGCTGCAGGTGGGGGTGAAAGCGCCCGGCACGGCGAACATCACGACTTTATGGCCGGCGAACAACTCGCCGGTATCGACCTCGCGTGGGCCTTCTGCCGTCGCTGTCATGAGTTTCATCGCCGGAATCGTGTCGCCGATTTTGATCATCACCCATATCTCCTTGCCGGCCGCGCCGGATAAGCTTTGAAAATCCAAGTCTTGGTAGCCGAACCAGCCGCACTCGTGAAGCCGCGCTTGCTCACCCTCACCTGGCGGACCTGGGTGGCCTGATCAATCCACTTGCGCCCGACGCGCCTGCACGCCAGAATCATAGGATGAGTGACGAGATGTTTCTGACCGGCCAATTATTGGTCGCCATGCCCACCATGACCGATCCGCGCTTCAACCAAAGCGTGATTTATATGTGCGCCCATTCGAGCGAGGGGGCGATGGGCGTGATCGTCAATCGCCCGGTGACCAAACCGCGCTTTGATGATTTGCTCAAGCAGTTGAATATTCTGCCCAACCCGCCGAGCCGGCAGATTGCGCTATGCGCCGGCGGCCCGGTCGATAGCGGGCGGGGTTTCGTGCTGCATAGCGCTGAGTGGAGTTCGCCGGCCAGCATGGTGGTGGATGAGGCGCATAAATTGACCGCGAGTCTGGATATTCTGCAAGCCATTGCCGAGGGCGGCGGACCTGAGCATTGCCTGCTCGCGCTCGGCTATGCGGGTTGGGATGCGGGCCAGCTGGATCATGAAATCCGCCAGAACGCATGGTTGAACGTCCCGGCGGACGAAGCGATGATTTTCGGCACCGATCATGGCGGCAAATGGCGCCAGGCGCTCGCCAAACTGAAAATCGACCCGGCCTTTTTCTCCAGCCAAGCAGGACGGGCCTGAACCTGCCTGCACCGCTCTGTGCCAATTGCGGTGCCCTGCGCCGGGGGCCCTGGTGCGATCAGTGCGGCCAGCATGGCGAGATGGCGCATCGTTCGATCGGCAAGCTGATTTTGGAGGCGCTGGCGCATTTCACGGACCTTGACGGCAAAGTGATGACGACGTTACGCCGCCTCGCTTTTCATCCCGGCCGCTTGACGCGCGATTATCTCGCTGGGCGGCGCATGAGCCAGGTGGCGCCGCTGCAATTATTTCTGATCATCTTGGTGGTTTTTTTGTTCATTGCGGACCGGAATGTGAATGTCGAGTTCCGTCCGCCCCATGGCCAGGTGATGAAGCTGCCGCCGCATTTGGCGTGGCTGGTGCCGATAGGGAATTTCATTCACACGCATGGCCCTTTATATCTCGAGACATTGCGCAGCAGTGCGGAGATTTTTGGATTTCTGACAGTGCCGATTGCAGCCCTGCTGCTGTGGTTGCTGTATTGGCCGCGTCATATGCCGCTTTATGATCATTTGATTTTTGCCATGCATGCGCTGTCGTTTTTCTTTATCATCATGGCTGTCAATCTGGTCCTGCCCGACAATCTCGGCTGGCTTGGGCTGCTGGTGTTTCTCACTTTGCCGGTGCATCTGTTCGGCCATCTGCGCGGCGTGTATGGCGGCGCGGCCGGCCGGACATTACTGCGCATGGCGATGCTGGCGGTGGGGCTTTCGGCATCTTATCTCAGCTTGCTGATGATCTGGTTCGCCGTCGCCTATCTCAGCCTGCGCGGCTGAGTCCAAGCGTGACAATATAAATCGTCGCGACGCTGATCGATCGCAAGGCCGCAACAAAATGTTGTGGAATCGGCAAGTAGCCGATTGTAAATGTCCACCAGCTGCCGCGCGGCTCACTGCATACGCGTAAATTCTCGGTCTGGAGTTGAGAATGGAACGGTTCCCACTCGATGGGTAACCGTACCAATCGCCTAAAGTCTCAGATATCTGACGTTTTGCGTTTCCGTGCTGCCATACCGAGAAAGAGAAGGCCTGTCCCGAGAAGAACGAGACTGCCAGGTTCGGGCACGTTGATTTTGTAGTTTATCAGGCCATCAGCGTTGGGCGCTCCGCTCACCGGGACGTAATTGTAATTCAAGGTTGAAGCGCCACCGGCATAATAGTAATTACCGGAGGTGGTTGGCGCAGTCAGTGTCAATGAGTAAGAGCCGCTTGCCATATTATTATGGGTGATTTCACCACTAAAGAGATCGGCTTGACCATTCAAAGGTGACATACCTGCAAGGTAGAGCTGTATGACACAAGATGGGCAATAACTTGTGTTCACGTTTCCAATAGACCAGTTGCCGGTCAAAGTAAAAGCCTGGCCCGGAGCAACATAGATATTGGCGCTGCCATTATCGGTTATTGTAAAGTCACGTCCGATCGTGTTGTAAGTGACGCTTGTCGCTGGAGTATACACGTCGGCATAGGCTGACGCAGACGCCGTTAACCCTGCTAATATAGCTAACGTTAGAACAATCTTTTTCATCCACGACTCCTGTTTGATACATAAGGCAAGCACAATCCGAAATTATATTTTTCGAACCGACATGCCCACGTTGATGACACGCAAGATTGATGCCAAACAAAAATAATGTGGTTTTACAACTGGTTGGTATTGTTCAGAAATATGACTGTAAAAAGTAACGACAGTAAGGGCCTTGCCGACCAATGCGCGTGTCAAATAATTTCTAATCCGCGCAAGTAAAACACATAGGGGGGGGCTTACCGTTTTTAGACAATGCTGCACCATCGCGTCGTGGTAGGCATTGTCGTCGCTGATCCGAGTCTGGTTTATTTGTTCAAAGCATGGCGTGATCTGAGGTGTTCGGGGCGGAAACCGTACCTCCGAAACTGAGCAAGCGCGCTGTTGCTAATCTGATGACTTGCCTGACCTTGGGCCGACGACGCCAGCGTGAACAAAGGTCAAATAGTAGTTGTCGGCATCGTTTCCTGCCTCTCTATTGTGGCAACATAACGGGCTGATTCGAGCAATGAAAGAGGAAACCCTCATCCTCAAATGCAGCTCACGACACCTGCGCTTGCACCGGGGGAAGTGCTTTTAGGGTAACCCAGCCTCAAATGACTAAACGATTACCAAATGTCGGCACGGCCGAACACGATCTCGCCCTGTATAACGCCAAATCATTCCCGTTTGGTGTCAAATTTGATTTAAAACGCTAAACGATTGAAAAAATACAGAATTAAAACAATGTGTTAGTGGAAATTTATTGGCGGAGGGGATGGGATTCGAACCCACGATAGGTTTTAACACCTATAACGGTTTAGCAAACCGCCGCCTTCAGCCTCTCGGCCACCCCTCCGCCGGGGTTTGCAAATCACACGGCGTTTGCAAAACCGCTTGTAGGGGGCGGGATGCCCCAGGTAAAGGGGGGCGCGAGCTGCTTAACCCGCAGGCCGGCCGGCAATGAGAATCGGGCGCGCGCGATAGGCCGCAAGGCCGCGCCCTGCCGACGCCAACGCGGCCGGCAAGCCGATCATGGCAGGGTGTGATCCAGGGCTCGAGAACTGGAAACCACCCGCGGGCCAGCGTGCCGGCAATAAGCCGGCCAGACCCGAAAGCGGCGCAATCGCGCCCGGACCAACAGCAGGCGGGATGATGCGCACGGCCAAGACAGGCGGCGGGGCGTGCTGCCAAATGGCGCTGACCTGGGCCGCATAAGGCTGCGCCAAGGCCGGGGTTTGCGAATGATAGGCGCCGATGGCGCCCGTCCAGTCGGCGAATTGATCATGCAGGCGGTTCAGAAACCCGGCCGCGTAAAGCGCATTGCTCAGCGGGTCGAACGCCGCGTCCAGCGATGCGAACGCATTTGGGTGCTGTTGCAGATTGATTTGCAGGCAGCCGATATCGAGCGAGGTGATCCCCTGGCTCTGAAACGCCGCCGCCGCCGCCATCGCTGCCTGCTTGGTCGGGTAGAAATGGCCGACACCGGCGGCATCAATCGTCCAGGGCCAAGGGGCGAGGGCGGTGTTGCCGGGTTGCGGGCGGCCCGATTCAACGGTGGCGATAGCGCCCAGCAACCCCGCCGGCAGGGCGGATGCCTGTTCGGCCGTTGATATCGCGGCCTGACACTGGGCCTGCGGTGACGCAACACCGGAAGTCGGATCACCATAGATATCGTTCGCCCATGCCGAGCTTATGGACATGCCGATCAGTAAAACCAAGCTCACTAGGCGCAAACAGGACATCCCCTGATTATCGCCGGATATGGTTAATTGTTGGTTATCAAGGCTTTTGTGACTGACGTTACAGCGATCTTTTGACCGCATCTCGGAGAAACCCGAAATTTGCTATGCTGCACTGCAAAATAGTTCTTGCAATCCATGTTGGGCAGTCGTATAAAGATGAAGCAACACGGTGATACGTCACTTTGTTTGCTTTCTTGGACGTTTCCTCCCTAAACTTGGCGGCGCGCAAGCGCCGCCTCTTTTTTTATCCGGCCAGTCGGCCTTCGCCGGTTTAGCGCAGCAAAGCCTGAATATGCGCGGCCAGAATGGCGGTCAGCCCGCTCATCGCTCCTTGTATGCGCGCGAAACAGGCGGATTTCTCGATCAGGCGCTCATTCATATAAAGCGGGCGGGCAATTTCCAGCTGCAGCACATGCACGCCTTCGCGCGGCTTGCCATAATGCCGTGTCACATAGCCTCCGGCATAGGGCTCATTGCGACGCACGCTAAACCCATCCTCGCGCAGGGTCGATTCGACCAGATTGGTCACGCGGCGCCCGCATGTCGTGCCATGCGCGTCGCCCAAAACAATGTCGATCGACGGGGCCACACCATGATGGCCGGGCATGGAATGGCAATCCAGAACCAGGCAGGCGCCAAACCGCGCGCGTGTTTCACTGATCAGATCCGCCAAAGCGCGGTGATAAGGCTGCCAGAATTGGTCAATTCGCCATTCGGCTTCGGCAAAGCGCAATTTATGCCGGTAAATCGCCTCACCCGAGGAGACGACGCGGGCAATCGTGCCCAGTCCGGCGGCCACACGGGGGCTTGCCGCATTCACATGGGCGGGTAGCGCGTCCTCGAACATCGATGGGTCCAATTCCCATGCTTCCCGATTCGCGTCGCAAAAAGCGCGCGGGAATGTGGCGCAGAGCAATGGCACACCGAGATCCGGGCCGGCGGCGAATAATTCATCGACAAAACTATCCTCGCTGCGCCGCAAAGCGAGGCCTTCGAGCCGTGCCGATTCAATGAAATCGGGCCGGTAGCAGCGGCCGGAATGGGCGGATGCGAGCACGATCGGCGCGGTCTGCACCGATGGACGATGGATAATGAAGGCTTCCGCACAGGACTCGATGATATCCATATTCCTACTCAACCCTGCCCGTTCTGCTGTGCCGCGTTTCTCTGCGTCACTTGTCGAACATCGCACATAAAAAAACCAGGGCAAACGATGCCCTGGCCTTATCTTATGCCGAAAGCGCGTGCGGCAACCGGTTTGCCCAATCAAAGCAAGCCGAGCGGCCACCCCGATCAGAGAACCCGTCGGCGGCCGATCAAAGCGTGATAGATCACCAGAACCACAATCGCGCCGGTGACCGCAACGATCAGGCTATAGACATTGAATCCGGTCACACCGACCGCCCCTAGCGCGTTGAAAATAAACCCGCCGACGACGGCGCCGATGATCCCGAGCACGATATCGAGCAAAAGGCCTTCACCCTGCCGATTGATGATTTTGCTGGCAATGAACCCGGCAATGAGACCCAGCAGCAGCCAAGCGATGATGGACATGTTTGAGACTCCGTAAAACGAGGCCAATAAAGCTACGGACCGAACCGGCGGGTTCGATATCCATCGCCCTCATTGACCGCCCAATTGATTGAGAATTTGTCCCGCGCCACGGGATAGAATGTGCACGGCGCCGCCCGGAATATGGCGCCTGAACGGGCCAAGCTCCGGGACGACGCGGTGCCCGTGATTATTTCTTCAAAGCGTCGCGCACGGCGTCCTTTGCGACACCGACATGGCTCTGCACTTTACCTTCGGTCTTCTCGATCTGACCTTCGGTTTGCAGTTTGGCATCGCCGGTCACTTTGCCGACGGCTTCCTTGATGCTGCCTTTGACTTGCTTGGCAGCGCCTTCAATGCGGTTTTTATCGACCATTTTGAGCTCCTTTGTCAGGTTGCCCGTGCGTAATCGCACCGGCGATGGATGCAGAGATAATCGACGGTTACGTATCAAATCAGAGCGAAATACACTGAAAATATTAGTGCAAATGCACTGGTCCCGTCGCGCTATGCGGGCCGGGTCGGCGGCTCTGGCGGCCTTGCAGTTGCCGGCGCATCGCAGCGTCCATCGGCCGGGGCGGGCGGTTTGCCGCCATTCGGCGCGCCTCGGCAAAGGCCTGCAAGGTCGGGCCCGGCAGGCCCAGAACCAGGCCGCGCAGCGCGTAGAACAGCAGCCGCACCGCGTAACGCTCGCGCCAGGGCGCATTTTGCCAATCATGGGCAATCAGCAGCCGGTTGCGGACGAATTGCCGCCACCGCCCGCTTTGCCAAGTCACCCGCGCTTCGGCCGCCACCGCGTGAATGATCGCGAGGTCGCCGTGATATTCCAGCCGCCAGCCTTGCGCGATGGCGCGCAGCGCGAATTCATATTCCTCCCAGGTGAAGAAAAAACCCTCGTCATATCCGCCGGTCATCACCCATGCCGCGCGCGCAATGGCGTGGCCTGCGCCGACGAATGTGTGGCAGGCAAAAAGCTCGTGCGCCTGTGCGAGCAGCCGGCGCGGATAACCCCAGCTTGTCAGATCAAGGCTCACTTGGTCCGCCGCCATGATGCGAAACCCGATCACCGCCAGATCGGGTGCAGCGGCCAAGCGCCGCACCGCACGCGCCGCCACGCCGGGCTCAGCAAATTGCGCATCATTATCAAGCCCGATGATCACCCGCCCGTGGCCCAAGCCGGCCAGCCTGTTGCGGCCCGCGCCGACGCCGTGATTCTGTGCGAGACTGAATAAAGCAATATCCGGCGCATCGCCGATGATCGCGGCAAGTGCCGTGCAATGGGCGGCGGGGGAGCCTTGGTCGAGCACGAAAATATGCCGTGTGAGACCGGTTTGCGCGCGGGCGGAGGCGATGGCGGCGCATGTCTCCGCCAGCCGCAAATGGCTCAATATGCAAATATCGGCGTCATAAACGCTGCATTCCTGCGGTGCGCGGCCGGCGATCAGCACCGGCTGCTCCATCAGCGTTCGCCGGCGGCCGGCACGCTCAAATAGGCCAGGCGCTTGGCCTCCTTACGGCCGCGTGCCACCGAATCGAGCACCAGCCCGCAGGTGAATGACAGGCAGGCGATCAGAATCAGCCCGGTGGCGAGCACCGCGGTGGGTAAGCGCGGCACCAGCCCCGTGTGGAGATATTCGCCGATGACAGGGAGACCCAAGCCGAAACCGGCAAGCAGCAAGAGGCATCCGGCCAGGCCGAAAAACAGCAAAGGCCGCTGGTCGCGCAGCAAGGTTAGAATCGTCATGCCGATGCGCCAGCCATCGGCATAGGTCCGCAGTTTCGATGCCGAGCCGGGCTGGCGCGCGCCGTAGCGGCTTTCGATCTGGCCGATCGGCATATCAAGCTCGAGCGCGTGCACCGAGAATTCGGTCTCTATTTCAAATCCCGCCGCCAGAGCCGGAAAGGATTTCACAAAACGGCGGGAAAACACGCGATATCCGGAAAGCAGGTCATCGATGCGATTGCCGAACAGAAACCGCACCATGAAGCTGATCGCCCGGTTGCCCCAGCGATGTCCGGCACGCCATGCCGCATCATCGGCGCTGCGCCGTGTGGCGGTGACCATGTCGAGATGTTCGCTGCACAATAATCGCACCATCAAGGGCGCATCGGCGGCGCGGTATGTGCCATCGCCATCGACGATGATGAATATATCCGCCTCGATATCGGCGAACATCCGCCGCACCACATGGCCTTTGCCTTGCATCCGCTCATGGCGAATTTCTGCCCCCGCCGCCCGGGCGCGGGCCACCGTGTCGTCTGTTGAGTTATTATCGCACATGATAAGGCGGGCCCGCGGCAGTGCTGCGGCGAAATCCGCCACGACCTGCGCAATCGCCGCCTGTTCATTATGGCAGGGGATCAGCACTGCGATGCGCAGATCAAGCTCGGTCTCCTCAGCCAAACTGCGCCCCCCTATGGCCGCCGGCGGCAAGCCGAAGCGGTATGGCCGATCAATACGCATTCCGCCCGCCTGCGACCAGCGCAACGGTGCGAAACAGAATAATCCAATCAAGCCAGGGTGACCATGTTTCGATATATTCAAGATCGCTCGCCACGCGTAATGTCAGGTTCTCCGCGCCATCGGTCTCACCGCGCAGGCCGCGCACCTGCGCCAGACCGGTCAGGCCGGGTTTAACCCGGTGCCGTACCGCATACAGATCGAGCAATGATTCAAAACTGCGGCCGCCGGCCAACGTGCCCGGCGCGTGGGGGCGCGGCCCGACCAACGACATCTCGCCGCGCAGCACATTGATCAGTTGCGGCAATTCATCGATCGAGGCGCGGCGCAAAAAGGCGCCGAGCGCGGTCACGCGCTTATCGCCGCGCACGGCTTGCACCACCTCGCCCGGCTGCCCAGCCTCGCTCACTTGCATCGTGCGGAATTTCAGCACAGTGAAACCTTTGCCGTTCACGCCGATGCGCGTTTGCCGGAACAAGGCCGGCCCGGTTCGCCTCACGGCCAAAGCCACCAAACCCATCAAAGGTGCCGCCAGCAACAGCAGCGGCAAAGCCAGCGTGATATCGAGCAGCCGCTTATAGATCAACGCGCCGCGCGAGAAAGGTTGGTCAAGCAAGGTGACGAGCCGTAATGTCGCGGCCTTGCTGATCGTGAGTGCGGGAATATCCGCTGCCAGATCGATCGCGAGACGCACCCGCACCGGTTGGTCCGCGAGGGCTGCCAGCAGGCCGGCGATATGATCTCGCCCGGCCTGACCGGCATGGGGATCATGAACCAGGATGATCTCCTCGATGCCGTGGGTATGGATTTGGGCCTCGATCGCCCGCTGCGTCGCGTCCGCCAGATGCCCGATATCCATCATCAGCGGTTCGCTCAGCCCATCGCGCAGCGCGGCAAGGCGCTGCGCCCCCAAGGCCGCGCCGCCGATCACCGCAACGCGCCGGGGCGTGCTCGGGGCGAAGGGCAGCACCGAGACGAATAATCGTGACGCCATCAACAGCATGATGCTGCAGGCGAGGCTTGTGAGCACAAAGCGGCCGCCGATGAAGGAGGCATCGCCACCCAATATCGCCTGCCCGACGATCAGGCCGTGGGCGATGCAGGCCGCGCGGACAAGCTTAGGGGCGGCCAAAAACGGGTGGCTGAACCGGTCATGGGCGGTCAAGGCCGTTAGTGCAATTGTTGCGATAACAAGATAATCGGTCACGATCTTAAATTGCAGCCCGATCGGTGCCCCCGCGATCAGCCCGCGCGCCATCATCGGGCCGCCGTAGGCGGCAAAACCATCGAGAATGATCACCACGACCATCTGGCTGATCGAATAAGCCCATTGGGATCCGTCATTTTTTGCTGCATGCAGCGCCTGTGACGGCAAGGAAAACGACGTGTCGATCCCGATATGATCAGGCTGTGCCATCGCAATCCTCCCGCAATGCAACGAAATGCCGTTGGCTTATCGCGCCTGGGTCAAATTCATTACGCTACCCAGAGTTGTTACCACTGTTAACGAAATACAAACCGTTTGGAAAGGATAAAGTTAACCCCGAGCCCGGCGAGCGATCCGGCCGCGACGGCAATGACCGGGTTGGCATAAATGAACGGTGAGGCAGCGGTGAGGATGAAAAACGTGCCGCGATTCAAAATAAACCCAACCATGTTGGCGAGCAGGAAGCGCAGCCATTGGATATGGGCCGCATCATGCGCGCGGCCGCGAAAGCTCCAAAGCCGGTTGAGCAGCCAGTTAAAGCTGGCGGCGACCAGGAACGATATAGTCGCTGAAACATATAGCCCCAACCATCCGCGCAATGAATAGACGGTGGCCGTGTCGACGACGAAGCCAAGGCTGCCGACGATCCCGAAGCGAATGAATTCGCCCCCGTGGCTGCGGTATCGTGGCGGCAGAACGTTGGTGATGCTGTCAATAAGCGTCATGGCGGGGGTTATGGACCGTCACTATTTATTGTCCAGACGGACTTGTCGGTTTTGGCCACTTGACCATGTGCAGAGTGGTGGATCACATTGCCTTCGTCATCTTTGGTCAGTCGCCGACGTCCGGCAATCAGAAATAAGGGAGGGGCGAATGCCTCAAATCAGTCTCACGGTGAACGGCAAACCGGCATCGGCAGAAGTCGAGTCGCGTACATTATTGGTCGAATTGCTGCGGGAAAAGCTGCATCTGACCGGCACGCATGTCGGGTGCGACACCAGCCAATGCGGCGCGTGCGTGGTGGAAGTTGACGGCAAATCGGTGAAATCCTGCACCATGCTCGCGGTTCAGGCCGCAGGCGCGCATGTCACCACCATCGAGGGCCTGGCATCGGCGGACGGCAAATTGCACCCGATGCAGGAAATGTTTCGCGAGCACCATGCCCTGCAATGCGGTTATTGTACGCCCGGCATGGTGATGAGCGCGATCGATCTGGTGAACAGCCACCCCGATGGCCTGAGCGAAGAACAAATCCGCCACGGCCTCGAGGGAAATATCTGCCGTTGCACCGGCTATCACAACATCGTGAAAGCCATCCACGCCGCCTGGTTTGTTATGCATGGCAAGGAAATGCCTATCGCTGCCGAGTAAAAAATCTCGATAAAGCGGGTCTGTCCAAGCGGACCCGCTGAAGTTTCACAAAAATAAAATATGACAAAGGAACGGACATGATTGTTGATGGCATCGGCGCTTCGGTGAAGCGGGTTGAAGATCACCGGTTTTTGTCGGGCAAGGGCCACTATACCGACGATATGAACCGCCCGGGGCAAACCCATGCTGTGTTCAGACGCTCTGATTCGCCGCATGCGCGGATAAAATCCATCGACATCGCAGCCGCCTCTAAAATGGCCGGTGTCGTCGCCATTTTCACAGGCGCTGATCTCGCCGCCGAAGGTGTGGGCGGTGTGCCCTGCGGCTGGCAAATCCATAATAAGGACGGCTCACCGATGGCCGAGCCGATGCATCCGGTGTTGGCGATCGACAAAGTGCGCCATGTCGGTGACCCGATTGCCATGGTGGTCGCCGAGACCAAACAGCAAGCGAAAGACGCCGCCGAGGCGATCAATATCGAGTTCGAGGAACTGGGCGGCATCTCCGATGTGCGGGCCGCCATCGCGCCCGGCGCGCCCCTGGTGCATGACGATGTGGCGAGCAATGTCTGCTTTGATTGGCATATCGGCGACAAAGCCGCGACCGAGGCCGCTTTCGCCAATGCCTTCAAGATTATCAAGCTCGATCTGACCAATAACCGCCTGGTCCCCAATGCGATGGAACCGCGGGCTGCGATCAGCGAGTATGACATCTCATCGGGTGAATATACGCTGCACACGACCAGCCAGAACCCGCATGTCATTCGGCTGTTGATGGGCGCTTTCGTGCTGCATATTCCCGAGCATAAATTGCGTGTCGTCGCCCCCGATGTCGGCGGCGGGTTCGGCTCGAAAATCTTTCATTACGCAGAAGAGGCAGCCCTCACCTGGGCGGCAGCGAAAGTGCTGCGGCCGATCAAATGGACCGCGGACCGCTCGGAGAGTTTCATCACCGACGCTCATGGCCGGGACCATGTCTCGCATGCCGAGCTGGCGGTGGCGGAGGACGGAAAATTCCTCGGCCTGCGCGTGGAAACCCTGGCCAATATGGGTGCGTATCTGTCCACCTTCGCCCCCTCGGTGCCGACTTATCTCTCCGCGACCTTGCTCGCCGGAGTTTACACCACACCCGCAATTTACGCGCAGGTAAAGGCGGTGTTTACCCATACCGTGCCGGTCGATGCGTATCGTGGTGCGGGCCGGCCGGAAGCGACCTTCCTGCTTGAGCGTATCGTCGATGTCGCAGCGCGCGATTTGGGCATGGACCGGGTTGAAATCCGCCGTAAAAACTTCATCCCCGCGGACGCGTTTCCGTATCAAACCCCGATCGCACTGCAATATGACAGCGGCGACTATCAGACCACATTGCGCGAATGCCTGCGCATGGCCGATTACGACGGCTTCGAGGCGCGTCGTAAAGCGGCTGCCGCGAAGGGCAAATTGCGCGGTATCGGCATGTCCACCTATGTCGAAGCCTGCGGCATCGCACCTTCGGCCGTCGCCGGCGCGCTCGGCGCACGGGCGGGTCTCTACGAGGTCGCAAATATCCGTGTCCATCCGACCGGATCAGTGACGGTCTTTACCGGCGCCCACTCGCACGGTCAGGGCCATGAGACGACTTTTGCCCAACTCGTCGCCGATCAGCTCGGAATCCCGTTCAATCAGATCGAGATTGTTCACGGCGACACCAGCAAAGTGCCGTTCGGCATGGGCACCTATGGCAGCCGTTCGCTCTCGGTCGGCGGCTCGGCCATGGTCAAGGCGATGGATAAAATCATCCTCAAAGGCCGCAAAATTGCCGCCCATTTGATGGAAGCCTCCCTCGATGACGTGGAATTCAAGGACGGTAAATTCACTGTCACCGGCACCGACAAATCCAAAGCCTTCGCCGAGATTTCACTGACCGCCTATGTGCCGCACAACTACCCGATCGAGGAACTTGAGCCAGGCCTTGAAGAAACCGCCTTCTACGATCCGAAAAACTTCACCTATCCGGGTGGGTGCCATATCTGCGAGGTCGAGATCGATCCGAATACCGGCACGGTCGCGGTGATCAATTTCACCGCCGTCGACGACGTCGGTCGCGTGATTAATCCCATGATCGTCGAAGGCCAGGTGCAAGGCGGCATCGCGCAGGGTATTGGCCAGGCTCTGCTCGAACACGCCATCTACGACGAATCCGGCCAGCTTCTGTCCGGCTCGATGATGGATTACACCATGCCGCGCGCGGATGATTTGCCGAATATTCTGGTCGGCACTGAATCAACCATGTGCACCCACAACCCGCTCGGCGCCAAAGGGGTCGGCGAGGTGGGCGCCATCGGCAGTCCGCCGGCGGTGATCAACGCGGTGGTCGATGCGTTGCGCGATTACGACGTGCGGCATTTGGATATGCCGGCGACGCCTGCTAAAATCTGGGGCATCATCAATGCCCATACGCTCAAGATGGCCGCTGAATAAACGAAGGAATTCTGATCATGTATGATTTTTCCTACCACAAACCAGGTTCCGTGGCCGATGCGGTGAAAATGCTGGGCGCTGACGGCGAGGCAAAAGCCCTCGCCGGCGGCATGACCTTCATTCCCGTTCTCAAGCAGCGCTTGAACAAGCCTTCCGCCGTGGTCGATCTGTCGGCGGCCGGTCTGTCAGGCATCAAGCTCGAGGGCGATAAACTGATCATCGGTGCAATGACGACGCACGCAACCGTCGCCTCATCCCCCGAGGTCAAAAAAGCCATCCCGGCCTTGGCGCATCTGGCAAATAATATCGGTGACCGTCAGGTCCGCTCGCGCGGCACCATCGGCGGCTCGCTCGCCAATAACGATCCCTCGGCCTGCTACCCCTCCGCGGTTCTGGCTCTGGGTGCGACAATTCACACCAATCAGCGTAAAGTCGCGGCCGATGATTATTTTCAGGGCATGTTCGCCACCGCTCTGGAGCCCGGCGAAATCATCACCGCCGTTGAATTTCCGATGGCCGAACGCGCAGCCTACGCGAAATTCCCCAACCCGGCATCGCGCTACGCCATGGTCGGCGTATTCGTTGCCAAAACCGCCAAAGGCGTGCGCGTCGCCGTGACCGGTGCGGGCCAGAACGGCGTGTTCCGCCATGCCGCCATGGAAGCGGCCCTGAGCACCTCGTTTACGCCGGATGCCATCAAATCCGTCACCACACCGGCCGACATGATGAACGCCGACATTCACGGCAGTGCTGCCTACCGCGCCCATCTGGTCGGTGTCATGGCCGCCCGCGCCGTCGCTGCCGCCTGAACCAAAAACAGGGAGCCTCGGCTCCCTGTTTTTTAAGGCGATGTTAGCCGGGTAGAATTTCTTTTTGTGAACAAAAAGAAACAAAAAGACTTTTTTAATTTGAACCGCGCTGTTACGCCGTAGGATGGGTAAGTGAAGCGCTACCCATCAATTTACCCATTGCCTATGTCCCAGGCTCCCTCAGTGAAGTTTCACCGCCGCTCGTAATAATCTGGGGCATGATGAAAATACATGATACGGCATATTCGTGAAATCAGATCGGAAACGCTCCAGCTTATATTTTGGCGAGAAACTATATCCGATCAGGTTGGATCTACGATTCAGCCACACTGATTTTACGGCCGGTTTTTCTGAGCAATAAGCGCATTTCTCCTCTTGGGTTGCTCATGTGTTTGAGTGTGCGCTGCTTTGATGTCTCTACGGGCGATACCAGCGCACTATTACTGCACTATTACTTAGGTCGACCGTCCGTCTAATTGGCGGTTATGACTGGTTTGATACAAAAAATTTTATGCTTATAGGTTAGCGCCGCTTTTTTGACCAAAAACCGGGAGCCACGGCTACCGTTAACGTCCAAGCGCCGTTAGTGACAAATTCCAGCCATTTCGGGTCTTCGCCGAAGTAGAAGAAAAAGAAATATTGAACTGCGGCAACTACTGCTGCGCCCCCCAGAAAAGAAATCCAAAACCGCTTCCAGTTTAACTTCCAACGAGCCTGAAACATCCTTGTTTGATATTGCAGACTTAGTGTATTTACAAGCGCTGACCTGACCCCCTGGAATTCCTCCAATTTTGAACGGACAACGCGCGCGACAAACATAGTTGCCGTGTTTCACATTCGCGGCCGTCGGCCCGCCTCTGGGTTGTGAGACTGTCAGCCCGTCTCCACACCCAAAGTCACGACCCTAACAAGCCACAGCCCCAAACAGCGCAAAAGTTTTTTGCGCATGGTTTTCAAAAAAGACGTCCCTTATCCCTGCAACCCCGCCTTATCATCCGCGCTGGTTCAGGCGGAAGGCGGCGGCTTTGTAGGTGCCGAGAATTTTAATTTCGTTCGAGAAGAACGCCAATTCCTCCATGGCGAGTTTGACGTTCGCATGATCCGGATGGCCGTCGATTTCGGCGAGAAACTGGGTGGCTGTGAACTGGCCGCCGACCATGTAGCTTTCGAGCTTGGTCATGTTGACGTTATTGGTCGCAAATCCGCCGAGTGCTTTGAACAAGGCGGCCGGCACGTTGCGCACCCGGAAGACAAAACTGGTCATCAGGTTGGGCGTATCGGGCTTGATCGGTTCGGCGTGCCTGGCCATGACGTAGAACCGGGTGGTGTTATGTGCCGCGTCCTCGACATTATGGCGGAGGATGTCGAGCCCGTAGATGTCCGCGGCGAGGGAGGAGGCGATGGCGGCGTCCTCCTTATTGTTCCAGCGCGCCACCAATTCGGCGGAACCCGCTGTATCCGCCTCGATCATCGGGGTCGCGCCGAGTGTGCGGATCAGGGTGCGGATTTGCCCGAGTGCCACCGCGTGGGAGTGCAGTCGCTTGATGTCGGTGAGTGCGGCCCCTTTGGGTGCCAGCAGGCAATGCTCAACCCGCTGGAAATGTTCGGCAATGATCGACAGCCCGCTATTGGGCAGCAAATGATGCATATCCGGCACCCGGCCTGCCAGGGAATTCTCGGTCGGCAACATGGCCAAATTCGCCGCCCCGTCGCGCACGGCTTCAATCGCTTGTTCGAATGTCTCGCAGGGCAGGCTTGCCATGGACGGAAAGGCAGTGCGGCACGCGAGGTCGGAATACGCGCCGGGCCGGCCTTGAAAGGCGATCATATTGCTGGGGCTCACTGTCTTGCTTTCCATGTCTGGCGGGCGCGTTCGAGGTCGGCTTGGGTATCGATGCCGAAGGGTGCGTGGTCGACCAGGGCGCAGGCGATTCTCATGCCGGCTTCCAGGGCGCGTAATTGTTCGAGTTTTTCGCGCCGTTCGAGGGCCGATTCAGCGAGGCCGACAAAACGCTGCAAGGCTGCCCGACGATAGGCATAAACCCCGATATGATGAAATAGCGGCCCATCCCCCCAGGGCACTGCGGCGCGCGAGAAATACAAAGCCGGCGCCACCGTGGCGCCGGTTGGGAACGCACAAACCGCTTTCACCACCGAGCTTGCCGCGCGCTCCTCGTCACTGGTGATCGGCGCGACGAGGGTTGCGATGTCGAAGTCAGCCTCGGCCAAAGCCGCGACCAGGCTGGTCAGCATCAGCGGGTCGATCAGCGGCAGATCGCCTTGCAGATTGACCACCATATCGTGCCGCCCGGCCGGGTCGATCTGCGTTAGGGCGGCGGCAATCCGGTCCGATCCGCTGGGCAGGCCAGGGTCGGTCAGCACGGCCATCCCGCCGGCCGCACGGACCAACTCGGCAACATTCTGCTCAGCGCAGGCGACCGCAACCGGCCCTAAATCGGCTTCCTGGGCCCGGCGCAGCACATGGATGATCATGGGTAAGCCGCCGATATCCGCCAGAATTTTGCCGGGCAGACGGGTCGAGGCCATGCGGGCGGGAATGATGATGATCGGGGATGAAATGCAGGTTCTCCGGGGAATAATACGCTTGGCTGCTTGTCCGCTGTCCCTAAATGGCTATAGAGCATCGTGCAAATATAGCTGTGGTGATAGGTAGAATGAGCAGTAAAGCCGGTCGAGATCCTCTGTTGCTGAACAAGGTGCTGGGCTTCGCGCTCGCCGCGGGCCTCGTGGTTTGGGTCGGCACTCACTTTCACGATTATATCGGCCCGCAAGAGCCGCATAAAATGAGCCACATGATCACGCTGGCCTCCGAACAGGCCGCATCCGCCGTGCCGGAGATCTCCTCGCTGATCGCCACCGCCGATGTTTCCAAGGGTCAGGCTTTCGTGCAGCAGCAATGCAGCGCCTGCCATTCGCTCACACCGGGCGGCGCCAACGGCATCGGCCCGAATCTTTACGGCGTAATGGGCGCGCCGCGCTTCCAGAAGGCCGGCTATAATTTCTCCAGCGCGGTCAAAGCGCATAGCAATGGCACCTGGGACTATGAGGACATGGGCGCTTGGCTATATGACCCCAAAGCCTATGCCGCGGGCACGCGCATGGGTTATCCGGGCATCAAAAGCACCCAGACCCGCGCCGATGTGGTTGCCTATTTGCGCACTCTAGCCGCCACCCCGATCGCGCTGCCGGCGGCGGGTGCGGGGGCGGCGCCGGGCGTGCCCTCGATCGCCAAGCTTTACGCCACCGCCGATATCTCGGCGGGCCAGGCCTTTGTGCAGCAGCAATGCCAGGCCTGCCATTCACTCAATAAAGGCGGTGCGGCCGGGGTCGGCCCGAATCTCTATGGCGTTGTCGGCGCCAAAATGTTCGCGACACCGGGCTATAACTACTCCTCCGCCGTCCAGGCGAAAGCGACTGGCAACTGGACGCCGCATGAGCTGAATGCGTGGCTCTACGCGCCGACCACTTACGCGCCGGGCACTCGCATGGGCTATCCGGGAATCAAGCCCAATCAGATGCGCGCTAATGTCATCGCCTATCTGAATTCTCTCTCTGACAGCCCGGCAAAATTGCCGGGTCAGTAACCGGTTCATTGACCGAGGCGGCAGCCTGGCTCGAGACGGCGCTGGCGGCGGCAGATGCCGCCGGCGCCGTCATCCGCCCGTATTTCCGCCAGCCGGTGACGGCCGAAATGAAAAGCGACGAAAGTCCGGTTACCAAAGCCGACCGCGAGGCAGAGCTTGCCATCCGCGCCGTCTTATCCGCCCGCTTCCCCTCCTTCGGCATGCTGGGCGAGGAATTTCCCGCGGCCGAGGCCGCCGGCCGCTTCACTTGGGTGATCGACCCGATCGACGGCACGCGGGCCTTCATCACCGGCCGGCCGCATTTCTGCACATTGATCGCGCTGCTTGAAGATGATGTGCCGATTCTGGGCATCATCGACCAGCCGATCAGCGGTGAGCGCTGGATTGGCCAGCGCGGCGAAAAAACGCGCTTCATCGCCCCTGGGGGCAAAATCGCGGGGCAGGTGGGCACCCGGCTTTGCGCGGATCTGGCGGCGGCGGAATGCTCCTGCACCAGCCCCGATATGTTCCTCGCCGACCAGAAACCCCGCTTCGAGCGGCTGAAAGCGTCCGTGCGGCGGACCAGTTGGGGCGGCGATGCCTATGCTTATGGGCTGCTCGCTCTGGGCATGATCGATGTGATTCCCGAAGCGACGATGAAACCCTGGGATTGGGCGGCTCTGGTGCCGGTGATCGAGGGTGCGGGCGGCGCGATCACCGATTGGCAGGGCAGGGCGCTTGATATCGGGGGTCGTGGCGATGTGCTGGCGGTCGGCAACCCGGCCTTGTTGCCGGCGATCCTGGATGTTTTGAGGTGATCAGCGCGGTCGGGCGCGCGCTGCTCGTCTCATTGGTCCTGCTCGCCCCGTTCAAGTGGGCCCGGGCGGCAGATTATATTTCGCTGCTCGATCATGTCGCCGCCGCACCCGGCTTCACCCATTTGCCCTATGCCGACCCCGATGCGCCGAAGGGCGGCAGCATCACGCAATCGGTGGTCGGGGATTTCGACAATTTCAACCCGTTCATACTGCGCGGCACGGCGCCGGTGAGCGTGTTCAATCTCTGGCAGGGACTGCTCAAGGCGTCGGCCAGCGAGGCGGGCACCGCTTATTGCGACCTCGCGAAATCGGTCGATCTCAGTGCCGATGGCCTCACATTGAGCTTCACTTTGCATAAATCAGCACGGTTTTCCGATGGCGTGCCGGTCACCGCAGCCGATGTCGCCTGGACCTTTCACACATTGATCAACCAGGGCGCGCCGTTCTACCGCAGCTATTATGCCGGCATTGCCAGCATCGATGTGATCGACCCCACCCATATCGTCTTCAAGCTGAAACCCGGCTCAAGCCGGACTTTGCCGCTCAATATCGGCGAAGCCTATATTCTGCCGGCGCATTTCTGGGCGGGCAAGGATTTCACCGTGCCGGTTACGACCCCGCCGCCGGGCTCGGGACCGTATCAGATTTCGGCCTTTGCCCTCGGCCGGTCGATCACCTACACCCATGTCAAACATTGGTGGGCGGCGGACCTGCCGGCGGATCGCGGGCTGTATAATTTCACCACGGAAAAATTCGAATATTTCCGCGATGCCAATGTCGCCTTTCAGGCCTTCAAGGCGGGGCAGGTGGATTTCCGGCTGGAAAATGCCGCCAAATCCTGGGCGAGCGACTATGGTTTTCCGGCGGTGCAAAAGGGTGCGGTGGTGCGCCGGCTTGTGCCCTACAGCCTGCCGGTGGGCATGTATGGCCTGTATTTCAATGTGCGCAGGCCGGTCTTCGCCAACCGCGATGTCCGCCACGCCCTGGTGCTGGCGTTCGATTTCCAGTGGATGAACCGGGTTTTGTTCTATCATTCCTATGTCCGCAGCGAGAGTTTTTTCGCCAATTCGGACATGGCTTCAACCGGCCTGCCAACGCCGGGCGAGCTTGCCTTGCTTGCACCGTTCAAATCATCCTTGCCCGCCTCGCTCTTCAATGAACCCTTCAGCCTGCCGGTCACCGATGGCTCGGGCTATAATTTACCGGCGCTGGAACAGGCGATGGCGCTGCTGAACAAAGCCGGCTGGCATGTGCGGCATTTCAAGCTGGTCAATGCGGCGGGCCAGCAGATGCGCTTTGAAATCCTCGTCGATAACCCCACGTTCGACCGGATTTTGATCCCCTATGTCGCGGATTTGAAATTGCTCGGCATCGATGCCAGCGTGCGCAGCACCGATGAGGCGACGTATGAGCGGCGGCTGAATGATTTTGATTTCGACATGACACAGTTTGACTACCCTCAATCCGAATTCCCCGGCACCGAGCAGGCCGGCTATTGGGGTTGCAAGGCAGCGCATATGGCGGGCAGTTCCAACCTGACCGGGATTTGCGCGCCCGCGATCGATGCGATGATTGCCGCCCTCATCGCAGCGCCCACCCATCATCAAGCCAAAACCGCCGTGCATGCGCTCGATCGGCTGTTGCTTCATGAATGGATCGTCGTGCCCTGGTGGCACAGCAATTCGCTGCGCATTGCCTATTGGAACCGCTTTGGCATGCCGACGGTGACCGACTCACCCGGGGCGGTGCCGCGTGTCGGGTTTGATTTGAATAATTGGTGGTATGACCCCGCGCGCGCGGCCCGGAGCAAAGCGCTGATGGGTGGCCGATGATCCCGTATCTGCTCCGGCGCCTCGCCCTTCTGGTGCCGACCCTGTTTGGCATCATCGCGCTGAATTTCATCGTCGTGCAATTCGCCCCCGGCGGCCCGGTGGAAGAGATTATGGCCAAGCTGCATCACCAAACCCAGGGTGAGGCCGCGGCGCCGATGCCGCAGAATACCCGCCGGTATCAGGGCGCGCAGGGGCTCGATGCGGCAAGCGAGGCGCAGTTGCGCCGCCAGTTCGGCTTCGACAAGCCTGCCTGGCAGCGCTTTTTGATCATGCTGCGCGACGATATCACGTTTCATCTGGGCCAGAGTTTTTTCCAGAGCGCATCGGTCATGTCGTTGATTTTGCAGCGTTTGCCGGTGTCTATTTCGCTGGGATTATGGTCGACGCTGATTGTCTATCTGGTCTCGATCCCGCTTGGCATCCGCAAGGCGGTGCGTGATGGCTCGCGGTTCGATCTCTGGACCAGCCTGATCATTCTGGCGGGCTATGCGGTGCCGGGGTTTTTATTCGCCATTTTGCTGATCGTGCTGCTCGCCGGCGGCGGCGTGGTCAGCCTGTTTCCCCTGCGCGGGCTGCTTTCGGGCGATGCCGCCCATGAGGGGGTGCTGGCGCTGATCGGCGATTATGCCTGGCACATGGTTCTGCCGACCCTGGCGATGACGGTGGGCGGCTTCGCCAGCCTGACCATGCTGGTGAAGAATTCCTTCCTCGATGAGATCAACAAACTATATGTGCTGACCGCGCGCGCCAAGGGCGCAGGCGAGGCGCGGGTGCTGTACGGCCATGTGTTCCGCAACGCCATGTTGCTGGTGATTGCCGGCTTCCCCCAGGCTTTCATTGCCATTTTATTCACCTCGGCCTTGCTGGTGGAGATTATTTTCTCCCTCAACGGCCTGGGCCTGCTGGGCTTCCAGGCGATTTTGCAGCGAGACTACCCGATTATGTTCGGCACACTTTACGTCTATACCCTGGCCGGGTTGGTGATGCATATTATCGGCGATTTGCTGTATATGGCCGTCGACCCACGCATCGATTTCGCGGCGCGAGGGTAACGCGACGGTAGGAGATGGGAGCGGATATGCGCGCATTGCTCACGAATTTCGGGACGGTTTTATGTTACGATCCCGATCGGGGGTGTTTGTGTCATTGGGCTCTATACATGCTTCGTGACTCTCTTAATTGTGCGCCAATTATCCAGTTTTCTGCTTTTATTGCGCCGCTTGGGTTGCTTGATATGATCCGACGGTTTGCGAATTTTAGAAATTGAGATTCTTCAATGGGAAATCATGGTCAGCGTAAGGCAGTTTGTTGTATAATAAAGAACGAAGAGTGGGATATATCTGAGTGGATTGCTCATTATATAAATTTAGGTTTTGATTTTATTGTAATTTATAATAATAGTTCAAATGATCGAACGGATGAAATTGTTGCCTTATTTGGCCATATCGCCGACGTACGCTTAGTCAATTGGCCTATTTCCGACGCCAGATATCAGAATAAGGCATATTTAGATGCCATGAAGCGTTTCGGTCCTGAATGCGATTGGTTTCTCTTCGTAGATTCTGACGAACTGTTTGTGCCCTTAGTCGATAATTGGCATCAATGGCTTTCCGAATTTGACCAGGATGTAGGTCAAATTCTTGTGAATTGGACAGCTTTCGGTGCATCAAATCATGAAAAATTTCATTCCGGATTAGTTGTTGATAGTTTCGTTCATCGATGTTCTGAAGATGAGGATGGACACGTTTATACCAAGCCATTTGTACGACC
>NCAP01000117.1 GCA_002255495.1 Rhodospirillales bacterium 20-60-12 | reverse complement strand
ACAGGACTAAGTCCCAACGGATTTTAAGTCCGGTGCGTCTACCATTCCGCCACACCCGCTTGCATAGAGGTCTATACCGGCAGGACCCGGGCAAGCCAAGACAGGGCGATTGACGCGGCGCGCAGCGTCGGGGCAACAAGCCGCGGTGTCTCGCAAGCCCAGCCCCGCGCCCGCTGCCAAACGCACCGCACGCCGGCCGCGCATCGTCACAGCCCTTCGTTGGTTGGTCATTGTGGCGATTTGGGGCGGCTTCGGGCTGGCTTTATTGCTGTTATTCTTCACCTGGGATCTGCCCCAGCCCGACCGCGCCATGACCCAAGCAAGGCGCCCCGCCATCACGCTGCTCGATCGGTCGGGCCGGCCATTCGCCCGCCTTGGCGATGTGGCCGGACAGACGCTGCGTTTGCAGCAAATCCCGGCTTACGTACCGGCCGCGTTCATCGCCATCGAAGATCGGCGGTTCGACCGCCATGGGCCGTTCGATCCGTTCGGCATGGCGCGCGCCTTGATGCTCGATCTGTTCCACCGAAGGGTGGTCCAAGGCGGATCGACCATTACCCAGCAAGTCGCCAAGACCCTGTTTCTCTCGGATCGGCGGACTTTACGGCGGAAAATTCAGGAGGCGTTCCTGAGCCTTTGGCTGTGGGACCATTATAGCCGCACCGATATTCTCGAAATCTATCTCAACCGGGTTTATCTCGGGGCAGGTGCCTACGGCATCGACGCCGCTGCCCGGGTTTATTTCGGCATCCCGGCCAGCCAATTGACGCTCTGGCAAGCGGCCATCCTGGCCGGGCTGCCGCGCGCGCCCTCCGCCTATAACCCCCTCGCCGATCCGCAGGCCGCGACAAAACGCGCGGGCGAGGTGCTCGCGGCGATGGTGCAGACCGGTGCGATCACAAAGGCGCAGGCAAGCCAGGCGATGGCGGCGATCAATTTTCCGCCCCATGCGACGAGCGGCGCCTCCTGGTTTGGCCTCTGGGCGCTCAGCAATGCCGGCAGCCTGGTGCCGCAAGGCCAGGATGTCAGCCTGGGCACGACGCTGGATCGCAAGCTGCAGGACGCCGCCCAAGCCGCGCTGGACCAGGCCATCGCCGCCGATGGCGGCCCGATGAACGCCCATCAAGGTGCGGTCGTGGTGCTGGACGCGCAAACCGGCGCGGTGCGCGCTTTGGTCGGCGGTGTCGGTGACCGCGATGGCTATGACCGCGCGACCCTGGCCCGCCGGCAAACCGGCTCGGCGTTCAAACCGGTCGTCTGGCTCGCCGCCCTGCAAGCCGGCCTGACCCCGGATTCGCAAGTGCTCGATGGGCCGCTCGATATCGATGGCTATCAGCCACATGACTATGAACGTCATTATCTCGGACCGGTCAGCCTGACCACCGCACTGGCGGACTCACTGAATACCGCCGCCGTGCGCCTGCTGCTGCGCGCCGGCGGACCCGGCCGGGTGATCAGCCTGGCCAGACGCCTCGGCCTTGATGATCATCTGCCCCGCAATGCCACACTCGCCCTCGGCGCCGGATCGGTCGGGCTGCTGCAACTCACCGCCGCCTACGCGCCCTTTTTTAATGGCGGGCTGCGCATATTCCCCTACGGCCTGACCAGCATTCAAGGACAAACCCAGCTTCACGCCCCACCCGCGCCGATCATCACCCCAGCCCAGGCGGCCGAAATGACGACCATGCTGCGCGCCGTCGTCGCCCGCGGCACCGGCACCGCCGCCTTCATCCCCACGCTCTTTACCGCCGGCAAAACCGGAACCAGCCAGAATTATCGCGATTCCTGGTTCATCGGCGCCGCCCGCACACCCAGCCAAACCCTGATCATCGGCGTTTGGGTCGGTAATGACGATAATAGCGCCATGCACAACGTCACCGGCGGCAGCCTCCCCGCTGCCATCTTCCACAGCATCGCCCTGGCCGCCTCAACACCCTGACCAATGCGGGGGTGGGTGTGAGTGAGTAAGGCCAAGGGGCCCGGCGCGCCTTGCGCGCCCGATGAATAAGAGCAGGCCAAAGGCCTGCAGGCCCCTGGCCTTACTGCCTTACCCATCCGCTGCTTGGGTTGGGGGTGTTAGGCTGCCAGGGCGGTGCGGATGGCGGAGAGGGCTTCGGCGGCGCGTGTGGCGTCGGGTCCGCCGGCTTGGGCCATGTTGGGTTTTCCGCCGCCGCCTTGTCCGCCGGCGGCTTGGGATGCGGCGCGGACGAGGGTGACGGCGTCGTGGGTTGGGGTGAGATCGGGGGAGACCCCGACGATGATGGATGTTTTGCCATCGATGGTGGAGACGAGGGCTGCGATACCGGAGCCGATGGATTTGAGGATGGTTTCGGCGAGGGGTTTGAGGTCGCGGGCGGCGACATCGCCGACGATTTGGGCGACGAGTTTGGTGCCGTTGATGGTTTCGATTTGGCTGGCGGCGGAATCGAGGGCTTGTTTGCGCTGCAGGTCGGCGAGTTGGCGTTCGAGTTTGCGTTTATCCTCGATGAGGTTGGCGATTCGCGTGGGCAGTTCGGCTTCGGGGCTTTTCAGCAGGGTTGCGGCTTCGGCGAGGAGTTTGCTTTGGTTGTCGATGGCATCGAGGGCGGCTTGTCCGGCGAGGGCTTCGATGCGGCGGATGCCGGCGCTGACGCCGCCTTCGCTGGTGATGCGCAGCAGGCCGATATCGCCGGTGCGGCGGACATGGGTGCCGCCGCATAATTCGATCGAGTAGGCGGATTTTTCGCCATTGCCTTCGCCCATGGCGACGACGCGGACTTCTTCGCCGTATTTTTCGCCGAACAGGGCCATGGCGCCGAGTTTGACGGCGTCTTCGGGGCTCATCAGGCGGGTGGTGACGGCGGCATTTTGGCGGATATGGTCGTTGACCTCGCGTTCGACGGCGGCGAGTTCGGCCGGGGTGATCGGGCGGGGTTGGGAGATGTCAAAGCGCAGGCGGTCGGGGGCGTTGAGGCTGCCTTTTTGGGTGACATGCGGGCCGAGATGGCGGCGCAGGGCTTCGTGCAGCAAATGGGTGGCGGAGTGATGGGCGCGGATGCCGGTGCGGCGGGCGTGATCGACGGTGGCGAGGACGGGCATGTCGAGCCGGGCGGTGCCGGCGGTGATGTGGCCGGAATGGACGAATAATTCGCCGAGTTTTTTCAGCGTGTCGGTGATGGTGATCGATAATCCGTCGGGGCCGGTGATGAGGCCGGTATCGCCAACCTGGCCGCCGGATTCGGCGTAGAAGGGGGTTTGGTTGAGGAGCAGTGAGACCGCGCTGCCGGGGCCTGCTTGTTCGACCGATTGGCCATTGGTGATGATGGCGGTGATGACGGCTTCGGCGGTCTCGGTTTCGTAGCCGAGGAATTCCGAGGCGCCGAGGGATTGTTTGAGTTCGAACCAGATGGTTTCGGTGGCGGCATCCCCGGTGCCTGACCAGGCGGCGCGGGCGCGGGCGCGTTGTTCGGCCATGGCGCTGTCGAAGCCGGTGACATCGACGATGCGGCCGGCTTCGCGCAGGGCGTCCTGGGTGAGATCGAGCGGGAAGCCGTATGTGTCGTAAAGTTTGAAGGCGACGGCGCCGGGCAGGGGGGCGCTGGTTGGGAGTTTGGCGGTCTCCTCGGTGAGCAGGCCGAGGCCGCGATCGAGCATTTGCTGGAAGCGGGTTTCCTCGAGTTTGAGCATTTCGATGATCAAGGCTTCGGCGCGCGGCAATTCGGGGTAGGCGACGCCCATTTGCCGGGTGAGGGCGGGGACGAGGCGATACATCAAGGGTTCGGTGGCGCCCATGAGGAAGGCGTGGCGCATGGCCCGGCGCATGATGCGGCGCAGGACATAGCCGCGGCCTTCGTTGGAGGGCATGACGCCATCGGCGATCAGGAAGGAGGTGCTGCGCAGATGGTCGGCGACGACGCGGTGGCTGGTTTTGAAGGGTCCGTCGGGGTCCTGGCCGGTGGCTTCGGCGGAGGCGAGGATGAGGGCGCGCAGGGTGTCGGTGTCGTAATTGTCGCTTTTGCCTTGCAGGATGGCGGCGAAGCGTTCGAGGCCCATGCCGGTATCGATGCAGGGGCGGGGCAGCGGGTTGCGGGTGCCGGCGGGCATCTCGTCATATTGCATGAAGACGAGGTTCCAGATTTCGGTAAAGCGGTCGCCGTCCTCATCGGGGCTGCCGGGCGGGCCGCCGGCGATATGGGCGCCGTGATCGTAGAAAATTTCCGAGCAGGGGCCGCAGGGGCCGGTATCGCCCATGCGCCAGAAATTATCGGCGCTGGCGATGCGGATGATTTTCTGATCCGGGAGCATAGCGATTTTTTTCCATAAATCGGCGGCCTGATCGTCGTCGTGATAGACGGTCACGAGCAGTTTATCGGCCGGGATGCCGAAATTGCGGGTCAGCAGGCGCCAGGCATGTTCGATCGCGCCTTCCTTGAAATAGGCGCCGAAGGAGAAATTGCCGAGCATTTCGAAGAAGGTGTGATGGCGGGCGGTGTAGCCGACATTATCGAGATCGTTATGCTTGCCGCCGGCGCGGACGCATTTCTGTGCCGAGGTGGCACGGTTATAGGCGCGGCGCTCGGCGCCGGTGAACAGGTTTTTGAACTGCACCATGCCCGAATTGGCGAACAGCAAAGTGGGGTCGTTGCGCGGCACCAGGGGTGAGCTGGGCACGATTTCGTGGCCGTGCTCGGCGAAGTAATCGAGAAAAGTGGCGCGAATATCGTTACTGCTGACCATGGGGACCTGGGGACTGAGATTGATTTAACCCCAAGGGCCTAAATGCTGACCCTTTGAAAAGCAAGCTGTCGGATGGGGGCGGGGGGCGGCATGGTGCGCTCGGCAAAAGCGTCGGTGTTTCAAATGGTAAGCTGGCCGGGCCCATCTGGTCTGACGGATTGATGGGTTCTTTCCAACAAGGAAGAAGAACTTCACAGATTGCCTTCATTGTTCTATGTTTAAGTCATGATCGCGGAACCAGATGGTTTGCAGATGGCCCGGAGTGCCGCACTCGCGACTGAATTGCGGGCTGTGTTTGGCCGGTTGAAGCGCAAACTGCGCGAACAGGCCGGCGGTGGTGATCTGACGCCGTCGCAGATATCCGTTCTGCTGCGATTGGAACGCGAGGGGCCGAGGACAAATTCGAACCTGGCCCGGCTCGAAGGCATGCAGCCGCAATCCATGGGCAGCGTGATTGCGCCGCTTCAGGCCGCGGGGCTGGTGAGCGGCACGCCGGACCCGGCGGATGGGCGCCAGACGCTGCTTTCG
Source organism: Rhodospirillales bacterium 20-60-12 (assembly GCA_002255495.1). GTDB lineage: Bacteria > Pseudomonadota > Alphaproteobacteria > Acetobacterales > Acetobacteraceae > 20-60-12. The sequence goes on along the minus strand of NCAP01000117.1, from coordinate 3,123 downwards.
CTCACGGGGTCCTGTCGCAAATGGGTCGAGGAGGGGCGCGCGGCCCGTCAGGACTGGCTGACGCGTACTATTCAGGCGCGCTTGTCGGGCGAGGAGCAGGGCAAGCTTGCCGAGGCTGTTGAGCTGCTCAAGCGGCTCGCTGCCGATTGATGGGCAATCACGGTTTCATGTTCAACCCGAACCGATTTGATATATGTGAGGTGTAAATCATGGCATTGACCAGGCTTGACCCCGACACCGCCTTGATCATCGTTGACCTGCAAGAGGGTATTGTTGGCCTGCCGGTCATCCATCCCATCGGCGCGATCATTGGCCATGCGCGCGCGCTGGCTGATGCGTTTCGCGCGCGCGGCCTTGCGGTGGTGCTGGTCAATGTGGCTGGCGCAGCGCCGGGGCGGACCGAACAGAAGCCGCGTCAAATGAATGCCCTGCCGGCAGGCTGGACCGACCTCATCGCCGCACTCAACCGGCAGCCTGACGACATCGTCGTGACCAAGCGCAGCTGGGGCGCGTTTGCCAACACCGATCTCGAAGCCCGATTGAAGGCCCGCGGCGTCACGCAGGTGGTGATTGCCGGGGTGGCCACGGGGACCGGCGTCGAGGCCACGGCGCGTCAGGCTTATGAGCTTGGGTTCAATGTTACCCTGGCGATCGATGCCATGACCGACATGCGCAGCGAGGCCCATGAATATAGTATCAATTCCGTCTTCCCCCGGCTTGGTGAAACCGGCACGAGCCAGGAGATTATCGATCTTTTGCCGGCGCGGGGTGTTTAGCATGGGCTGGTATTCCCTGGTTTCCTATGGCTTCGGCGGCGCGTTCCTGACCAATGCGATGCCGCATTTCATCAGCGGCGTTTTGGGAAGGCCGTTTCAAAGTCCGTTTGCCAAGCCGCCGGGCGAGGGGCTGTCTTCATCGACCGTCAATGTTCTGTGGGGATTTTTCAACATGGTTGTGGGCTATGTGCTCGTCTGCCGTGTCGGGGATTTTGGCTTGCGGGATACCGGCGATGCGGCGGCGCTCGGGTTGGGCATCTTATTGATGGCGCTTGTGCACGCGCGTTTATTTGGCCGATTCCATGGCGGCGAGGCGCCGGCGCCAAGAAGAATGTAGGGTTGGCCTTGTCAAGTTGATCGGAAGAGGTGCGATTTGACCGAGACCGGATCGATCAGGCGGCCAGGTTGGCGGCTTATGTCAGGCGACGCCGAGTTTGCCGCGGTCACCCTCGCGGGGGGTGGAGAGATCGTTCGGGGTGATGAAATCGCCAAGATCGGCTGCCTCGTAGAACGGCCTGATTTCGATTTCGCCTTGGCCTGTGGGCGGGTTGGGGCTGCGCTTCACCCAGGCCAGTGCTTCGTCCATGTCCTTGACCTCCCAGATCGAGAAGCCGGCGATCAGGTCGTGGGGTTCGGTGAAGGGCCCGTCAATAACGGTGCGGCTTGCGCCATCGAAGGTGACGCGCTTGCTCTGGGCACTCGGTTTCAGGCCGGCGGCGGCGACGAAAATGCCGGCTTTGACCAGCTCCTCGGTGAAGGCGTCCATGGCGGCGAACGCCTCCAGCATTTCCGGCGTTGGCGCCATGGCGGCATCGGGCAATTCGCGGGCTTTGAAGAACACCATGACACGCATCATCGCTCTCCTTGGCCGGCGTTGCCGGGTTGCTCTGACTTCATTTAAGCGAGCAAATTCATTGATCTGAATTGAACCTTTCGGTTCAATTCAGATGAATTTTGTTCTAGTCGGCGGCTTCGGCGTCGGCTTCGCTGGTCTCGCCGGTCATCAGCGCGGTGGCGACGACGGCGGATTGTTCGCGGATGCGCTTTTCGATGGAGTCCGCCATGGCCGGATGATCGCGCAGGAATTGCTTGGCGTTTTCACGGTCTTGGCCAATGCGCTGGGAATCGCAGCTGAACCAGGCGCCGGATTTCTCGACGATGCCGGCTTTGACGCCCAGATCGATCAATTCGCCGACCTTGCTGATACCCTCGCCATACATGATGTCGAATTCGACCTGGCGGAATGGCGGGGCGAGCTTGTTTTTCACCACTTTCACGCGTGTCTGGTTGCCGGTGACTTCCTCGCGGTCCTTGATCTGGCCGATCCGGCGGATTTCCATGCGCAAGGAGGCATAGAATTTCAGCGCATTGCCGCCAGTGGTGGTTTCGGGGTTGCCGAACATGACGCCGATTTTCAGGCGGATCTGGTTGAGGAAAATCAGCATGGTTTTGCTGCGCGAGACCGAGCCGGTGAGCTTGCGCAACGCCTGGCTCATCAGCCTGGCGTGCAGGCCGACATGGGTGTCGCCCATTTCGCCTTCGAGTTCGGCGCGGGGAACGAGGGCGGCGACGGAGTCGATCACCAGCACGTCGATCGAGCCGGAGCGGACCAGCGTGTCGGCGATTTCCAGGCCCTGTTCGCCGGCATCGGGCTGGGAGATCAGCAGATTATCGACATCGACGCCGAGTTTGCGGGCGTAGATGGGATCGAGCGCGTGCTCGGCATCGATGAAGGCGCAGGTGCCGCCGCGTTTTTGCGCCTCGGCGATGGCGTGCAGCGCCAGGGTGGTTTTGCCCGAGCTTTCCGGGCCGTAGATTTCGATGATGCGGCCGCGCGGGAAGCCGCCGATGCCGACCGCGAGATCGAGCCCGAGGGAGCCGGAGGGAATGACATCGATATGTTCATCGCCGCCTTTGGCGCCCATCCGCATGATGGAGCCTTTGCCGAAGGCGCGCTCGATCTGGGCGAGTGCGGCGTCGAGCGCTTTGTTTTTTTCCATACCCGGCGTTTGGACTTCTTTGGCCACTGCATTTCTCCGAAAGCGATTCGCATCCCTGTTTAGCCCAAGCTAAGCGCTGCAACCATAGCGTGTTTCGATCGGATTGCGAATCGTATTGTGATGACATCTTACGAAAGCATGAAGAGAACAAAATAGCAACTCAGTATGTAAGTATTTATTAACTATTTGTTCTATTTTTGTTCTTTTTCATAAAATCAGCCGTTCGGGTCTTGGCAATCGCCCTACATTCCGACACAAACCCTGTCCCGGTCGCAACCGGGCAAGCGTGATGCAGGCGAGCGGGTTTTCAATGTCAATATTGTCTTGGCGACGCGCGGCTGCAGCCG
>NCAP01000116.1 GCA_002255495.1 Rhodospirillales bacterium 20-60-12 | reverse complement strand
AGTGGGCGCGGCGCCGTTGACGGCCGCGCCGAGGACCTCGAGGATCTTGGACTCGTGGGAGGGGGAGCACGGTGAAGCCGCGCCGCTTGATTTCGCTGATCGTCTCGCCGATTTGCTGCACAATCACCGGCGCCAATCCCTCGGTCGGCTCATCGAGCAATAATAATTTTGCTCCGGTCCGCAGAATCCGCGCAATCGCCAGCATTTGCTGCTCACCGCCGGATAATTTCGTCCCCGGACTGCTCGCACGCTCCTTCAAATTCGGAAACAGCGTATATATTTCATCAACACTCATCCCACCCGGGCCGATAATCGGCGGTAGGAGCAGATTTTCAGTGACCGACAAGCCGGCAAAAATCCCCCGATCCTCAGGGCAAAACCCAATGCCCGCGCGCCCCACATGGTCGGGGCGGGCTGCAATCAATTCCCGGTCATTGAATTTCACGCTGCCTTCGCGGCGCGGCACGAGGCCCATAATGGATTTCAGCGCCGTGCTCTTGCCGGCACCATTACGGCCCAGCAACGTCACCACTTCTCCGTCGTTGATTTCAAAATTCATGCCGTGCAGAACATGGCTTTCACCATACCAGGCCTGGAGATTTTCGACTTTAAGCATGGTCGGTCCCCAAATAAGCGGTAATCACTTCCGGGTGTGCCGATACCGTGGCGTAATCGCCCTCGGCCAGAATCTTGCCGCGCGTCAAAACGGTAATTCGGTCGCATAATCCGGCCACCACTGAAAGATTATGTTCGACCATCAAAATCGTCCGGCCTTTGCGAATCCGTCTGATCAATTCAACAATCCGCACCACATCCGGCTCGGTCATGCCTGCCGTCGGTTCATCGAGCAGCATCATGCGCGGATCAAGTGCCAGGGTCGTTGCAATTTCCAGCGCGCGTTTGCGGCCATAGGATAATTCCCCGGCCTGAATCTCACTGGCGTCCGACAAGCCGACATCGGCGAGCAACGCCAACGCCGCATCATCATATTGCCGCAGCACCCGGTCGCTGCGCCAGAAATCAAAACTGCCGCCACGGGCACGCTGCAGAGCAATGCGGACATTCTCGAGCGCTGTGAGATGGCTGAACACAGCAGAAATCTGAAAGCTGCGAATCATCCCCAAACGCGCAACCGAAGCTGGCGTCAATCCGGTGATATCTTGCCCGGCGAAATGAATAATGCCGCCGCTCGGCTGGAGAAATTTGGTCAGCAGATTAAAACAGGTTGTCTTGCCGGCGCCGTTCGGACCAATCAGGGCATGAATACTGTCCTGTGCGATGTTCAGATCAACCCCTTGCACTGCCATGAAGCCTCTGAAGGCTTTCGTGAGCCCCTTGGTCGCAAGAATCGCATCGGTCAAAATCTGCCCGCCCCATGAAATCATGTTGTTGTGATTTATCTTTCTTTTGCACAAGCACTCTCCGCCTGCAACCGTATCACGACACAAAAGCAACAGATTTGTCGGTTCGCCGTCATTTTTGTGCGGGGTAGCGCCGGTGGCATATCGCCATATATATCAACAATGCCGTAGAGATACGGACGATCGATATCGGATTCGAGTCCGAACATGTCCATGGGCTTCAAAGGCGGATTGTGACGGCACAAAAATCGATACCCCACGTGGCTCGCGCGTGCTGCGTGATGTTAGGTCTGATTGCCGCATTATCCGGTTGCGCGGTGGGACCGCGCTATGCTGCACCGCAGCTTCCCATGCCGCCGCACTTTGCCGCTGGTCCGGCAAACCAGCCCCCGCATTGGCCGGCTCAGGGCTGGTGGCAGCAATTCGGCTCACCGGAACTTGATCACCTGATCGCCCAGGCGCGGCTCCATAATTTTTCGGTGCGCATCGCCGTCGCCCAGCTTGAACAAGCCAATGCCCAGGTCGAGGTCTCCGGCGCGCCGCTCTTGCCGTCACTGACCGGCAATGGCAGTGGCAATTTCCAGCAGGCGGGCAGCGGTTCGGCCAACAGCAGCGCCAGTTCCAGTTTCTCCGCCTTCACCAATCGTGGCAGCAAGAATATCGATACACGGCAATTCGCCGCCTCGCTGCAGGTGTCCTACGAGCTGGATTTCTGGGGTAAAAACCGCGATGCCCTGCGTGCCGCCGAAGACAACGCAGCCGCCGCCGCCTTCAACCGCGACACGGTCGCACTGACCGCCGAAGCCGCCGTTGCCACCGCCTGGTTCCAGGCGCTGGCCTACCAGGATGAATTGCAAATTGCGCGGCAAAATCTAGCGGCAGCGGAACAACTTCTTGCCCAGTTGCGCGCTGAATTGGCCGCCGGCATTGTCGATGGGCCGAGCGTCATCCAACAGGAAGCCCTGGTCGCCGGCGAGCGGGCGAATATCCCGAATTTGCAGTCGCAATTGCGCCAGCAAATCATCGGCCTTGGCATATTGACCGGCCAGGCACCGGAATTTCTGCATGTCCATGGCGGGTCTCTGAACAACCTCACCATCCCCGCCATCGCCCCCGGCCTGCCGGCACAATTGCTCAGCCGCCGCCCCGATATCGCTCAATCAGAGGCGACCCTGATGGCGTCGAATGAAAATGTCCGCAGCGCCATCGCGGCGTTTTTCCCAACCATCAGCCTCACCGGCTCGGCCGGATATCAGAGCAATGCCCTGAACATGCTTTTCGCACCGGGCAGCATATTACTCAATGCGGCAACCTCGCTCAGCCAGCCTATTTTTGAAGGCGGCCAACTCACCGGTCAGCTCGCTGTCAACCGTGCGACCTATCATCAGGATGTCGCGCAATATGAGCAAAGCGTCGTCCAGGCTTTTACCGATGTCGATAACGCACTGACCGCCTTGCATTTCGCGACCGAGCAGGAAAATCTGCAGACCATCGCGGTCGATCGGGCACAGCAGGCGGTCAATGCGGCACAGGCGCAATTACAGGCCGGCATTATCGATGTCAGTATTTTACTGAACGCCCAGCAAACCTTGTTGAACGATGAGAATACACTCGTGCAAGTGCGTCTGGCGCGCTTTTTAGCGGCGGTTAATTTATACAAGGCGCTCGGTGGCGGTTGGGTAAAGCCCACCCCCGATCAGCAAGGTTAGGAATTCATGACGCGCAGAAAATGGTTGGCGGCCGGTGCCGTATTGGTCTTCGTCGGGGTCATTGCATTCCGTCTGAGCCATCATAAGGCAAAGCCGCCCAACCCCGACGATCAGCCGGTCCCGGTCAGCATCGCCACAGCGCAGACGCAAAATGTGCCCATTTATCTCGAAGCGCTCGGCACAGTGCAGGCTTACCGCACGGTCACAGTGCAACCCATGATCACCGGCCCGCTCATCGCCATCCAGTTCCATGAAGGCCAGCATGTCGATGCCGGGGCGCCATTGGCCGAGATCGACCCGCGCCCCTATCAGGCCGCCCTCGATCAGGCCGAGGCCAAAAAAGCCCAGGACCTCGCCAATCTCGCCAACGCCCGGTCCGATCTCGCGCGCTATAATCTGCTGGTCAAACAAAATTACACCTCCGCCCAGCAAGCCGCCGCAGCCCACGCCACCGTCCAGGAGGACCAGGCGATCGTCGCCCAGGACGAAGCCGCCATCGAAACCGCCCAGACCAATCTCAGCTACACCAAAATCACCGCCCCCATTTCCGGCCGCACCGGTATTTTGCAGGTCAACGCCGGAAACATCGTCACACCGAGTTTGGCCAGCGGCATCGTCGTGATCACCACATTGCACCCTATCTCGGTGCTGTTCAGCCTGCCTCAGCAGGATCTGCCGCAAATCCAGGCGGCGATGCAGGCAGGCCCGGTCGCGGTCATTGCCGCAGCCGAAGGCGACCCCGCAACTGCCCCTGTGCTCGACCGGGGTGTGCTGCAAGTGCTCGATAATCAGGTCAATGCCAATACCGGCACGCTGACCCTGAAAGCCAAATTTCCCAACCCACAATCGCATCTCTGGCCCGGCGCGTTCGTCAATATCCGCCTGCTCGCCCGCACCGACGATCAGGCCATCACCGTCCCGCCCGTGGCCGTCCGCCAGGGACCCTCAGGACCCTATGTCTATGTTCTGCACCCCGATGATACCGTCAGCGCCCAGCCGGTCACTCTGGGCGATACCAGCGAGACCATCGCCGTCATCAAGCAGGGGCTCGCGGCGGGAACAAAAATCATCACCCAAGGCGGGTCGCGCTTGAAAGATGGCGCAAAGGTCAAACCGGTTCCGTCGGCGTGAACATATCCGCCCCCTTCATCGCCCGCCCCGTTGCGACAGCCCTGCTCGCCATCGCACTCCTGATCGCCGGCATATTGGGCTATCGCGCCCTGCCGGTCGCCTCTCTGCCGGAAGTTGATTTCCCGACCATCCTGGTCACCACCAAACTGCCCGGTGCCAACCCCGATACGATCTCCAAGCTCATCACCGCCCCGCTCGAGCGGCAATTCGGTGAAATGGCGGGCCTCGCCGCCATGAGTTCCATCAGCAGCGCCGGCACCAGCGCCATCACATTGCGGTTTGACCTGACGGGATCACTGGATTCCGCGGCCCAGGATGTCCAGGCCGCAATCAACGCGGCGGCCGGCACATTGCCGCAGAACCTGCAATATCCACCGGTTTACACCAAGGTCAATCCGGCCGACGCACCGATCCTCTCGCTGGCACTCACCTCCGATACAATCCCGCTTTACGATATCGCCAACGATACCGACCGTCTGCTGGTGCCTCAACTCAGCCAGATCGTCGGTGTCGGCCAAGTTTTGACCGAAGGCGGCCTACGCCGCGCGGTGCGCATCGCCATCAACCCCGCGCGCCTCGCCGCTTACGGTCTGTCGCTCGAAGATGTGCGCACCGCCATCACCAATGCCAATCAAAGCGGCGCCAAAGGCGGTTTCGATGGCCCCGCGCAATCCTTCTCCCTCGGCGCCGATGATCAGCTCAACAGCATCGCCGCCTACCGCCAGGTCATCATCGCCTATCATAACGCGGCACCCGTGCGCCTCTCCGCGGTCGGAACTGTGGCGCCCGGGTTGGAAAATAACAGCGTCCTGGCTGATTATAACAACAAGCCCGCAGTCATTCTCGATATCCAGCGCCAGCCTGGCGCCAACATCGTCGCCACCGTCGCCGCCATCACCGACAATCTTGCCGATTTGAAAGCCACGTTACCGGCCGGGATAAAACTGCAAATCATCGCCAATCGCACCGCGACCATCAAGGCATCCGTGCATGATGTGCAAATCGCCCTGATCAGTTCGGCGTTGCTGGTGATTTTCGTCATCTTCCTGTTTCTACCCCATCCGCGCGCGGTCATCATCCCGGCGGTGGCGCTGCCACTGTCCATCGTCGCGACATTCGCCGTCATGAAATTTCTCGGCTACGGTCTCGATAATCTCTCACTCATGGCGCTCACGGTCGCATCGGGTTTCGTGGTCGATGATGCCATCGTCATGATCGAGAATATCGTTCGCTTCATCGAAGCCGGCGAATCTCCTCTGGCCGCCGCCTATCATGGCGCCCGGCAAATCGGTTTCACCATCGTCTCGCTCACCGTATCGCTCATCGCCGTGTTCATCCCCTTGCTGTTCATGCCCGGCATCATCGGCCGCCTGTTCAGCGAGTTTTCCGTCACGTTGGCGGTCGCGGTCATCATCTCGGCTATCGTCTCCCTGACATTAACGCCGATGATGTGCGGCGTGCTGCTGCGTCCGCAGGCAGAGTCGCGGCCCAGCCGTCTGGCGCGCTACGCCGATGCCGGTCTGCTGCGCGTGCGCCGTAGCTATGGCCGGGCATTGGCACGCACCTTGGCCCATCGCGGCCTGGTCATGGCCTTGTTCCTCGCCACCATCGCCGGCACCATCCTGCTTTATCTGGTCGTGCCGAAAGCCTTACTGCCGCAGGAGGATACCGGCCAGATCGTCGCGGTCACGCAAGGCGCACCCGCCATCTCGCTGCCGGCGATGGCGCTATTGCAAAGCGAGGCCGTCGCGGTCATCCGCGCGAACCATGCCGTCGCCGGCGTCACCTCGCTGCTCGGCGCCGGTGTCACCAACCCCACGCCCAATACCGGGCGCTTGACCATCACCCTCAAGCCGATCGGCAGGCGCGCGGGAATCGCAGCCGTGATGGCGCAATTGCAATCGGGCCTTACCGCCATTCCGGGCCTGCGTTTCTACTTGCAGCCGGTGCAGGATATCACCTTGTCCTCGCGCGTCTCACCGACCCAGTTTCAATACACCATCACCGATACCGATCGCGCGGAATTGCAGCTCTGGAGCGCTAAAATCGAAACCGCAATGGCCCATCTGCCGCAACTCACAGACCTCGCGACCGACCAGCAAAATGACGGCGTGGAAACCTATGTTGCAATCGACCGCGCCGCCGCCGCGCGCCTTGGCGTGAACGTGCAATCGATCGAGAATATTCTCTACGATGCCTACGGCCAACGGCAAATTTCAACAATTTACCAGCAAAGCAACCAATATCGCGTAGTCCTGGAGGTGGACAAGCAAGCCCGCCGCTCGCCCGCGGCCCTGGCCGAATTATATGTCCCCGGCAATGTCGTTAACGGTGTGACCCAGCAGATTCCGCTATTGCAGCTGGCGCGGATCAGCCAGCGTGTGGCCCCGCTGGTCATCACGCGGGAGAATCAATTTCCCGCCGTCACAATCAGCTTCAATCTCGCACCCGGCATCGCCCTCGGCAACGCTGAATCAGCCATTACCCGCACCCAGGCCCGCCTTGGCGTCCCGCCTTCCATCACCGGCACGTTCAGCGGCGCCGCGGCTTCGTTCCAAACCGCCCTGGCCGCCGAACCATGGCTGATCGCGGCTGCCCTGCTGGTCATTTATATCGTCCTGGGCGTACTGTATGAAAGTACCATCCACCCGATCACCATTCTCTCCACGCTGCCCTCTGCGGGCATCGGCGCCTTGCTCGCCTTGATACTCACCGGCACCGATTTCACCCTGGTCGCCTTGGTCGGCATTGTGTTGCTGATGGGCATCGTCAAGAAAAACGGTATCATCATGGTGGATTTCGCCATCGAGGCGGAACGCGTGCGCGGCCTGTCACCGGAAGCGGCCATCACCGAGGCCTGCCTGCTCCGCTTCCGCCCGATCATGATGACCACGCTTGCCGCCTTGTTCGGCGCCCTGCCATTGATCATCGAAGGCGGTGCGGGCGCTGAATTACGCACCCCGCTCGGCATCACCATCATCGGTGGCTTGCTCTTGAGCCAATTGCTCACGCTCTTTACCACGCCGGTGGTTTATCTGGCGCTCGATCGCACGCGCCTGCGTGCCAGGCGGTCGGGCACACAGGCCGCGCCCACGTGAATATCTCAGCACCCTTCATCAGGCGTCCCATCGGCACGGCCTTGCTGGGGATCGGGCTGATGGTGGCGGGCATCCTGTCCTATCGCGCACTGCCGGTCGCGCCCATCCCGAGCATTCCCGTTCCGGCCATCGTGGTCGACGCCAATCAGCCAGGTGCCGATCCTGCCACCATGGCCAGCACCATCGCCGCACCCCTGGAACGCGAGATCGGTCATATTCCAGGGATTGACGATGTCACCTCGATCAATGCCACAGGTGCGAGCACCGTCATCATTCTCTTCTCGGTCGATCGCGATATCAACGGCGCCGCCCATGATGTCCAAGCGGCCATCAATGCGGCCATCCCGAACCTGCCCAGTGATCTGCCGGCGCGTCCTTATTACCGCGAATTCAACCCTGCCTCGCGGCCGGTTCTGACCATCGCACTCACCTCAAAAACCCGCGATATTGGCGATATCTATGATTCCGCCAACACAATTCTCGCCCAGCGCCTCGCCCAGGTGCCCGGTGTCGCGCAAGTTCAACTCGATGGCGGGCAATCTCCGGCGGTGCGCATTCGCACAAATCCCGCGTCCCTTGCCGCCGCAGGCCTCACCGCGGCGGATGTGTACCAAGCCGTCCGCACCGCCAATTCGCTGGCACCGCTGGGGGCGATCGAAGGGGCGGATCAATCAACTATGCTAGCCGTGAACGGCCAGCTTCACAATGCGGCCGCCTATCGCAGCATCATCCTCAAATCGAGCGGCAAAACCATTCTGCGTCTGGGCGATGTCGCTCAAGTCGTCGATGGTGTTGCCAATACCAGGCTTGCTGCAAGTGACGGTCTGCAACCGGCGATCCTCGTCACCATTACGAAAACACCCTTTGCCAACGTCATCAAAACCGTCGATGGCGTGAAGCGCGTGTTGCCGCAGGTCGAAAAATTCCTCCCCGCCGACATCAAATTATCAATCCTGACCGATCGCACCACCACTATTCGCGCCAGTGTCGCGGATATTCAATTGACCATGGGCATCACCATCGCCCTGGTCCTTGCCGTCGTGCTGATTTTCATGGGCCGCATCGTGCCCACCATCGCCGCTTTCGTCACGGTGCCGCTCTCCATCGCGGGCACTCTGGC
>NCAP01000115.1 GCA_002255495.1 Rhodospirillales bacterium 20-60-12 | reverse complement strand
AAGCTGAAAAGCCGCGTCGATGTGGCGGAAATTCGCCCCCATGAGGTGGTGCTGAGTGATGGCACGATTCTGCCCGCCGATTTGATCGTCTATGCCACGGGATACGGCTCGATGAATGGTTGGGCGGCGCGGCTGATCTCGCAGGAAGTGGCCGACAAGGTGGGTAAATGCTGGGGCTTTGGTTCGGCGACGACGAAGGATCCTGGGCCGTGGGAGGGTGAATTGCGGAATATGTGGAAGCCGACGCGGCAGGAGGCGCTGTGGTTCCATGGCGGCAATTTACATCAATCGCGGCATTATTCGAAGTATCTCGCTTTGCAGATCAAGGCGCGGATGGAGGTTATTCCCACCCCGGTTTATGGGCTGGCCGAGGTGCACCACAGCGCGTGAGCGGATATCGAAAAGGCCAGGCCGATCGGATCGGTCTGGCCTGGGATGATGTGGGTTAGATCAATATTGGTTTAGATGGAGTCACTTGACTCCAGCCAAACCAATGAAATTGGTTGGAAAAATATGGCTAGAGCAGGTGCGTGAGCACGCACCACGCTCTAGGCCGGATGGACGAGGGTGCGCGCCGTCAGGCGCTGGCGGTTCGGGCTCGTAATCGCGACATTTCCTCTTTCAATCGAAGTTTTTCGAGCTTGAGTCGGGCCAAGGCGCTGTCATCGGGGCGGGGGCGGCGGTCCTCGGCGGCGAGTTGCGTCTCAAGACCGGCGTGACGGGTTTGCAAAGCTTCGATGCGCGATTGTAGGCTCATAGCACCTCCTAGAGTGGCTCGTGAACGAACGCGCGGCGGCTGTTGAACCGCCGTTTTGGATGATAACGCCATTGCCGCGAAATTGTCATGTGGAAAAACATCTCCGTGGCTGAGATTTCATTCGGGTGATTCCCTTGGGCAAGGTTCTGCGTTAGACGTGATGGCATGTTGACCGACAGAGACAGTCTGCTGCGCCGACTTCACGCTCTGCGTAGCGAGCACCGCGATATGGATACCGTGATTGCCCGGCTTGCGGAGGCCGGGCCGATCGATCAATTGCAGGTCCAGCGGCTGAAAAAGCGCAAATTGGCGCTCAAGGACCAGATCTCCTGGCTGGAAAGCCGGCTCATTCCGGATAGCATCGCGTGAGCGGGACCGTGGCGTTGGTCGGGATCATTATGGGCAGCCGGTCTGACTGGCCGACCATGCAGCACGCCGCCGCTGTGCTGACGGAACTGGGTGTGGCGCATGAAGCGAAGGTGGTTTCGGCCCATCGGACACCCCAGAGGCTCTATGATTATGCCCATGCGGCGCGCGGCCGGGGGTTGAAAATCATCATTGCCGGGGCGGGAGGGGCTGCGCATTTGCCGGGCATGGCGGCCTCGATGACCGCTTTGCCGGTGCTCGGCGTGCCGGTTGAATCGGCTGCCTTGCGCGGTGTTGATAGCCTGCATTCGATCGTCCAGATGCCGGGGGGCGTGCCGGTGGGCACGTTGGCCATCGGCAAGCCCGGGGCGATCAATGCCGGGCTGCTGGCGGCCGCCATTCTGGCCCTGAGTGACCCGGCATTGGCCGCAAGGCTTGATGAATATCGGGCCGCACAGACGGCGCGCGTGCCATTGACCCCTGAGGATGAGCCGGCTTGACGCATTTCGCTTTGCCGCCGAACGCGGTGATCGGCATTGTCGGCGGCGGTCAGTTGGGCCGGATGTCGGCGCTGGCGGCGGCGCGGCTGGGTTATCGCTGCCATGTCTTCTCGCCCGAGCCCGATAGTCCGGCGGCGCAGGTTTGTGCCGCGCACACGCTGGCCGATTATGAGGATCGTGATGCGTTGCGGCGCTTTGCCGCGGCGGTGGATGTGATTACGTTCGAGTTCGAAAACGTCTCCGCCGAGGGGCTGGAATTGCTCGATGCGCTGAAGCCGGTGCGGCCGGGGCCGGCGATATTGCGCATCAGCCAGGACCGGATTGCCGAGAAATCCTTTCTCAATGCGGCAGGCATTGCCACCGCGCCTTGGGCGGCGGTGCAAACGGAGGCTGATTTGCACGCGGCGATCGCGCGGATCGGGCTGCCGGCGGTGCTGAAAACCACCCGGCTGGGTTATGACGGCAAGGGCCAGATGATGATCAGGCGCGCCGAGGATGCGGCCGGGGCTTTCGCGGCGCTGGCGCCGAAGCCGTTGATTTTGGAAGGGTTTGTGGATTTCGCCGCCGAATGTTCGGTGATTGTCGCGCGCGGGATCGATGGCACGGCCAGCGCGTTCGATGCGGTGGAAAACCGCCACCGGGACCATATTCTTGATCTGACCCTGGCCCCCGCGCCGTTTGCGCCGGGGATTTTGGAGCAGGCGCGGCAGATCGGGCTGCAGGTCGCGGGCCAGCTCGATTTGGTCGGGTTGATCGCGATTGAATTATTTCTCGATAAAGACGGGCGATTGGTCGCCAATGAGATTGCGCCGAGGCCGCATAATTCGGGGCATTGGACGATCGAGGCGTGTCCGGCCAGCCAGTTCGAAATGCATATTCGCGCGATTGCGGGCCTGGCTTTGCCGCCGGCGACGCGCCATGCCGATGCGGTGATGAAGAATCTGGTCGGGCCGGAGGATACCGCTTTGTGGCCGGCGATTCTGGCGACGCCTGGGTTGTGCGCGCATCTTTACGGCAAGGCGGAGGCGCGGCCGGGGCGCAAGATGGGGCATGTGACGACCTTGTTTCCCAAGGGCAGTCTGCCCGGCGATTTCGGTATTGCCGACGCGCTGCGGCCTTTGGTGATTGAGGCTCCGCGCGGGGCGGCGTAACCGCGCCGTATATTTCACTTTACGTTTGATCGGGCTGTTGCCATGATCGGTGATCAGGGCCGTATGTGGTGGCCCGCAGCGCGACATTTCAAAGACAAAATGAGGGGGTGTTACATGCGCGGACGCATCGCGGATTTGCTCGGTGGGCCCTATCCGGCTGATCGGCAGGCTTGCCGGGATATTTTTGGCCCGCAATTCCAGACCATTGCCGCCGTCACGGCTTTTTTGCAGGCGAATTTGCGCCAAGGCTCGGTGCATGCGCAATTGACCACGGCGCAGGCCGGGGGCTGGAGTGTGACGTCGTTCCAGGCGCTTTATGTGGCGTGCTGGCTGCATCATCCGGTCGAGAAGGGGACTTATCTGATCGATCTGTCGGGGCTCAGTTTGGGCCAGATGACGACGCTGAACACTGCTTTTCAGCAGCATTTGCGTGGCCGGAAAAGTTCGCATTTGAGCGGTGCGGGGCGGTCGGCCGGGCAGGGCTGGGCGTTCATGAACGGGTATCAGGAATTATTGGTGCAGATTGAGACGTTGAAAGGCGTTGATGTGCTGATGCTCAAATCCGAGGGGCATCAGGTGAGCCTGACCGGCATCATTCCGCACGCGGCGAGCTTTGTGAAAAAGAAATTCACCGGATCGGGCGCGCAGGCATCGGCATCGTTGAATGCCTATTCCAATTTGCGGCCGGATTTGGTTTCCGGTCGGGCGGCGGAGAATTACGCCATCCCGTATGAGGATTTGATCAAATGGCTGAAATTGAGCGGCAAGATGATCACGATTCGCGAGGTGATGTACGCCTTGTTCAAGAAGGTGAAATATCCGCCCAATACGGGACTGCTTTATACCTATTTCAGCAATATGGATAACGCGAATTTGGGTGCTGTGCTCAGGCAATATATCAATGCCGCGCGAAATCCGGGCGGTGCACAATTCACCGGCGGCGGCAAGGTGACGGTGAAAATGCTCGCCAGCCTGTCAGACATGGCCGATGCGCTGATCGCCGACGGCAATGCGGCAAATGACCGGATTTTTCTTGAAGTGCGGGCGACAGGGCAGGATATTGATGCGAGTTTGCAATATTTTTATAATCAGCAGGATTTTCCCATGCCGGTTTTCGCTGTGGGGTGAGCGGGTGCGTGATCGCGCATCGTGCTCTTGTTAGAGCGTTTTCCGATCAATCGGAAACGCTCTAGCTTATATTTTGGCGAGCAACATCCGATCAGGTTGAATCTACGATTCAACCTGATCGGATGTTGCTCTGGGATGCTTTCTTTTTGTGAGCAAAAAGAACCAAAAAACTTGGCCGTGGGTCAGTTTGAATTTCCGCAATAAGTGGGGAGCGGACGGGCGGGTTTTGGAGCCGACGGGGGAAACTGGACTTTCAGTTTGCGGCCGGACGTGGCCGGGAGGGGAATTCAAACTACGACACCACCGAAAATTTTGCGTGTTTGGAGCGTGCCCGGGACATGGCGGGGGTCAAAATAGCAAAAGTTTTTTGCTGTCTTTTTTTCAAAAAAGACATTCTTGTCTGCTTACATCTTTTCGTTTGAGCTACGCGATTTGGTCGATGGCCAGGGCCAGTTTGACGTCGCGGGCGGAGAGGCCTGCGGCGTCGTGGGTGGTCAGGGTGATGCTGACCCGGTTATAGACGTTTGACCATTCGGGATGATGGTCCTGTTTTTCGGCCATCAAGGCGACATGGGTCATGAAGCCCCAGGCCTGGGCGAAGTCGGCGAAGGTGAAGCGCCGGTTGATCGATGTGCCGTCGTCGCTGACTTGCCAGTGCGGGAGTGTGTCGGCGAGGCTTGCGCGTTCGGCTGGGGTGAGTTGTGCGACCATGCTCATTCTCCCATCGGTTTGGTGTAGGCGGTTGCGTCTTTCGGCTCGACATGGAGCATCAATTGGATCGCGCCGGATTGCTCGAAATCCAGGCTGCACGGCACCACGGCGTGGCGGAATAATTGGAAATGGGTATCGCTGAGCGCCAGAGACGGGCCTTGCGGTCCGAAAATGACGGTCTGGCCTGGTGCGATGACCAGATGATCGATGGTTTTGCCGGTGGCGTCGCGCATGATCGTGTGATCGGCGATCGGGCAGGCGGCTTTGGTGAGCGTGTCGGGCGTGCCGGCGGTGTTGGTGAGGGTGAAATAGCCGGTCGTCGGGTCACCCACGGCCGCGGTTGCCAGCGCCCAGCCGTGATTGACGCTGACGCCGGGCGCGCTTTGGGCGTGGCCGACGGAGGCGGTGAGAGTGACCGCGCTGATCAGGCCCAGGCAAGCAAGTAGGCGGGGAGCAAGTAGGCGGGGAGCAAGAAGGCGGGGGGTGCGAAACAGGGTCATGTGATCTCTTCATATTTGGCGACGAGCCAGGAGGCTGGCTCGGCGGCGGCGAGGTCGTACCAGGCGGCGACGAGTTTGTGCTGGCGGACGACGTTGATATAGGCAAGCCCGCCTGCGGAGAGGGGTGGCTGATAGATTAAAAAGCGCGCGCAGACCGGTGCGAACATGATGTCTACGCCGGTCAGTTCGGCGCCGAACAGAAAGGGGCCGCCGGCGCCGAAGCGGGCGGCGGTGCTGTGCCAGATTTGCTCGATGCGGGCGATATCGGCCAGGGAGTCGGGGGTTTGACCGACACCGGGGAGGCTGCGCATCAAATTCATCGGCATGGCCAGGCGCAAGGCGCGAAAGCCGCTATGCATCTCGGCGGCGATGGCGCGGGCGTGGGCGCGGGCGATACGGTCGGCGGGCCATAAAGCGGGGTGAAATTCGGCGCAATATTCGATAATCGCGAGGCTGTCCCAAATTTCGGCACCCTGATGGACCAGATAGGGGACCATGCCGCTCGGGCTGACGGCTTTGATGGCCGCGGTGTCACCGCCTTGCAGGGGGATGACGGTATCCTGCACATCGAGCCCGGCGAGGCGGACGGCGAGCCAGCCGCGCAGTGACCAGGATGAATAGCGCCGGTTGCCTTGGTAGAGTTGGTCCTCGGTCATTGCCTGCCCCTGAATGCGAGGCTTAACCTGCCATATCGCGCTCGGCGGCGGAATAGCAGCCGGCAAATTCGCCTTGGGTGGCGGCGGCGATGAATTGCTCGATATCGGCCAGCAAGGGTGCGCGCCAGGTGAGCCAGGGCAGGCAGGATAAGATGATGCCGATATGCCCAATGCCGGGATAGATGCGGGTTTCCACCACGCTGCCGGCGGCGCGCAGGCGGGCGGCGACGGCGGTGCTGTTGCGCGGCAGCACGGTGGTATCGGCACCGCCGGTGACCAGCAGAGCGGGGGGCGCTTCGTCATTGGCGAAATTGATCGGCTGGGTTTGCGCGAGGTCGGCGGCCGGGGCAAAGACCGCCTTGATGTCGGCGGCCTTGATCGGCAGGAAATCGTAAGGGCCGGAAATGCCGATGAGACCGGCGAGGTTTTTCCGCTCATAACCGGCCGCGCGCAGCCATTGCGGGTCGAGCCCGAGCATCAGCGCGATATAGGCGCCAGCGGAGTGGCCGGCGAGGAAGATGTTTTGCCCGTTGGCGCCGAAGCGACCGGCATGGCGTGCCATCCAGGCGGTGGCCAGGGCGCCATCCTCGATGAAGCCGGGGAAGGCGGTTTCGGGATGCAGCCGGTAATCGGGGACCGCGACGATGATGCCGGCGCGGGCGAGGCTGGCGGCGACGAAGCGATAATCCGCCCGCTCGCCCATCTGCCAGGAGCCGCCATAGAAAAAGATCAGGACCGGCGATTTCGCGTGGGCGTCGGCCGGGGCGTAAATATCCATCCGGTGCCGGGGCAGGGGCCCAAAAGCCAGATTGCGGGTGACGCGCAGCCCGGTGATGCGAACCGATGCGTTGATGAGATCGACGGGGCGGGGCAGAAATTTCATGAACTATTTATGGGGCGGCACGATCTGCCGGGCAATGGTTTATCCGGTGGTGGGGCGGGCAAATTTTGCCGCTCTGTGTTCAATGTTTCGGCATGGCGCGGCCCCATCAGTTTGGCACGGTCTGTGCAATTCACGCGGTATCGTCAACGCAGCCGATAGAGAGGAGTATGAAATGACCAGTCCGATCAGCGCCACAGGTGCCCTGCCGAGCGTCTTTGCCGGGGGGGCGAATTCAGTGAGCAAGCCGGGTTTCAGCGGGACGTTGGAGGCGACGCTGGCGCAACTGACCAGCATCACGCCGCCCACGACGATGTTGCCGATGCTTCACCAGGCGGTCCATCCGGCCCATGGGAAGGCGGTCTCGCCCAATGATCCGGGCAGCGATGTCAGGCTCGCGAGTGCCGGGTCGCTCTGAAACAACGCGAAATCCTGGTGATAAAATTGCCCGACGAAATCCTGCACGGCGGGATGTTCGGCGAGATGGGAGAGATCGTCCGATCCGCGATTTTGCCGATCGACATACGCGCGCGGCAGGCCGAGCAGGGTGAAGCTGTGCGTGTTCAGATTATCGGGCGTGAGCGGCAGGATATGGCGGATCATTTGTCCGCCGGGCAGGCGAGTGAACCAGGATTGGGGCGAGAAATGCACGAGGCGCACATCGGTGCGCACAGCGTCGCGGGTTAAGGTCTCGCTCATGAAGCGCTCGATCAGATCGATTTGAGCGGTGCGGTCGAGATACGGCAGATCGATGTCGGGACGGAACATTTTGTGATGATAGCCGAAGGCCGAGATGAAACGTTCGAGCGGCGGGCGGACGAATGTCAGCGAATTATAAATCGTAAGGCAATGGAATATGGCCGGATAGAGAATTTGAATTTCCCATAGGCGCAGATGCGCCAGATCGACCATGCCGCCCCAATAGGGGTCGGTCGTGTAGCCCCAGAAGGGCATCGGGTCGTCATGATAAAAAGCGATCGCCTCACGGAAGCTTGTGCCCGCGCATTTCGGGTTGTGCAGGAAAATGAATTTGTGATTGTGGCTGATAATCATTGAGCGCCTGAAAGTTATAATGCGTTGATGCCGTGAAATTTTGTAATTTTGACCCTCTCAAACGTAATGAAATGTTGCGCGATGCGGTCTTGTTGCCCGGGCTGTGGCCATGGCTGTTGGTCGGGCTCAGGTTGACGAAGGCGGGCGAAGTGATTCACCTGGGGGCATGACATTATCCATGCGATTATCCATGCAATTAACTCGCCAATTGATTGAGATTTTGTCTGCGGCTCGGGTTCGGGGCGGCATGGCATGAATTGTTGGGCGGGGTTTGATCTCACGCGGCCGATCGTCATGGGGATTCTCAACGTCACCCCCGATTCATTCTCGGATGGCGGGTTGGGAGATGCTGTGGCGCGTGGCCGGGCGATGCGGGCGGCGGGGGCGGATATTCTCGATGTCGGCGGGGAAAGTACCCGGCCTGGGGCGGATATTGTGCCGCCCGATGTCGAGATGGCGCGGATTTTGCCGACTATTGCAGCGCTGGCGGCGGAGGGGGCGGTGATATCGGTCGATACCCGCAACGCCGTGACGATGGCGGCGGCGTTGGATGCGGGGGCGCGCATCGTCAATGACGTCTCGGCATTGCGGCATGATCCGGGCTCGGCCGGCCTGGTTGCAGCGCGCGGCTGCCCGGTGGTGCTGATGCATATGCGCGGCACGCCGGCGACGATGAATTGCCAGGCTCATTACGCCGATCTCGCGCGTGACATTGTGGCGGAACTCGCGCGCCGGCGCGATGAGGCGCGGGCGGCGGGCATCGGGCATGCGGCGATCGCGCTCGATCCGGGATTCGGGTTTGCCAAAATCGGCGCGCAGAATGTCGACCTTTTGCGGGCGTTGCCGCGGCTTGCGGCCTTTATGCGCTGCAGCAGGGGGCGGCGATCCTGCGGGTTCATGATGTCGCCGAGACCGTGCAGGCGGTTCGGGTGTGGCAGGCGCTCACCGCCCCTTGAACATTTTCCCGTTCGGGTGTGGAACGTGGCGATGAATCGTATCTCACCTGCCGGGCATTCGCTCGCCGCCCGCCGCCTGTTCGGCACAGATGGTATCCGCGGCACCGCCAATATCGCGCCGATGAATGCCGAGGTCGCGCTGCGCCTGGGCCAGGCCGCCGGCTTGCTGTTCACCCGCGGCAGCCACCGGCACCGGGTCATTATCGGCAAGGACACGCGGCTTTCGGGTTATATGCTGGAGCCGGCTTTGACCGCGGGGTTCACCGGGGCGGGCATGGATGTGATTCTGGCCGGGCCATTGCCGACGCCGGCCATTGCCATGCTGACGCGGAGTTTGCGGGCCGATCTCGGTGTTGTGATCTCGGCTTCGCACAATAAATTCGAGGATAACGGCATCAAATTATTCGGCCCCGACGGCGCCAAGCTGTCGGATGCGACGGAAGCCGAAATCGAGGCCTTGATGGGCGAGGATTTGTCCACGCGCCTTGCCGGAGCGCGGCATCTGGGCCGGGCTTCGCGGCTGGTCGATGCGGCGGGGCGCTATGTCGAGGCGGCGAAAGCCAGCCTGCCGCGCGGGCTCCGGCTTGATGGGCTGCGCATCGTGCTCGATTGCGCAAACGGCGCGGCCTATAAAGTCGCGCCTGCCGCCTTATGGGAATTGGGTGCGGAACTGATCCCGATCGGTGTCAATCCGAACGGGTTCAACATCAATGAAGGCTGCGGCTCGACCGCGCCGGATCATCTCTGTGCTGCGGTGCTGGAGCATGGCGCGCATATCGGCATCGCGCTGGATGGCGACGCGGATCGGGTGATTCTGGCCGATGAACGCGGCGAGATGATCGATGGCGACCAGATCCTGGCTTTGATCGCGCGCGCGTTTCATGCCGATGGCAGGCTCTCATCTCCCGCCATTGTGGCGACCGTGATGTCGAATCTCGGGCTTGAGCGGTATCTCGCGGGCATCGGGCTCGATTTGCACCGCACGGCGGTGGGGGATCGGTATGTCGCCGAGGCGATGCGGGAGCGCAAGATCAATCTGGGCGGCGAGCAATCGGGGCATGTGATCCTGTCGGATTTTGCCACGACCGGCGACGGGCTGATCGCCGCCTTGCAGATATTGGCGGTGCTGATCCGCGATGGGCGGCCGGCCTCTGAGGCGTGCCGGGTGTTTACGCCGTTGCCGCAATTGCTGCGCAATGTGCGCTTCAGCGGGCCATCGCCGCTCGGCTCGCCCGCGATCCAGCACGCCATCGAGCAGGCCAATCAGGCGCTGGGCAGCACTGGGAGGCTGCTGGTGCGCCCTTCGGGCACTGAGCCGCTGATCAGGGTGATGGCTGAGGGTGAGGATCAGGATTTCATTTATCGGCTGGTCGATCAGCTTTGCACGGCGATTGCGGCCCACGAATCATGAGCCTGGCACGGGTGCTCGCGGTGGGCGGTTCGGATGGATCGGGCGGTGCGGGGATTGAGGCGGATATAAAGACCATCCAGGCGCTCGGCGGCTATGGGATGACCGCGATCACCGCCGTGACGGCGCAGAATAGCGAGGGCGTGCGGGCGATCGAACGGATGCCGGCGCATTTCGTCCGGCTGTCGATGGCGATGACGCTGGGCGATATCGGCGCGGATGCGATCAAGCTCGGTATGCTGGGCGATGCCGAGCTGGTTGGGGCGGTGGCGGAGATTTTGTTGGGCGAGGCGGCCGGGGTGCAGGTGATTCTGGATCCGGTGATGGTTTCGACCAGCGGGGCGATGTTGCTGCCGGCTGATGGTGTGGCGGCGTTGCGGCGGCGGCTGATCCCGCTTGCCAGTCTGGTCACGCCGAATTTGCTCGAGGCCCAGGCGCTGGTGGGGTTTGCGGTGCGCACGCCGGGCGAGATGAAAGCCGCCGGCGAGGCGATCCGTGCGATGGGGGCTGCTTGTGTATTGATCAAGGGCGGCCATGGGCAGGGCAAGGTGCTGAGCGATATTCTGGTTTCGGCGGCGGGGGTTGAGGAGTTTTTCCTGCCCCGGATCGAGACCCGGCATACCCATGGCACGGGCTGCACATTGGCCTCGGCGATTGCCACGGGGTTGGGCCAGGGGATGGGGTTGGTGGATGCGGTGCGGCGGGCGCGTTATTATGTGCAGGACGCGATTGCCAACGGGCCTGGGTTTGGGCGGGGGCATGGACCGATCGGCCATGGTTATCGCCTGGGCGCGTATGTTTAGAGTGGATATATACATATCTAAAAACTGCTGAATAATTCAAGATCTAACCTCAGAGGATCAATATTTCGTGGCGAGTTCAAATGCGGCCAACCGGGCCGGTTTCATGTTGATGGCGTTTACGATGTCGGGCTTGATCGGCGTGTTCGGCACGTTTGCGCTGCCGGTGCCGCCGATCCAGGCGCTGCGGCAGGAGACGGTCATCAATCAGGCGCTGGCCGGTGGCGACGAGACGGCAATTGATGCGGCGTTGAGCAAGATTAAGCCGTTTCTCACGCATGAGGACCGTAAGCATATTGCGGGTTTGCCGTCGGCCAAGGATGGGTTGCTGTTTGCCGCGACGAGTTTGGCGGCCGAGACCGAAACCTCGACGCGCCATGCGGCTTATTTCATTCGGCTGATGGTGATTACCATTACGGTGCTGTCGGCCATTTTTGGTGTGGCGATGCTCGGCTCCGGCCGGCGGCAGGACCCTTAGAGGGTTTTTCACTTTTATGAAAAATACTCTAGTTCTATTTTGGCGAGCAAATTCATTCACCTAGGAGCCTGTCCTGGTAATTTTTCCAGCGCCATTTGACGATGGTGGCAATGGGTTTCGGTTGCCGGCGCTCCCCCTCATGCGGTTAGTTTTGCGAGG
>NCAP01000114.1 GCA_002255495.1 Rhodospirillales bacterium 20-60-12 | reverse complement strand
ATGGCCGGGGTTGTGCATCAACTGGTCGGCGGCTTGCGCGCGGGCATGGGCTATACGGGATGCGGCACCATCGCCAGCCTGCAAACCGATGCGAAATTCCGCCGCATCACCGGCGCAGGTCTGCGCGAAAGCCATGTGCATGACGTCGCGATCACCCGCGAAGCCCCGAATTACCGGCAGGATTAGCCAGTGACCCCAGCCGCGCGGCTTGCCGCCGCCATCGAACTTCTGGGCGGGATCGAGAGCGACCGCCGGCCCGCCGATGCGGTGGCCAATGAATTCTTCCGCAATCGCCGCTTCATCGGCGGTGCCGACCGGCGCGATGTTTCGGTCATGGTCTGGGCGGTGCTGCGCGAACGTATGCGCCTGGGCTGGTGGCTCACCCATTATGGCGCGGAGCAAACCCCGCGGCTGATCATTGCTGTGGCATCTTTGCTGCGCGGCAATTCGCTGGGCAAAGTGGAAGCTCTGTTCGCCAATGGCCGCTACGCGGCGGGGGCTTTGTCGGAGGCCGAAAAAACCCTGCTCGAACGCATGGCCGGCCACACGCTCGAGCACCCCAACATGCCTGAGCATGTCAAACTCGAAATCCCCGATTTCGTGCTGCCTTTGCTGCGCGCCAAATTCGGCAACGGGCTGGAGGCTGAATTGGCCGCCATGTCGACCCAGGCGCCGCTCGACCTGCGGGTCAATCTCCTCAAAGGCTCGCGCGCCGACGCCATCGCCGCCTTGCGCCGCGAGGGTGTGGCCGCCGTGCCGACCCCGTTCAGCCCGTGGGGCCTGCGCATTGAAGCGCGCCAATCGGTCACTGCCGGTGCCGCGTTCCGCGAGGGCCTGATCGAAATCCAGGACGAGGGCAGCCAACTCGTGGCCATGGTGGTCGATGCGCAGCCGGGTCAGCGTGTCGCCGATTATTGCGCCGGTGCTGCGGGCAAAACCCTCGCCATTGCCATGACCATGGAAAATAAGGGTCATATTTTCGCCTGCGATGTGTCCACCCCGCGTCTGGATGCCGCCATCAAGCGCCTGCGCCGGGCGGGTGTGCATAATGCCGAGCGGCATCTGCTCGAACCGGGCGATAAATGGGCCAAGCGCCAGGCCGGCAGTTTCGATCGGGTGCTCATCGACGCACCATGCACCGGCACCGGCACCTGGCGGCGCAACCCCGATGGGCGGCTGCGGTTGCGGCCGATCGATCTCGCTGAAATCGCGCCGAAACAGGCGATGATTCTCGATACCGCGCAAAAATTACTGCGCATCGGCGGCCGTTTGGTCTATGCTACCTGCTCGATACTCGATGAGGAAAACGAGGCGCAGATGAGCGGATTTTTACAGCGTCACCCGGGCTTCCGGCGGGTCGATATCGCCGGGTCTCTGCCTGCCGCCTTGCATGGCCCGGCTTTGTCGCTGACCCCGTTGCGCCATAATACCGATGGGTTTTTCGCCGCCTGCCTGGAACGCGTTGCGTGATCGCCATTCGCCGCGCGCGCCCCGCCGATGCCACAGGCATCGGCATGGTGCATGTGGCATCCTGGCGCAGCGCCTATCCGGGTGTTTTGCCGGATGATTTTCTGGCCAATCTCTCATCCGCCCGCCAATCGACCTATTATGAACGCGCCATCCGCGCCGAGAGCGGGGTCAATGTCGCTGTTGCGTCCGGCAGCGATGCCTTGCCCCACGCAATCCCCCATATCGTCGGCTTCAGCACGGCCCGCCGGGCGCGCCAGTTGCAACTCGGCGATGGCGAGATCGAAACGCTCTATGTGCTCGATGATTGGAAAGACCGCGGGCTCGGCCGCCGCCTGTTCCGCGCCTCGGCCCAATATCTGGCGTTGCTCGGATGTCGCTCATTGTTTCTGTGGGTGCTGGCGGATAATCCGGCACGCTGGTTTTATGAGCATCTGGGCGGCAAACGCGTGGCGACCGGCAGCGTGAGCGTCGCCGGCACCGATCTTGCCCAAATCGCCTTCGCCTGGGACCGCGTTGAAGCCGTGCTGGAGGGGTAGAGCGTTATCGTTTTGAAACGATACACTCGATGTTCATTTTATCGGTCAATTTCATTGGTTTAGGTAGAGTCAAGCGACTCCACCTAAACCAATGAAATTGATCTCATGCTGCGAATGATTGACCTTCCGCCTACTCCGCATCGGCCAACTCATGCGGCTTCGCATGCAGTGTCAGTTCGATTTGAGCAGCCGCCGCCATGTTCACCAATGTATCCAAGCTGAATAAATTGATTTTGCCACGCAGCAGGTCAGACATACGGGGCTGTGTCACCCCAAATTTTTCGGCCGCCTGGGCCTGGGTTAGCTGATTGGCCCTGATATGGTTCTCAAGGATTATCATCAGCGTTGAGCGTAGTTTCAAATTGGCCGCTTCCGGTGATGTGTCCGCAATCGCGTCCCATACGCTATCAAATCTCTGCCGCCTCATGTCTTCAACTCCAACAACAATTTGCGATAACGCCGTGCCGCCAGCTCAACGTCAGATTTCGATGTTTTCATGGTCTTTTTAGGGAAGCAATGCAGAATAAAAATCGCCTCTGCCAGCTTGGCCACATAAATCACCCGGTATTGATCGCCTTCGTCCCGCACCCTGATTTCTTGCACACCGGTTCCGATCGACGGCATCGGCTTCCAATCCTGCGGTTCCTCGCCGCGTTGAACCCTATCGAGCTGAAATCCCGCATCCCGCCTTGCCGATTCGGGGAAACTGCGCAGCTCATCAAGCGAATCAACCAAAATTCGATAGATTTAAGGATCGATTTTCGGCCGGTATCAACCATAATTTAAGATATACAAAATTTTGTATAAACGCAAAGTAAAATACTGGTGGCCTCCGCCTCGTCCTGTGCGACCCACCACTGGATCAATATAGGTTGAGCTGGATTCGCTTGAAACCAGCTCAACCTATATTGATCTAATCGGACGCGGCATCTCCGGAATAACAAAGAAAAATCCATGTTTCCGAGCCCCGGCCGGCCAACAATCTAAATCGCCGCGACCACGCGCTCCACCACGCCGGTCCAGTCATAGGCCTTGGTCTGGCGGAATAATGTCAGGGACGGGTACCAGGGCGTATCATCGCGGTTGATCAGCCAGCGCCAATCGGGTGCGAAAGGCAGCATCACATAAGCCGGCCGCCCCGCCGCGCCGGCCAGATGCGCGACCGAGGTGTCGACCGTCACCAGCACGTCGATGCTTTCCAGAATCGCCATCGTTTCGGTGAAATCCTGAATATCAGGGCCCAGATTGATCAACGGTGCGCGGCCGTAATAACTGCCCACCTGAGCGATCGAATCACCCTTCTGCACGGTGATGATGGCAATATCGTCGCGCGCCATAAGAGGTGCGAACTGGCTGAGCTTCATCGAACGCTTGCGGTCGTTCTTATGGGTCGGCCGGCCGGCCCAAACCAGGCCCACGCGCTTCAAGCCGCGCGGCACCAGAATATCAAGCCGCTTGCGCCATGCTTCAATCTGCGCCTCGGCGGGGCGTAAATACGGCACTTTGTTCGGCACGTTATCAACCCCCGTGCCGGCCAGGCGCGGCAGGCCCGATAGCGGGATATACGCATCATACTCGCCGGTGGCCTCCCAGCGCGTGACAATTTTTCCAAACCCGGGAAGTTGTTTCAATATCGGCACGAGTTCGGCGCTGCACGCCAATATCGGCGCCGGCGCGCGCTCCGCCACCCAGTCGATATAGCGCGAGAACTGAATGCAATCGCCAAACCCCTGATCGGCCACCATCAGCAACCGCCCGGATGGCAAAGCTGAGCCATCCCATTGCGGTTTTTCGGTTTTCGGTAGCATCCCTTCGGCCTGTTTCAGCTTGAAGCGCCATTCATAGCTCTCCCAGCCTTCCGCCATTCGCCCGCCCAGCAGCAGCACTTCGGCACGCTCGAAATGCGCCTCGGCAAAAGCGCCATCCAAGGCCAGCGCCCGGTCCGCGCAGGCCAAAGCCTCATCCAATTCGAGCCGCTCATAATGGATCAAGGCCAGATTGAAATGCGCCCGGCTGTCCTCGGGCGATAATTCCACCGCCCGGCGTCCCGCTGCCACAGCATCGTCAAGCCGCCCGGCACCGCGATAGATCTCGCACATATTGCGTGGATAAAGTGCGATCGTCGGCGCCAGCGCCATGGATTTCTCCATCCGCTCCACCGCCTGATCAATCCGCCCTTTGCGATACGCAACAATGCCCGACACATGCAGCACATGGGGATGCTCGGGTGCCGCCTTGAGCAGGCGTTCGGACAAGCCGTCGGCCTCGTCGAGCTTATTCTCGCGCTCGAGCAGATTAATCTCGTTGAGCACCTCACCGAGCGTGGTTTTCTGCCCGCCGGCCACAACCCCGCTCATGCTGCTTGAACCTGGGCTTGATGATAGCCCAGCTCATCGATCCAGGGTTGCAGCACCGGCATAATCTCCTCCAACGCCGCCATATGATGCCGGTGCCGATACAGGCTCCGGCCATGCAGCCGCTCATGCAAAATCTGGTGCGAGGTCGCGCGCAGCGGCATCCGCTCGGGCGCGTTGACCAAGGGTGTCGGGTCGCCATTGATATTCAGCGAGGCGAATAGCCGGGCCAATGTCGATACCGGGTTCTCCACCAAATCCTCATAACGCACCGGCAAATAGCGCAACGTCATCTGCCCGCGATAATGCCGGATCATCGACATCTGCATATCGTAAAGCCGTGCCAGGCTGATCAGCGACACGCCCGCCCGGCCGTCATAGAGCCGGTCCTGCGCAAAACCCGAGAGCACCACATCGAGCGGGTGGCGCAGCACATGAATAATCGGCGCGTTGGGGAACATCAGCCCGATCAGCCCCATATGCCATAAATTCTCGGGGTTACGGTCAGTGACATATTTCGTCTCCGGCCCCGCCACGCCGAGCGCGCGGATCGCGGCGACATAGCGCCCGGCCAGCATGGTCGGAATATCCCGCGCCTCGCCGATCAGCGTCTCACCCAGCGCTTCAGGATAGGCGGTTTCCGTCCCGCCCATGCCCTCGACCAGCTTCGGCGCGATTTTCACCAAATCAGGCAGCGGGCCCCGATCATCGAGCGGCTCGATGCCGGGAATCCGGGTTAGAATCTGCTCAAGCAGCGAACTGCCCGAACGTGGCACGCCGAGGATGAAAATCGGCGCCGGCTGAAAGGCCGGCAAGGCCGCCCGCGGCAATAACCCAAGCCGGTCGGCGGTGAAAAAGCCGCGCAACCGATTAAGCCGCGCCTCGGTCGCCGATGGATCAAAGCGCAACCCCATCCGATCGCGCTGAAAACCCCGCGCCGCCTGATAGGCGGCGAACGCCTCGTCATGCCGGCCCAGCCGGTCGAGCGCCCAACCGCGCGCGGCCGCCTCGCTCGGGCTCAGCGGATTGGGGGCAAGTTTCTGCGCGGTTGCCTCCAGCCGGTCGAGCAAACCCTGCGGCTGGCCGGCGCGCAAATCCATCAATCCGCGCAATAATCCCACCGTGCGGTCATCGGGCGCCATCGCCACCGCTTTGTCGACCAATGCGATGGCAGCGGGCAGATTGCCGCGCGCCGCCATGACCTGCGCCGCCCCGCACAGCCCGCGCGCATTATCCGTCCGCAACGCCAGCGCCTGATCATATAAGGCAGCCGCCTCATCGAGCCGGCCTTGCAATTTCAAATTCCAGGCGAGATTGCCCAGCACCGTTCCGTCATCGCGGTCCAGTAGTCGCATGGCCTCGCGGTAATGCCGCTCGCCGGCGATCAGCCGCTTGGTTTCGGTGAAGATCACCGCCATCACATGATGCGCATTGGCATCCTTCGGTGCGAGCCTGAGTGCCTGGCTGGCCGGCCCCTGGGCCTCGGCGTGTCGGCCCAGCCCGATCAGCAATTGCGCCCATAAAAGCTGGGCCGCCGCCTGCATCGGCGGCAGCGCGGCCAGGCGCCGCACGAGCGTCTCCGCCGCCTGATTTCGGCCCTCGGCCCGCCTGATCTCAAACAGCAAACGCAGCCCGTTGCGATGGTTCGGCGCGAGATCCAGCAATTTCAACAAATGCCGCTCGGCTTCACGCATTTTGCCGCTGCCATGGGCGAGCCGCGCTTCCTCGGCCAGTGCATCGAGTGGACCCAGCAGATCAGGGTCGGGCAGGCCCGCCGTCTCCAACCCGCAACAGCGCACCCGCCGCAGGCCGGATCCGCAAGGGCAGATGGTTTTGTCGATGGTCATTAAAAAACCTGCCGATTTGTCCATACGCCCCTTCATGCCCGATTTACCGGGCCGCGCAAAGTCGCAATGAAATTGCCCCTTTTATATTGCAAATGAATGTCAGTATCCGTTGCATCCGGCACAAACCTTGACCAAATCGAGGAGCGGCGCCAAGTGGGATGAATGAGAAATTTTTCTGATCTGAGTGAACGTGAAATTCTGGCGCTGGCTATCGGCAGCGAGGAAGAGGACGGCCGCATCTATTCCGATATCGCGGAATCCTTGCGCGCCGACTTCCCTGCTTCTGCCACCGTGTTCAGCGAAATGGCCCTCGAGGAAGGCGATCATCGGCGGTCACTGATCGATCTCTATCGCGAAAAATTCGGCGAACATATTCCCCTCATCCGCCGGGCCGATGTGCGGGGCTTCCTGTCCCGCAAGCCGTTCTGGCAAATGCCGAAACCAAAAATCGACGATGTCCGGCGTCTCGCGGAAAGCATGGAACAGGAAACCCAGCGTTTCTATCGCCTCGCCGCCAGCCGCACCACCGATGCCTCAATCCGCAAATTGCTCGGCGATCTGGCCGAAGCCGAGGAAAGTCACGAACACAAAGCCGATCAACTGGTCGAACAGAATCTGCCGCAGACGGTGCGCCAGAGCGAGGATGAGACCGCCAAGCGCAATTTCGTGCTCCGCTATGTCCAGCCCGGCCTCGCCGGATTGATGGATGGCTCGGTTTCAACCCTGGCACCGATTTTTGCGGCCGCCTTCGCCACCGGCAAACCCCATGAAGCCTTTCTGGTCGGCATGGCCGCCTCGGTCGGTGCGGGCATCTCTATGGGTTTCGCCGAAGCCCTCTCAGATGACGGCTCACTGACCGGCCGCGGCACGCCCTGGGCGCGCGGCGGGATCACCGGCGCCATGACAACGCTTGGCGGGCTCGGCCATACTTTGCCGTTTTTGATCGATAATTTTCGCACCGCTCTGACCTTGGCCATCGCCGTTGTGGTGCTCGAACTCGGTATCATTTCCTGGATCCGCTGGAAATATATGGACACGACGCTCTGGTCAGCCGCCATCCAGGTTGCATTCGGCGGCGCTCTGGTGTTTGCAATAGGCATCCTGATCGGCACAAGCTGACCGGTCGCCCGTCCGTCCGAGAGAAAAAAATGTCCCTGCCTCCCATTTTGAAGGATCGCCTCGCGATCCCCGCCATCGCCGCCCCGTTATTCATCGTCTCCAACCCTCATCTCGTCATCGCCCAATGCACCTCAGGCATCGTCGGCTCGTTCCCCGCCCTCAATGCCCGCCCGGCCGGCCAGCTGGAAGTCTGGATCGAAACCATCATCGACGCGCTGGCCGCCTGGGATGCCACCCATCCGGACCGTAAAGCAGCGCCCTTCGCGGTCAATCAAATCGTTCATAAGTCCAATGAACGCCTCGAACATGACCTCGCCATCTGCGTCAAATACAAAGTCCCCATCGTCATCACCTCGCTCGGCGCCCGCGAAGACGTCAATCATGCCGTGCACTCCTATGGCGGCATCGTCATGCATGACATCATCAATAATCGCTTCGCCCATAAAGCCATCGAAAAAGGCGCGGATGGCCTCATCGCGGTCGCCACCGGCGCCGGCGGTCATGCCGGCATCCTTTCGCCCTTTGCCCTGATCCAGGAAATTCGGGAATGGTTTACCGGCCCCCTGGCACTCTCCGGTTCCATCGCCACCGGCCAGGCCGTCCTCGCTGCCCAGGCCATGGGTGCCGATCTGGGTTATATCGGCTCAGCCTTCATCGCCACCGCTGAAGCCAACGCCTCGGAGGCCTATAAACAAGCCATCGTCGATGGCTACGCCGATGATATCGTCTACACCAACCTCTTCACCGGCGTGCACGGCAATTATCTGCGCCCCTCCATCATCGCCGCCGGCCTCGACCCCGACCACCTGCCCGAAAGCGACGCCTCGAAAATGAACTTCCACGAAGGCGCAAAAGCCAAAGCCTGGAAAGATATCTGGGGCTGCGGCCAAGGTATCGGTGCCATCAAAGCCATCGAACCCGCCTCTACCCTCATCGCCCGTCTCATCACCCAATACCAAACCGCCCGCCAAGCCCTCACCGCCTGAGAGCGCGGACGGGGAAGCGAGTAGGGCCAGAGCCAAACTTACGGGGTCCAGAGCATCATGCCCTGGTGGGGGTCGAGGGGGCAAAGCCCCCCGCCTTACTCCCCCATCTCCTCCACGTCCTCAGACGGCGGCTTGGTTGCCGGGGTTGATGTGGAAATGTTCGGTATAGGGGGCGAATTGGCGGCGCAGGGCGTCGGCTTTGATGCCGAAATGGCTGATTGAGTAGCGTTTATGGCGGGCGTAGCCTCCAGCGGGTTTGGCGGCGAGGAATTCATCCATGCAAGCGAGGGCGAGCGGCGTGGTTTTGATCGCGAATTGGGCGTAGATTTTCTGCACGGCGGCGATCGGGTCAGCGACGAGTTCATCGTAATGGACGTGAACTTTGCGGCTGGCATCGATGTCGGGTCGCTGGTCGAATTCGACCAGTGCGCGCGCCCCTTCGATCCAGCGCGATGACACTTGGGTGCCGATTTCAGCAGGGTCGATCTGGGTCAGGAACGGCCGGCGCAGCACTTCGGTGAGATGAGCGACCGAGGCGAAGACCCGCACCGGGTCGCGATGGACGATGACGAAGCGGGCATCGGGGTAGGCGTGCAGGATGGCATCGAGCGAGAATGTGTGATCGGGGCATTTCAGCACCCAGCCGCGTGCGCTTACGCCGTTTTGCAGGAATTGCAGGAAGCGTTTGTGGAAGGCGAAGGCATCGTCATGGCCCAGATT